>DATGUF010000025.1:0-9398 GCA_035301485.1 Alcanivoracaceae bacterium
TATACCAACAAAACAATGGCATGAGTGTATATTGAAAGAGATATATTAAAACAGGAGGTGCCTTGCTTATGAAGTTATACAAGGACTTTGAGACTAAGGAATTCACTTAGAGAGGGGAAATTGGTGGGCCGTGATGGATTCAAAAAACCATCACAACTAGATAATTTTAAAGTAATTATTTAATCAATGAAAAAACGATGCCCCGAACGATGCCCCCAGCATAAATGCACCAAACCATGCAAAAGCACGGCCAAATGAAACATCACTCTCTGCAACATTTAGAAACAGAAGAGCCTCTGCTTCATAGCCACTGAGAAATCTCTTCGCCTCAGCTCTAAGGCCGTCAAAAAACAACTCTATTTCACACCCAACACAAAAACGCATACACACTACCAATAAAAAAACAAAAAACTCTCAGCAATAATTCTCTTGCGCCGCTTCTAGCGTAACCAACATGTAACACGCCCTACCCTGCCAACCCACCCAACAAAATCTCACTTATACACCATCCCTGTGATGCAGCGCGTTGTGCCTGCATAAATTCACATTTACTCACAGTAAGAAGGTGTTCCCTATGATTACCCAATGTCCACAATGTTTCTCGACTCGCACAGCACCACTCACCCGCGCTCGGGTGATCCTTGGTACCGCTGGCACTATTCTTGGTGTCATTGCAGGGGTGGCTCTGGCCATCAGTAGCAGCCCAGCCAGTGGTGCTAACACAGTCATTCGTGCAACAGGCGCTGCCATAGCGCTAGGAAGCTTAAGCAAAGCTATTTCAAATGGCGCCCTTAATGGCGTTCTAGGCGGCCAAGCTGGCATAGCCCTTGGGCGCATGCTTGATGACGAAGTGCTTGATAATTATGAGTGCTTGAAATGCTCACACACATTCAAGGTGGAGCCAGAGCGCCCCGCTACCGACTACGCTAAAACCTAATAAGCCTTACCCCCCCCAACACATTCAGCCTGCCGTTGTGCAGGCTTTTTTTATGCCGTAAATCGGAGAACTTCAATGAATACTAGCAATAATTTTCTCATCAAAAACAGCGATGGCACTTACGAAGCGAACGGGCCTTTGCCACCTAAAGTCATCATGCGCACGGCCTCTCAGATACTGCTGGAAAGCTTAGTAGGCAAAGAGCGCTTAAGTAGCGCTGCCGATGCCGCTGAGTTCCTACGCATGGAGCTAGCCCACGAAGAGAATGAGCACTTTGGGGTGCTGTTCTTAACCCAGCGTCATCAGGTGATTGCTTATGAGCGCTTGTTCTCAGGCACCATCAACGCTGCTGCTATCTATCCCCGTGTAGTCGTGAAGAAAGCGCTAGAGCATAACGCGGCGGCCCTCATCTTGGCCCATAACCACCCTTCGGGTGATGCCGCGCCGTCTCCAGCTGATAAAGAGATAACCAAGCGCCTGCAAGATGCCCTTGAGCTGGTTGAGATACGCGTGCTCGACCACTTCATAGTCACCGCCGATCAACACCAAAGCATGGCTGAATCTGGCTTGATGTAACCAAGGAGGAGGAAGCAATGAATTACCAAGACCGTTTAAAGGAGTGTTTAGAGCGTAACAAGCAGGCTATTTTTGAGCTGATGAAGCGCTTCAATATCGATCAAGCCACGCTGGAGTATTGTGGCTTTGATAGCGATGGTCGCGTTAACCGTATTACCTACAACTCGGCTAAAACGATGAAGGTGGCCAAGAAGGTGATTACCCCCTACCTGTGCTTGGAGTATCGCACCAAAGGACTACGCAAGGTAGACCTCAAGGTGGTGACGAGGCAGTTTTCATTACACAGCGCCTTAGAGCACTTTGCCTTGGATTTGCTGGAGCTTGAGCAACCTCACTGGGCTGCGTACGCGGGAAGTGAAGGCACACTTACGCTGGATCGACACCAACGTAAATGCCTGCTTAATCACACAGCTTACTTCACAGAAAGCTTAACTCGCCAAGCCAGTTACTAACCCAATACACCTAATGATTAATTCGCCCACTAGGCCTATGCGTAGCGGGCTTTTTAGTGTCTGCAATAACACGGAGAAAACGATGTTAATTGAACTAAAAGGCATGGGTAGCAAGGCGCTACATGCGAACAAAGAAACCATCCTAAAGGCGTGCAAGCAACACGACATCACCTCTGTTTGTATCGTCTACTGCGGCGGCGTAAATTCGGGTTTAACTGATTTCATTTCAGTTGAGCCAGCTATAGATAAGGAGGCTTTGGAGCAAATCAAACCCATAGTAAAAACCAGACGCTTTGATGCAGCGAGCTACAGCATCGTACTGGAAGATCAGGAAGTTACCCTGCACCAAGCGGTATCTACCCTGACCAAAGCGATACTGAATCTATACGAGCCTGAATGGCAGCTAGATAAAGGCAGTGTTGGTGAACTAAGCATTGATGTGGCTAAGGACCACGTGAAGCTAAACCACACCTGCTTTAACAAAGAAGCTACCGAAAGCACTAATGAGCTTGAGCTATAGGAGAACGCAGCATGGAAATCGATTATTACTTCCTTGGCTTACGCGAAGTCATCAATCTTACAGGGCTTGGCAAAACTTCCATTTACCGATACATGGCTAAAGGCGCTTTTCCACAGAACGTTAAGCTAGGCGGTCGTACCGTGGCATGGGTATCCACCGAGATAGAACAGTGGATGCAAGAGCGCATGGAAGCAAGAAACAAGCAGTAAATAACCACAGAGTAAACTCAACCCACTTCAGCCCTCGCTGTTGTGGGTTTTTTTATGCCTATCAAAAGGAGATAGTCATGCAACAGCAACAACAAGAAACTCAACTTACCCCACAGCGCCCAGCACTACGTCTTGTGTCCACCAAAGGCTTGAGCCGTGAAGAATGGCTTGAGGTGCGTAAGCAAGGCATTGGTGCTAGTGACTGTGCCGCTGCCTTGGGTATTAACCCATTCCAGTCGCGTCTTGAGCTGTGGATGAACAAAACCAACCGTGATGCTCACTTACCCAAGTCTGACCCCAACGACATTAGCTCACCGATGTACTGGGGCAATTTGCTTGAAGCAAGCGTAGCGGATGCTTATAGCCACAAGACAGGCAACAGAGTGCGCCGTGTAAACGCCGTGCTTCAGCATCCTGATCCCGACAAGCATTGGATGCTAGCTAACCTTGATTTTGCCGTGGTGGGCAATGACGAAGTACAAATCTTGGAATGCAAAACCACAGGGATTAATGGTGCTAGGTTGTGGGCTAATGGCGTGCCTGATTACGTGCGTTGCCAAGTACAGCACCAACTAGCCGTCACGGGTAAGCAAGCGGCTGACGTGGCTGTGCTGATTTGCGGTCAAGAGCTACAGGTGCACCGTATCGAGCGTGATGATGAGCTCATTGAGCACATCATTAAGTTTGAGCGGGAGTTCTGGGGCATGGTGGAGCAAGACACACCACCCGAAGCTGATGGCAGTGATTCAGCAGAGCGTGCTTTGCGTGCCCTGTATCCACGCAACAACGACACCATTGTTGATTTTACTGAGCACAGTGAACTTGATGATGACTTTGACCTATTGCTGGATATACGCCAGCGCATTGCGCACCTAGACAGCCAAGAAGCCCTGCTAAGGCAAGGTATACAGCAGGCGATGGGTGAAGCAAGCCGTGCTGTATTCAGTGCTGGCGAGATCACATGGCGCCGTAGTAGCGATAGCCAAACCCTCGACACCAAGGCCCTGCTAAAAGAGCGTCCCGAGCTGCTAGAACAATACCAACGCATTCGCAAAGGTAGCCGCCGCTTCTTAGTCAGAGCTAGCTAACCCTTCCATTTTACATCAACGACATAGAGCCATAGCAGCCCACCTCTCGGTGGGTTGCTATGGCTTTTTATTTTTTACTATCAGAGGTACACATCATGTTAAAAGGATTAACCATTACACCGCCCGTGATTGGGCGCATCAGCATTGGTCACATCGTGGAGAGTAATGGTAAACGACTACCACGCAAAGATGACCAGTTCACCATTACATCTCAAGTACAGAACCGTGAAGGCTGGTTACTGCATCCCCTAGACCAAGAGCTACGCGAGGGGTTGGAAGGCGGCAAGCTTCGCACCATCCCCATCACCTTAATGTTCAACGAACCCGACTTGAACTTCAGAGCTGAGTACACCTTCTTTGATCGCAGCACAGGACGACCTGTGTGCAGCGGCAATGGAGAAAGTTGCCAGCGGAGAACGCAAGAAGGTATGCAACGTTTACCATGTCCTTCACCTAATGCGTGCGAGTTCGGAGCTAATGGCTTGTGCAAGCCCTACGGGCGCTTATACGTGCGCATAGGCGACGAAACAGAGCTTAACGCCTTCGTGTTCCGCACCACGGGCTTTAACAGCATACGGACGCTTACTGCGCGTTTACGCTACTACTATGCGGTATCAGGTGGGTGTTTATCTACGCTGCCGCTTGAGCTCAGGCTGCGCGGTAAAAGCACCACACAAAGCCACCGTACACCTATCTACTACGTGGACATCACACTGCGTGAAGGCTACACGTTAGAGCAAGCCATCAAGGAAGCCAAAGCGAAAGCTGAGGCGCTAGAACAGGCAGGTGTTGAGCAAACGGCGCTGGATGCCTGTGCACGTGAGAACTTAGCTGGCAATGACTTTGAAGCAGACGATGAAGAACTGGTGTTTGTGGAGGAGTTTATTGGTGATGCAAGTGAGGCTGTCGCGGCGCGGGAAGCTAGTAATGGTGAGGGCTGCAGAGGTGAAAGCAGTAATAAACTTCAAATAACTAGCAATGAAACGCTGAAAGAAAAACTTAATGCATAGCGCAAAAGCAGCAAGAACAACTTTGTCTTGCTGCTTTGTCTTTATGTTTCGAGTGTTATTTCGTTAACGTAAGAAAAACTTTAGCCTAGCCCTCAGACGACAATCAGGCTGACACATAGGGCAGCCGTAACGATGAGTTGTCGCTGTACTTGGCCTTGTTATCCACTTTCATTGGTGCTGTAGCCTCGCCACTCAATGGCTTGCTCAACTAACTCTAACAACCTAAAATTTAAGTCTGATTTATAAAGCTTCAAAGGGTTGTCATCTGAGTCTGTATCGACTAAATGGAATTGCTCTTCTGACACTTCAGGTTGCAAAGCATAATTCTCTGCTAAGAGGCGTACTTTATCGATAATGACTAGCCACTGCATGGCATGTTTCGGCGACAACGATACAGCCAAAGGCAAAGCGTGACGAAAATCTTCTAGTCGAGAGTCAGCCGTTTGCATTGCAAATTTCAATGGAAGAAACTTAACCTTTCTATTCTTTAAAAGCGCTTTATGTTCGCAGAGCCAGCTTTCAAGCAAAACAGATTTATCTACATGAGAAATTGGTGTTTCACGGCCGAACACTCTACACCTCGAATATGCGTCCAATATCGCAGCCAATAAAGAATCAAGAACGACCCTGGTGTCTCTTTCTGCCGCTGCTCTTGGAATGAAATCTATAAATAGATAGAAAACGTATGCCGCAACAATACTGAGACATAGTCCAGAAACAATGCGTTTAAACGATTCGTCTGTGAGAAAATAGCTTGCGTTTGTGTCTACCAGAAAACCTGGAATATCAAAATTGGCCTCGACCACGCACAATATCGTGAGCGCACATAGCGTCAATATGAGCAGATTCCTTTCTTTTCTATCGTTCAGTATTCGCATTCTTTACCTAAAGGCACCGAAGCCTTCTGTAATGAATTGTTAGCTGCGCGCTGGATTTATGGAAAACAGCAGCTGCGACACCTCGTTGTGTAGGAACTCCTTATCCATAATGCCAAGAGATTTGCGGATATCCATGCAAAACCGAGTGAATGCCAAAATCTCCTGCTCTGTCTCCAGTGTGGCACCGGCTGCCCAAAAGGTAGCTAGACGCCTCACAACATGTTCCTCACCAAAGATACAAATACGGGCTTTTGCGTGAGTTAGCCGAGCCAACGACTCAATTTCTCTTTGCTTGTTGCCCATACGCTGCGCAGCGACGACTAGTGAAACAGCCTCAAGAAAGTCAATGTAAGCGGCATTGCGTGATTCAAGCAGGTGCCTCTCATGCTGCGATTGCCGGCCTAAGCGATGTTGGAGAAACGCGCCAGCCAAGACGCCAAATATGGACACTATCGCCGTTCCCACATTACCCCCTTGCAGCTAATGCCCGCAACAGCGGAATATTTGAAGTGGATTGTTTTGCGATAGCGTAGCACAAACCGCAAACAAGGAACGGAAAATATTTCCGGCTGCTTGCGCTTGTTAGAACCACCCAGCGACACGAGCTATAACTCCTATCACAATGCTGATCATAACAATTACTGACCATAGCCAGTGTTGTTTGACATATTCGATTATTGCTTTTGGGTGTGCACCATACTTATCTCTCCACGTAGCATTAGTCTCCAAAGAACCGTCAACTGTACGCTCAACTATATTGGACATGCAGTCAACTTTTCTCAACGTGGACTGGTGAAGCTTAATGTAATCACCAGATTCAAATGCGCCCGCCTCTTCTTTTCCGGTAAGGGCGCTTTTGTCAGTCATATGGTTTAACTTAATTAGCTCATGGAAACGACCTGACTCTCCATGACTTACATATTGGCGCCCGAAAAGTGCCACTAGAGCTCTGGCTAGATCAAATTTTTTATCGTCTGGAACTATATGCGGTTCACCGCCAAGGACTTGAAACCTGTGCTCAATTGCTGAGAAGCCATAATTCCCATCGCGCATATTCCAATGTATGAAATGGGACGTTTGGCGATACTTGAGGTATTCGAAAAAATCGGAAAGCATTTCCTTTTCTAGCTCATCGTATTTTTTCGGTATTTCAGCTATAGGGACGTGCCTTCGTTCAGCAATCTTATGAATTGAGAAACTCTCCGTCTGCGCGGTCTTCAAATTCCTTAATGCAATTGATGTTACTCGCGGCGTACGGCCATCTTTAATGTCATAAAAGGATTCGCAGGAGTAGTGAATCAAAAGAACATGCTCAGATTTTTCGTAAAGCGCTGCCAGCTCTATTTGCGTCTCCTTGCGCTTTTGTATTCTTTTAAGCTCTGATGACATGTATCTTCCTTTCTGGTGGTTCTAACGCATAGCCCAGCCGCCGCTTTAGCGGTCGGCTGGAGCGCCTTGTTCTGTATTGTTGTCGGGTTGGGATCTTAAAAACATCGTGGCAAAAAACTCTGTTTCTTCTCGAACGCCTTGAGTTCTATTTCTAAAGATTTCAATTTCACCTTTATCAATCTCATAGCCGCGCATGAGTTGAGTAATTCGATGAACAAAATAGTTTCTTTCGTGCAGCAGGAAATTCAGGTGATAGCTCACCGTATCATCTAAATTTCCAGATGACTCCAACTTCTTAATAAGCCCTCCCAGCGGTACCCTTTCCCCAACCTGTATCCCTTTCTGGGATAGAAAATCAAAAAGTACACCCTCAAGACGTCCGGTGGCCAATACCATTTCACCAAGGCTCTGAGTGAAATCCGGATCAGATATCAATTTTTTGTAAGTTGGAACCATCTTCACCTACCTACACAGAACGCCTTGCTCACAGGTAAATTAGGAGCGCAGCGAGTAATTTATCCTTGTGCAGCAACTTGTTATGCCTTTGTAGCCAATTGCTCGTACCCGATCAACACTGAGGGGCTAAAAGACTCAAACTGCCAGCGAGGCAATCTTTGCCTATCAGTTTTGTAGCCTGACATAAGCTCATCAAGATCTGATGGCTTATCGATACCAAGAATGCATTTAGCTTTTTCAAAATATGATTTTGATGATGACCTTGCGAACACTTCAAAGGCACTATGGAACCGACCGACATACAACAAGGTGTCTGGAAACCAGTGCGAGTAAATGTCAGCTTGATGGATTTCAGATCTCATAAATAGTACAAAGTCCGCTTGCATTAAGTATCGAAACTCAAGTCCAGAACTTTTGCTACGCTGCTCAAGCAAGTCAGCGTGCAGAGATAAACGATTCAATTTCAATCTATTGTTTCTATGCTCCAATGATCTTAAGTATTCTCGGAAGACATCAAAACCAACCATTACATCCTTACCATAATCTGACTGGCCTGAAACATAATATTGCTGTGAAAGCAAAAGACCAACCGCCGAAAACCGCTCGTGCTTTATGAAGATCGCCACCAAATAAAGGAACAACTCATGAGCAATAAATTTAAAGTTATCAAAATCCCACTCACTCCAGCGATTAACATGCTCTGGTCTGTTTGTGTAAGGTATCAATCCCTCAAAAAATCGATGGAGTTTTAAAACATTCTCTTCGGTAGGTGCATATTGTGCAATTGTTACGAACAGGGATATAGCCTCATTTCGGTAAGGAAGAAACTGCTCAATATTTTCCACTACTTGATCATCAAACTCCCCTTCCTTTTCTGTGATTCTGAACTTCTCAAGGTTGGCTGAAAAATTCGTCAGATACTCGTCCAGCGCACCTGATGCAAAGGGCTTACTATCTTTGACTGCAGAGATGGCTCTTTTGTAAGCGGCAGTTGTTCCTAACGATATTCCCTCTGGTTCTTCTAAAAATGAAGGTCTTTTCCCGATCTCTGGTCTTCTATATAGCGGTTTGTCATACACCCATCGCAGAAGCTTCTCAAAGTTTTCGGCGTAATTATCAGGCTCACTCAAGTCTATATAGATTCGTGATTTGTAATAAGTAGGTAGATACGCTTTCCCTTGGTCATCTTTCTCTGATATTACTGCTACAAATTTATCTTGCTCTTGATTTTCATAAACTTCGCGAGAGATTATCTGTGTTTCCGTCCCTACACCACCAGCACGGCCGTCTGCTTTGGCCGCGTACATCTCATCACAGATTATCGCCACTTTCGATATCTCTGAATCTGTAACCATTTTTTCCATGAACGCCACTGCGTCGTGGCCTTCCTTTAAATCCCATTTGTCTAAAATGACATGAACGCCAGACTCAGTTAGCTCACTAGCCAAATCAATCACCCATTGTTCGTGAATAGGGTTTGACCAGCTATAAGATATAAAAAGTTTTGGATTTTCCATCAGATCTAGATTTCCCTTAAGGCCTAACGCCCCGCTAAACGGCGAGCGTTAGCGAGTCCGGTGGAGGCCACTTTTTGTGGCCGGAACGAATTTGAGCGGCTTGTTATACGTTTTTGAGATCACAACCATCATGCTGGATATACCCCAACCAAAATTTTACTGCCTTCTCTAAGACTTGGTCATGCTCAGCAATGAGATATAGTCATTTCTGGTGTATGAGGTAGACAAAAGAATGGCGTATCCTGTTGATTGTTTCCTGCAAGAAATGATCAACAAAAGACTGGAGTCTGGATACGCCATGAACACGAATACTACCTCAAATGCTCTTTCACAACTAGATGATTCCAACACAGATGTACTAACGGC
>DATGUF010000026.1:0-16877 GCA_035301485.1 Alcanivoracaceae bacterium
TGCTCTACAGCGCATGGTTACATGAAGGCCCCTCCGCGGTGCGCTACCCGCGTGGCAAAGGTCCAGGCGCCAACATCGAAAAAACCTTCACTGCCTTACCCATTGGTAAGGGCCGTATTATGCGCGAAGGCAAAAAAGTGGCGATTGTTTCATTTGGCGTTATGTTGGCCGAAGCATTAAAGGCGGCGGAAACGCTTGATGCCACCGTAGCCGATATGCGTTGGGTGAAACCCCTCGACCACGAACTGCTGCGCACATTGGCACAAGAGCACGATGTGTTAGTTACCATCGAAGACCATCAAATTATGACGGGTGCCGGCTCTGCGGTGAATGAGTTTTTACACGCAGAGGGTTTAATGCCACAGGTGATTAACTTAGGCTTACCTGATGCATTTACTGACCACGGTAAACGCGAAGCATTACTAGCGCAGCTAGGCCTAGATGCTGAAGGCATTGTCAGCGCTGTGAAAAAACGTAGCTAGCAGCAAAGATGCGGCCTGCTCGGGCCGCATGGTAGCCGCTTAACGGAAGGCATTTGGACAAAGAGAACTACGCTCACACCAATACAACTATGAACAGCGCGCTCCGTTTTTTTCGATACATAACCTTAGCTGCATTACTGCTCGCCTTTCAATGGCACAGTGGCTTGCATAGCCCTAGCCATCATTTACCTATAGGCAAACGCGCAGAGTTAGCAGCTCAAAGTGGCAGCACCTCACCTGCAAACAGCTTAGGATGGCTTGATGTTTGTGAACTGTGCTCAGTGCAACTGGCCACTAGCAACCACTACGAGGTTGCCAGCCCCTCTTTTCAACATTATCACTCCTCTCCCCAACACGCCCCGCTCTGGCTTGCCTTTGCGCCACAGGGCCCAGCTCAACCTCGCGCTCCACCACTGGCATAAAACGCTCACCCCTACAAATCAAAAGCCAGCGGTGTTTTACCGTGGCACCCTTTTGCGCGTTTTATCAGAGAGATCACTATGCATAAAAAAAACTGGCCTATATGGCTCGGCCTATGTATTGCTAGCACTTCTGCCACCGCTTCTATTAATTTACCCACAATTGCGGTGGAATCTAGCTGGCAAGACACCTTAACCACCCCTGAACATCACCTAAAAGACGAACAGCTCTTCACACAAACCCACAACACCCTAGGTGGTACCTTGGCCAAAACCCCCGGCGTGCACAACGACAGTTACGGCCTTGGCGCGGGGCGCCCTATTATTCGTGGGCAGGGCTCACCTCGGGTAGCTGTGTTGCGCAATGGCACTCGCATTATGGATGCATCAAGCTTGTCGCCAGACCATGCCAACGCGGTAGAACCTTTGCTCGCACAAGGGCTAGAAGTAATACGCGGCCCTGCCACCTTGCTATATAGCAGTGGCGCGAGCGGTGGCGTGGTGAATGTGCGCAGCCCACACATTGCTACGCAAAGGCCGAGCAATGGCTATGCAGGCAGCGCTGCAATATTAGGCAGCAGCGTGAATAATGCGCACGAAGGTGCCTTTCAACTCACAGGTGAAATCAATAAATACTGGCTCTTCCACGGGGCAGCCTCTGTGGGCCGTAGCAACGATTACAAAGCACCTCAGCAGCCCCAACACCGCGTTCCCGATACGTTCACCGAGAAAAACCTAGGCACAGTGGGCATTTCATGGGTAGGCGAACGAGGCTATTTAGGCATGGCCGTCACCGAACACAACAGCACTTACGGCCTCCCCGCACATAGCCATGAATACGAACATTGCCACCCCCATGATGGCCGGCTGCACTGCCATGAAGGCCACCATCATGATGAGCATGATGACCACAGCGCGAGCTTGAAACTCAATAGCCGTCGGGTAAATGTAGAAGGCGAGTATCGCCCGTTTGCTAGCGCTTGGCGTGCTATCCGCTTAGCGGTTAGCTATACCAATTACCAACATGACGAAAGAGAAGATGCCGCAGTGGCCACCCAGTTTAGCCATCAAGGTGGCCAATTTCGCGTGGAAGCCGAACATGCACCTTGGCGCAGTTGGCAAGGCATTATAGGTATTGAATACAACCAAGAAACCGCTAGCTCAGCTGGCCTCGAGCGCTTTATGCCTAAGGTTAACACGGACAGTATAGCGCTGTTCGCTCTTGAAACGGTGCCACTTCATGAGGCCGTAAGCTGGCAAACTAGCGCTCGTTACGAACACCAATGGCTCTCTGCCAAGCACGAACAACAGCGCCAGCAAGGTGCTGTGGGTATGGCAACAGGCCTTAACTGGCACTTAAGCGAAGCGCTGCAAAGCGGTTTAAACCTTAGCTACGGCCAACGCCTACCCAATGCGCAAGAGCTATACGCCAATGGCCCACACTTAGCCACTAACACCTACGAATGTGGCTTACTCAGCGATGGCTGTGCACAACAAACGGGGGCAAATAAAGAAATCACTTATGGCGCCGAAGTGTATTTAGCGAAAGAACGGGGACAATGGCAGTTCAACCTTTCCACTTACTACCAACGCATACATGATTATGTGCACAGCCACGTTATTGATACGCACGAAGGCTTTCGCTTAGTGCAATACCAACAAGCAGATGCTGAGTTTGTGGGGTTAGAAGCAGATAGTACCTGGATGGTGCACCCGCAATGGGCGGTGAGCGTGTTTACCGACCACGTGCTGGCCAAGTATATAGAGGCTGGGCGCTTACCACGTATTCCTGCGCAACGTTATGGCTTGCGCGTGCTAAGCTTTCACACATGGGTAGACACAGAATGGGAGCTCACCCGCGTACATAAACAGCGGCGTATTGGCCAGGGTGAAAGCGCCACTCCCGGCCACACTGAATTAGCCGTTACCCTTAACCACTACTTACAGGGTGATGAGCGCTACCATGTGTTTGTGCGCGGCAGTAACTTGCTCAACCAACGCCAATGGCAGCACGCTTCATTTCTAGCACATCGTGTGCCCGAACCCGGCCGTAACATTACGGCCGGCATTAAAGTGCAGTTTTAACCAGTAAGCACGCTAGGCGGTTCGCCCGCCTAGCGCTCACTCGCCGTTGTATTTAGGATTATTTCAGCAGGCTTAAAAACTCGCGGCGCAAGGTGGAATCTTTCAAGAAGGCCCCGCGCATAACAGAGTTTTTCATTAACGCACCGTCGTCTTGAACACCACGCCAATGCATGCAGAAGTGGCTCGCTTCCATCACGATAGCTAAACCATCCGGATGCATGCGTCGCTCTAGTTCATCAGCAAGCATCACCACAGCCTCTTCTTGAATTTGCGGGCGTGTCATGATCCATTCGGTTAAACGCGCATATTTCGACAAGCCAATTAAATCTGAGTTTTTGTTAGGCAACACACCCACCCACACCCGGCCCATAATGGGGCACAAATGGTGCGAACAAGCGCTACGTACTTTAACCGGCCCTACAATCATCAGCTCATTCAGGCGCGAAATATTGGGGAATTCAGTGATATTAGGCGCCGCTTCGAAGCGTCCGCGAAACACTTCGCGCACATACATCTTTGCTACACGCCTTGCGGTTTCTGCCGTGTTGTGATCACTTTCAGTATCAATCACTAATGCCTGCAGCACTTCCTGCATTTTCGCTTCTACTTCGGCGCATAGCTCGTCAAGCTCACCTTCGTGAATATAATCAGCAATATTATCGTTAGCATGAAAACGCTGCCCCGCTTCCACTAACCGTTGGCGAATGCGCTCAGAAGCGTTTTCCGGCAACGATGACGTTTCTTTATTCGGAGCATCTTTAGACGTCACAAATATATTCCTTGCGTAAACAATGAACCAGCGCACATAAAATAAAAGAACGGCGCCCCACGCGCTGAAGGCAGGGCACCGCTCTGGCGATTAACTAAAATACAACAGTAGCTGCAGCACCAGTGCAGCACACACACCAGCAAGAATATCGTCGGCCATGATGCCGGTGCCACCGTCCAACTGCTTATCTAACCAGCTGATGGGCCACGGCTTTAAAATGTCGAAAAAGCGAAACAAGGCAAAACCCACTAACGCCCACAACACACTGATGGGCGCAAACAGCATGGTTACTAAATAACCGGCCACTTCGTCCCACACAATGCTGCCATGGTCATGGATGCCCATATCGCGAGCGGCTTGGCCGCAAATATAAGGCCCAATGGCAACAGCTAACAAAGTGCCCACCACATATACCAAACTTCCACCTTGGGCTAACAACCACCACACAGGTAACGCCGCCAAGGTGCCAAAAGTGCCTGGTGCTTTAGGGGCCAAGCCTGAACCAAACCCTAAGGCCAAAAAATGCACAGGGTTCGTTAACGATAATTTATCCGTGGGTTTCACAACTTTGCTCCTTATGAACGAAAATGGTCCCAACCATGCACGGTAACATTTTCCATCCACTCGCCTTTATGGTTTTGTACTTTAATGCCTGGCTGCGACGTAATGCGCCCTATTTGTACACAACCTTTGGGCACACTCACATGGTTCAATATGGTGAACAGCAATTGGTAATCATCGCCGCCGTACAACTGTGCTTGCTCGCGCTGCGCTGCATCACGCCAATCAAGAAAACCTAGATCAACCGGCAGTGCTTCCACCGACAGCTCGGCGCCCACATTACCGCTGGCTGTTAACACATGCTGCAAATCGGCGAGTAATCCATCAGAGATATCAATAGCCGCCGTGGCCACGCCCTGTAAGCGTAAGCCCGTTTGCAATTGCGGGTAAGGTTTGGCGAAGGCCTCCACTAAGGCCCCCTGCTGCTGGCCTGCTTGCCACTCAGCTAACCCTGCTGCAGCCAAGCCCACAGGCCCTGTGATGCAAAGCTTATCGCCCGGGCGCGCGCCTTGGCGCCGCACTGCTCGGCTTGGCGGGGCTTCACCCGTTACCTGCACGGTAATGGAAAGCGGCCCTTTAATGGTGTCGCCGCCCACCAAACTCACACCGGCTTCTTCAGCTAGGGCAAAAAAACCTTTGCAAAAACCAGCCACCCACGCTTCATCTATCTCTGGCAACGTTAAACTAAGCAGCGCCCATCGTGGCCGCGCACCCATGGCCGCTAAATCAGATAAATTAACGGCTAAACTGCGCCAGCCCACATATTCGGCCGGAAAACCAACGGGGAAATGACGCCCTTCGAGCAGGGTATCCATGCTCATTACCATAGCCATACCGGGGCTTGGCCTCACCACTGCGCCATCATCACCTGGGCCGAGCAATACTGTTGAGCCTTGCGGTGCATGCCGAAAAAACTGCTCAATTAAATTAAACTCACCCATGGTTTCCTCTCAATATTAACGTGCAGCAAACTCCACTTGGCGGCACTTGCGCGCCACTTTATCTAACACACCATTAATATATTTAAACGATTCATCCGCACCGAAGGATTTAACCAACTCAATGCACTCATTGATCACCACACGGTACGGCACATCTATACGCGCCACGAGTTCATACACACCCATACGTAATACCACGCGCTCCACTTGCGATAAGCTTTGCACGGAACGGTCTAATTCTGGTGTTAGCAACGCATCTAATTCTTCCACACGCGCCGGCACCTTGTGTAAGAGCTCGTTAAAATGCACTAAATCTACTTTGCGCATATCATATTCGGCCAGAAACTGCTGTTCTATCGTGCCCGGTAAATCGCCGGTCATCTGCCATTGATACAACGCCTGTAAGGCAAAACGGCGCGCTTGTCGGCGCGCCGCTGGTGAAGGTTTTGTTGTGGACATTTAAATCTGCTTCAGCAAGCTAACCATTTCCATCGCGGACAATGCTGCTTCCGCCCCTTTGTTACCCGCTTTAGTACCAGAGCGCTCGATAGCTTGCTCAATGGTATCAACCGTTAACACACCAAAAGCCACCGGCACGCCCGTTGCGTTTTGAATGGCGGCAATACCTTTGGCCGCTTCGCCCGCCACGTATTCGAAGTGCGCAGTACCACCACGAATTACCGCGCCGAGTGTAATAATAGCGTCGTGTTCGTTTTTATCGGCTAAGCGCTTCGCTGCCACAGGCAATTCCCATGCGCCGGGCACACGAATAATTTGGATATTGCTGCGGTTCACACCATGGCGCACTAAGGCATCCACAGCCCCTTCTAGCAAGGCTTCTACTACAAAGCTGTTAAAACGCGCTACCACGAGTGCATAACGGCCATCTACATCATCAAAACGACCTTCTAAAACTGTAATATCTTTCATCTCATACCTACTTAATTAACAAGCTTTTATGCTTTTGAAATGTGCTGACTTGGTAGCACTTAAGCGCTATGGCCAAGTATCCATTTAAATTATTCGCTTTGCCCAGGAGCAGGAATGCATTCTACCACTTCCAGATCAAAACCGGACAGCGCATTAAAGCGCATGGGCGAACTGAGTAAGCGCATACGGCCCACATTAAGAGAGCGCAATATTTGTGCTCCAATACCAATGTTGCGGTAAGCAGGGCTGTTTTCACTGGCTGGGCGACGGCGGCCCGCAGAGAAATCATCTAACAAGGTTTGTAAGTGCTCGGGCGGTTGCTCTTGGCCGAGTAACACCGCGACGGCTGCTTCTTCATTACCCATGGTTTGCAACACATTCGCAAGGCTCCAACCCATGTGGCCGTCGTTTTTAGCGCCCAATAAATCGCGCAGAGGGTCTACCACGTGCACACGCACTGTGGTGACTTCATCAGCAACGGGCTCGCCTTTTACCAAGGCAATGTGCGTGAGGTTATCCACCACATCTTTAAAACTTACCAAACGGAAAGTGCCGTATACGGTGTCTAGCTGTTGCTCGCTCACCTGCTCCACCGTTTTTTCATGCTTCATGCGGTATTCAATTAAATCGGCAATGGTGCCAATTTTAATGCCGTGCTCTTTCGCGAAAATTTCTAAATCTGGACGGCGCGCCATGGTGCCGTCTTCGTTGATAATTTCACAGATCACTCCCATGGGGGAGAGGCCCGCTAAAACGGGTAAATCGCAGGCGGCTTCGGTATGGCCGGCACGGTGCAACACACCACCTGGCTCGGCCATGAGCGGGAAAATATGGCCCGGCTGTACAATATCGCTGGGCTTGGCATCGGGCGCAGCAGCAGCTTGCACCGTGCGGGCACGGTCTGCAGCAGAAATACCGGTGCTCACCCCTTCTGTGGCTTCAATAGACACCGTAAACTTCGTGCCGAAACCAGAGCTGTTGTGTTCCACCATTAACGGCAACTGCAATTGCTCGCAGCGCTCTTTGCTCATGGGCATGCACACGAGGCCGCGCGCGTGTTTAATCATGAAGTTAATGGCCTCAGGCGTACAATGTTCCGCCGCCATCACGATATCCCCTTCGTTTTCTCGATCCTCATCATCCATTAGGATCACCATGCGGCCTGCGCGAATTTCTTCAATTAACTCAGGGACTGTATTCAGTGACATCGACTTATCCTTTCAGAAAACCATTTTCTGCTAAAAATGAAAGAGTGATGCCGGCATCTTGCGACGCATCGGCGGCTTTACCACCCAGTAATAAACGTTCTAAATAGCGTGCTACTAAATCTACTTCTATATTCACTTTCGACCCCACCTGCCACTGGCCAATGGTGGTCACTTCTTTGGTGTGGGGAATAATATTTAACGAAAACACCGCCCCGTTCACCTCGTTAGTGGTAAGGCTAATGCCATCCACGGTAATAGAGCCTTTACGCGCGATGTATTTCGCTAATTCGTCAGGCACTTTAATATCAATCACTGTGGAGCGGCCATCATCATACATGGCCACCACTTCACCTAAACCGTCCACATGGCCCGCCACCAAATGGCCGCCTAAACGTGTGGTGGGGGTTAAGGCTTTTTCTAAATTCACTGTAGAGCCTGGGCGCAATTGCCCTAGCGATGTTTTGCTCAGTGTTTCTGCGGAGGCATCCGCCGTAAAACCATGGCCTGGCAGCTGCGTTACCGTTAAACATACACCGTTAACGGCAATGGAATCACCCAATTGCACATCGCTTAAATCGAGCTCGCCTGTATCAATATCTAAGGTAATATCTTCGCCTGTTGGCACTAACTTATTAATGCGCCCCATGGCTTCAATAATGCCAGTAAACATGTTCTTACCTCTTTATCAAACGGCGTCGTTGCCGCTTCGCTCATCGGTGAGGCGCCACATAAAACGCCAGTCGGCACCAAAACGCCGAGCATCGGTTAATGCTAACGGCTGCACTTCTGCCATGCTTTCTATACCTGGCAAGGCTAACAAAGGCCGCGCACTGCTGCCCATAAAAATAGGTGCCATATAAGTAATAATTTCATCTACAGCCCCCGCTGCCACAAAAGCACCGGCGAGTTCAGCGCCGCACTCAAGCAACACCTCATTGTGGCCTTGCTCTGCTAGCCACGCCAGCACAGACATGGGGTCGGTGCTCATGGTTTTCCAGTGTGCGCCTGCTTGTTCAAGCGCTTCGCCTTTAGCAGCCGTGAAATGCGCAGCTTCACCCAGCACCCAACAGCTACCAGGTTGGGTAATAATATTTGCCGTTTCAGGGGTGCGCCAGCGCCTATCTAACACCACGCGCACCGGTTGGCGCACGGTGGCTAACGGGTAAGCGGGGTGCCGCTGCCATTGCTCGGGGCGCACCGTTAACGAAGCATTATCGTAAAGCACAGTGCCCACCCCCGTGAGCATAACACAGCTGCGGGCACGCCATTGCTGCACATCTTCACGGGCTGCTGCACCAGTTATCCATTGCGATTCACCCGAAGCCATAGCAGTACGGCCATCTACGCTCATGGCGAGTTTTAGCCGCACCCAAGGCAAGCCTTGTTCCATGCGCTTAATAAAACCGGGGTTAAGGGCGCGTGCTTCTTGTTCGAGCACGCCTTGGTGCACGGTAATGCCCGCTGCTTGTAAACGTTGCAAACCCGTGCCTGCCACTTGGGGGTTAGGGTCGCGCATGGCTACCACCACCCGTTGCACGCCTGCTTCAATTAATGCGTCTGCACAAGGGCCGGTGCGGCCTTGGTGGCTACAAGGCTCTAAAGTGACATAACAAGTGGCGCCTTGAGCGGCTTCGCCCGCTGCCTGCAATGCCCAGCGTTCAGCATGAGGGCCACCAGCTTGTTGGTGCCAGCCTTCGCCCAGTACCTGGCCATGGCGCACAATAACAGCGCCAACATTTGGGTTAGGAGAAGTGGTAAAAGTGCCACGGCGGGCTAGCTGAATGGCGCGCGCCATATAGTGGCGATCTGTCGACGATACATCACTCATCACACCACTCCAGCAGAAAGGAAATTAAGAAACGTCGGGGTTAGTTTTACCGGCTTTTTCAAGCCGCTCAACCTCGGCGCGGAAATCTGAAATATCTTGGAAACTACGGTACACAGATGCAAAGCGCACGTAGGCCACATCATCGAGGCCACGTAATTCTTCCATCACTAATTCACCGAGTTCTAAGGCAGGTATTTCACGCTCACCGGTGGCACGCAAACGGTGCACAATGCGGTGAATAGCAGATTCTACATCTTCCATGCTTACCGGGCGTTTCTCTAACGCCCGGAGCATGCCTGCGCGCAACTTTTCGTCGTTGAAGGGTTGGCGGGTGCCGTCTGATTTTATAATCCGCGGCATCACCAATTCTGTGGTTTCAAAAGTAGTGAAACGTTCACCACAATCTAAACACTCACGGCGGCGGCGCACTTGGTAGCCATCAGCCACCAAGCGCGAATCGATCACCTTTGTTTCTTCTTCATGACAAAAGGGGCAATGCACAGAGTTTAACCTTTGTACACAGGGCGCTTAGCGCAAATAGCGATGACTTTTTCGCGCACGCTATCAATAACGCTTTCATCGCCCATGTTGTCGAGAATGTCGCAGATCCAGCCTGCTAGTTCACGGCAATCTTCTTCGTTAAAGCCACGTGTGGTTACCGCTGGGGTACCAATACGTAAACCAGAGGTAACGAAAGGAGAACGTGGATCGTTAGGAACGGCGTTTTTGTTCACGGTAATGAAGGCACGGCCTAAGGCTTCGTCGGCATCTTTACCGGTGATGTCTTGCTTGATGAGGCTAAGCAAGAACAAGTGGTTATCAGTACCTTCAGACACCACATCAAAACCGCGTTCAACAAACACAGCGGCCATGGCACGTGCGTTGTCGATAACTTTTTGCTGGTAATCTTTGAAGCTTGGCTCCATGGCTTCTTTGAAGCACACCGCTTTAGCAGCAATAACGTGCACTAAAGGGCCACCTTGGATACCAGGGAAGATAGCGGAGTTAATTTTCTTCGCGATATCTTCGTCGTTAGTCAGGATGAGGCCGCCACGTGGGCCACGTAGGGTTTTGTGCGTAGTAGTGGTGGTAACGTGCGCGTGAGGAACGGGGCTGGGGTATACACCCGCTGCCACGAGGCCCGCTACGTGTGCCATATCTACGAGCAAGTAAGCACCCACTTTATCTGCAATGTCGCGGAAACGAGCGAAATCTAAGTGCTGCGAGTAAGCAGAGAAACCAGCAATAATCATCTTGGGCTTGTGCTCAAGCGCCATGGCTTCTACTTCGTCGTAGTCGATTAAACCAGTATCGGTGTTAATGCCGTACTGCACAGCGTTGTAGGTTTTACCTGAGAAGTTTGGCGCTGCACCGTGGGTTAAGTGGCCACCGTGCGCAAGGCTCATACCAAGTACGGTGTCGCCTGGCTGTAGTAATGCTAAAAACACACCGCCATTGGCTTGTGAACCAGAGTGAGGCTGTACGTTAGCGTATTTAGCGCCAAACAATTCACAGGCACGGTCGATAGCAAGCTGCTCTACCACGTCGGCGTATTCACAGCCACCGTAGTAGCGACGGCCAGGGTAGCCTTCGGCATATTTGTTAGTAAATGCAGAGCCCTGAGCTTCCATCACCATTGGCGATGCGTAGTTCTCAGATGCAATAAGCTCGATGTGCTCTTCTTGGCGCTGCTCTTCGTTTTTAATCGCAGCGTAAATTTCCGGATCGTAATCCGCAATGGTAGATTTGACGAACATGGTATGCCCTTCAGGTTGCTGGCTAAACATTGCCGTGAAAATGAGTGGGCCATTCTACCTAATTTTATCGGCTTTGGCACTTGATAAGCCTTCATAATATCTTGAGAATATCGCTCGATGTATCTGTTTCATCCCAAAACCTTATTTCTGAATACTAATTAACGCGTTGCTCTTCCAACATCCGTAGCTTTCAGCTAGCGTAGAGCTTTCTCAGACCATCGCCCGCAAGCTTTATGTTGCGTGCTCTTAAACGATACTAGGTGTTATGTCTCAATATATTTTTACCATGAACCGAGTCGGGAAAGTTGTACCCCCGCAAAAACACATTTTGAAAGATATTTCCCTGTCGTTTTTTCCTGGCGCCAAAATTGGTGTGTTGGGTTTAAACGGTGCGGGTAAATCCACCCTGTTACGCATCATGGCGGGCGTTGATAAAGATTACATTGGCGAAGCCCGCCCTCAGCCTGGCATTAAAATTGGTTATTTACCCCAAGAGCCAGAGCTTGATGACACGAAAACCGTTCGTGAAATTGTTGAAGAAGCCATCAGCGAAGTGCGTGAGGCGCAAGATCAACTCGAAGCGGTATATGCCGCCTATGCTGAACCCGATGCAGATTTCGACAAACTTGCAGAAGAGCAAGCGCGCTTAGAAGCCATTATTGATGCCGCCGATGCGCACAACATCGAGCGCCGTTTAGATATTGCTGCCGACGCATTGCGCCTGCCCCCTTGGGATGCAAAAGTAAAACACCTTTCAGGTGGTGAGCGCCGCCGCGTGGCCATTTGCCGCTTAATTCTTTCTGCGCCCGATATGCTGCTACTCGACGAACCCACTAACCACTTAGATGCTGAATCGGTGGCGTGGCTAGAACGCTTCTTGCACGAGTTTAAAGGCACCGTGGTGGCCGTTACCCACGACCGTTACTTCCTCGACAACTCTTGTGAGTGGATTTTAGAGCTCGACCGCGGTGAAGGTATTCCATGGCAAGGTAACTACACCTCGTGGCTAGAACAAAAAGAAGCACGCCTAGAGCAAGAGGCGAAATCTGAAAGTGCGCACCGAAAAACGGTTGAACGCGAGCTTGAGTGGGTGCGTCAAAACCCCAGCGGCCGCCGTGCCAAAAACAAAGCACGTTTATCGGCGTTTGAAGAACTCGCTAGTGTGGAATTCCAACAGCGCAACGCCACACAAGAACTATACATTCCACCCGGCCCGCGCTTAGGCGAAAAAGTGTTTGATTTCAACAACGTAAGCAAGCACTTTGATGGCCGCGTGCTGTATGAAGATTTATCTTTCAGCGTGCCCCGCGGTGCCATTGTGGGCATTATCGGGCCAAACGGTGCAGGTAAAACCACGCTGTTCCGCATGCTCACCGGCGAGCAAGAGCCCAGCAGCGGCACCATCGAAGTGGGCGAAACCGTGCAAATTGCCTACGTAGACCAAAGCCGTGATGCCCTCGACGGCAGCAAAACCGTGTGGGAAGAAGTATCAGAAGGAAACGACATTTTACGCGTGGGCAACTACGAGGTGCCTTCCCGTGCTTACCTTGGCCGCTTCAACTTTAAAGGAGGCGACCAGCAAAAACACGTAAACCAACTCTCTGGTGGTGAGCGCAACCGCTTGCACCTCGCTAAGCTACTTAAGCAAGGGGCGAACGTATTACTGCTTGACGAACCCACCAACGATTTAGACGTGGAAACCTTGCGTGCCCTAGAAGAAGCGCTACTCGCCTTCCCTGGTTGCGCCTTGGTGATTTCTCACGACCGTTGGTTCCTCGACCGTGTGGCTACTCACATTTTAGCCTTCGACGGCAACTCTGAAGTGGAGTTCTTTGAAGGCAGCTATACAGAGTACGAAGCGTACCGCCGCGAGAAGCTAGGCGAAGATGCCCTGCAGCCTCGCCGCCCGAAATACAAACGCATTGAAGTGTAACACTGCGGGTTTTCAGGCATAAAAAAAAGCCTCTTCAACGTACTGAAGAGGCTTTTTTATTGCCCTATTACTTATCGTGGTTAGGGCGCGGGGTGTTAGCAGTGCTAGCGGGTAAAACAGGGTATTCCACCGCTGGCTGCTCACCAGTTAAAGAACCTAAGAAAGCTGCGATAGAAGCCGCTTCATCATCGCTAAGCTTTTGGCCTAGCTGCGTATCAGCCATAATTTTCACTGCTTCTTCTAGGTTCCACACGGCACCGCTGTGGAAGTAAGGAGCAGTAAGGGCAACGTTACGCAACTGCGAAGTTCTGAAAGAGTATTTATCAGATTCTTTACCGGTTAATTCAAACAAACCTTGGTCATCTGCAGGCCTTACTGCTTCGCTAGGTTCGTTCACTAAACCAAATTTAAAGAACACTTCGCCACCTAGGTTGCGGCCTGTGTGGCACGCTGTGCAGCCCTTATCCATGAACAACGCTAACCCTTCGCGCTCTTGTTCGTTTAAAGCGTCTTCACCTTGCAAGAACTTATCGAAAGGTGCATTAGGGGTAACTAGTGTGGCTTCAAACTCACCAATAGCGTGCACGGCGTTGGCAAAAGAAACGGGGTTTTTATCGTCCGCGTATGCGTTTGCAAACAGTTCGCGGTATTCAGGAATGCTGTTTAGCACTTCTTCCACATACTCAGGTGTGGCGTTCATTTCCACTGCATCTTGAATAGGGCCTTCAGCCTGCTCTTTTAAATCATCCGCGCGGCCATCCCAAAACTGGCTGCCATTGAACACAGCGTTTAATACGGTTGGGGAGTTACGGCGGCCGTGGTTCCAACCGTGGCCAAGGGATTTCGGCACGTTATCCGCACCACCGGTACCAATACTGTGGCACGTGTTACAAGTAATCACTTGGCTTTTTGATAAACGCGGCTCGAAGAACAACATACGGCCTAGCTCAATGTGCTCGGCTTGTATCTCGCGCTCAGCAATTACCTCTTCCGCGGTGGGAATGGTTTTAAACAGTTGGTTTGCGCGCTCACGTAGCTTTTCCGTGGCGTCGTCGGCTGCTACGGCAGCAGTGGAGCTGAGCAACAAGCCAGCCGCTAGCACGGCTGTTTTGCGTATGGATAAATAAGGGCTAGACATTTATAACCTCTCCTTGTGTGATGTAAACAAACAACAGTTAGATAATTGCGAGTAGGAAACCATGAAACAATGCTGCGTTCAATAATACTTTAGCTATCGCTTACATAGCCTTAAGCAGGCCTTTCCTTTTTGCGCAATTTTGTTTTCTATCTTCTTCTATTTTACAGGACAGAAGGCTTCATAACATTGACGCTAAACACCTTCCCAGGCGAGAGCAAAAACACCTAACACTATCATGGCAATGGCGCCCACTTGCACCCAGCTGGCCCCTTCCTTTAACAACACAATGCCCACAAAAGTAGTTACCAATAAAGAGCCACCAATAATAAGCGGGTTACCCACCGCCACGGGCACGCCACGGCCGTAAATAACAAAGGTAAGTATTTCCACCAAACCAATAGCAAGCCCTGCTCCCACCGCTAACCCCAGCCCTGCACGGTTAAACTGTAACGGCTCAGCCGAGCCTGCTTGCTGATACAACAACAGGCCCAACCCCAGCAAAGCTGCCACAAATTGCAGCACCACAGCGCCTAACACAGCATTAATGTGGCCCGCCGACATTTTAATAAACACGTTATAAAGGCCAAACATCAACGCCGCTGACACAATTAAAAATACAGGCATGTTATCTCCTCACTACTGCGCCATACCACTGTATAACAGCGCAATGCTCAATACATCACCCATAAAAAAACCCCGAAAAATTTGCTCAACTTTTCGGGGTGAGTACTTAACACTTTTTAGTTAGTGTTTATAGAACTTCTTGATCGCCATCTCTAGCTTCTTTCACATCGCGCCATACTGCACGCACGATATACACTAACACACCTAGTGTTAATGCAGGCCACATAAGAATATAAAACGTATAAAATGCTGTTTTAGCATCCATGATTTTCTCCTTTAGCCGGCTGGCAAAATCATTGCCAGCCCAGCTTATCTCATTTTACTGATCGTAGCTTTGTACGCGCTCGCTAATGGTGTCGAAATCAAACGCAGGCTGTTTGCTCATTAAGCTTAAAATAATACATACGGTGGTGCTCACACCAAACGCCGTTAATGAAGCGAGCAATACGGTGTAATCGCGCATGAAATCGAGGTTGATGTACAATGCAGCGATACCAGCAATAATACCCACCACCACACTAATGCGTAGGCCAACAAAACCAAACGCCATGAGGCCGATTACTACACCCGCACCAATGGAACCGATGATTTCAAAGAAGTAAGCCACTACGCCTGTCATGGGGATAAGCTCAAAGCGCACTAAGCAGAACATGAGCATGGCCACCACCACCGACCAGGTAAATGCTTGGTTCGTCACTCTATCCCAGAAGGCACTCGCAATAACGGGGAATACAATGGCACCCCATAGCGCACCTACGAAAACAAGCGCCACAAGAATATCAAACGAGAAGCTTGCTAACACGATACCCGCCACAGTGGCCACTATCATGGTGGCACGGCCAATGAGTAACATTTTCTCTGGGTCTGCTTTATCTTTAGCGATGTTCTTACCGTACACATCCGCCATGATTATGGCAGATAAGGCACAGAGGTCTGAATCTGCTGTGGAAGATAACGAGCCAATCACCAACACAAAGAACAAACCAATCATGAAGGGTGATAAGTACTGCGCAACCACCTGCGGAATGAGGTTGTTGGTATCGCCGTGTAGCGGCTCAATGCCTGCTGTAAGCGCTAACAAACCAATCATTCCTAAACCAATAACAATGGCACCGTAACCTAAGGTTGCCGTAATAAAGGCAGGCTTAATGTGCTGTTCATCCACTGCAAACAAGCGCTGCGAAATGGTTTGGTTACCAATGGCGTAAGCCAATACCGCAAAGAAGTAAGGCGCACCCTGCTCTAAAATAGCCGTTTTAGAGAAGAAGCTTTGCTGTTCGCTACTGAGCGTGCTTAAACCGGAAACAAAAGCTTCAGGCCCACCCATGGCGAATAGCACAGCAGGAATAATAATCACTGCCACGGCCATAAGGGCTACTAACTGGGCGAAATCGGTAAATACTGCTGCACGGAAACCCGACCACAGTGTGTAACTAAGCACCCCTACCCCTGCGATAATAACACCCGCTTGGAATGATAAGGGCGACAACACCGCTACCAACGCACCTGCTGCGGTAAAGTTCACCATTAAACTAATGGTGCTACCTAAAATGTTTGAAACCGCGAGGATGAGCTGGCTCGAAGAACCATGGCGTGCGTGGATCAGCTCGCCGAGGGTGTGCGCTTGGGGCGCTAACTTACGGAAACGCTGCCCAAAAGGGTAAATAAATAGAATCATCAAGGCGCCCCACAAACCGTAGTGCAAAGGCCCCGATACACCGTACTTATAGCCAGATGTAGCAGCAGCATAGAACGATGCTGCCCAAATCCAGGTTGCCGTCATACTCGATGAGGCAAAACCGATACCAATTTTTTGGTTGGCCACCATGTAGGCGTCTGTGTTTTCTTCTTCTTTACGAATTAATAATGTTAGTAGATAAGTACCACCATAGAAGGCTGCTAGCATGAGCAACACAGTGGTGGTTGAGAACTGGAATCCTAAATCTGTCACGTCTTTCTCACTGTCAATTAATAGGAACGCCGAAAAATGGCCGCCTTAAAGCAGCGACGCCATCGGCACATGAGGTGTTACTAGAAAAGCGGTCAGGTAGGAAAAGTTTTACTACAAACAGATAGCAAGGACAGGCGCTGTGATGGTTGTGCGGTATTTATCGGTACCGTGGCCATGAAAAACCTCCCTAAAAGTAAATAGATAAACCTTAAATCCTGATGAGCACTCGCGTGCTTTCTTGATATTTCAAT
>DATGUF010000027.1:0-43607 GCA_035301485.1 Alcanivoracaceae bacterium
GGGTACGACAGGGCCTTTGAAACCATTCTTGATGCCAACTTAACCACACTTATTGTGGCGGTGGTGTTGTTTGCTATGGGTACAGGAACGGTGCAAGGGTTTGCAGTAACACTCTTCATTGGTATTAGTGCATCCATGTTCACTGCTGTGGTGGGCACTCGTTCCATCATCAGCTTAATTTACGACCCACGCCGACGTGCGCCGGCCAAATTGAGTATCTGAGGTGAGCATGAATACGAAAACAGCAGGAACGAACTTCGACTTTATGCGTTGGGTCGGCCTAATGAGCGCCATCTCTATTGCGTTGGTGGCGCTGTCTTTAGGCGTTATTTTTACTAAGGGCTTGAACCTTGGGCTTGAATTCACCGGGGGTACTGTGCTTGAGGTGCAGAGCCCGAAAGAGGTGAATTTAGACACGGTGCGGGTTGCGCTTGAAGAGGGTGGTTACGAAGATGCTGTGACCCAGCACTTTGGTAGCTCACGCGATGTAATGGTGCGTATCCCGCCGCAAGAAACCGAGGAAGATGCTAAAACAGGCGATGAAGTAGGCCATGAAGCCTATGCTTTATTAGCTGAGCATATTCCAGGCTTGCAACTCACAAGGGTGGAGTTTGTGGGCCCGCAAGTGGGTGACGAACTGCGCGACCAATCTGGTTTAGCCATCATGATCGCCATGGGCATGATGATGATTTACCTATGGTTCCGCTTTAGTAACAAGTTTAGTTTAGCGGCCGTGGTGGCGTTGGCACATGACGTTATCATCGTGCTTGGGCTATTTGCCTTCTTTGGCTGGACGTTCGATTTAACCATTTTAGCCGCAGTGTTAGCGGTGGTGGGGTATTCGGTAAACGACACCATTGTAATTGCAGACCACATTCGTGAAGATTTCCGAAACTCACGCCTAACAGAGGCTCGAGACCTCATTAACCGTGCGGTGAACAGAACCTTAAGCCGTACTATGATTACAGGGTTAACAACGTTGTTGGTGTTAGTGGCCTTGTACATCTTTGGTGGAGAAATGATTCGCGGCTTCTCCATGGCGTTAATTGCAGGGGTGATCGTGGGAACCTATTCCTCCATTTATATCACCAACGCTATTTTGCTAGCACTTGGCATCACGAAGGAAGATTTCATGTTGCCAGAGGTGGAAGAGCTCGACGATATGCCATAAACCTCATGGCAGTAAAAAGCAGCCTACGGGCTGCTTTTTTTATGCCTGCTAATAACGAGGGCGCTGAAAAATGCACACGTTAGCGGCAGGGAATTGCACGGACCATTGCCATTCTTGGGCTAACCAAGAAAAAGTTTCAGGTTGGTAAAAGCCAATATGAGTAGGGTCGCGGTGGTAATGCCAACGGGGAAAGGCTTCTTTTGTTACGCGCCAACTCGTCATAATGGCAAGGTAGCCACCAGGGCGCACTAGGCGCTTAAACTGTTCCCACGTATGTTGTGGTTCACGTAAGTGTTCCACCACTTCAGTGCTAGTAACAAAATGGTATTGCCGTGTTAATAGCGTTTCGTTAGGGAAATAAAGCGGGTCGTAATGCTCGGTAGGGTAGCCCTGCTCAGTTAGCATGGCGGCTAGCGCAGGGCCTGGGCCGCAGCCCATGTCGATACCTTCATCACCAGTGGCAAGCAGCGGTATTAAAGGTGCTGCTAAGCGATTCAAAAAAGCACGGTAGTGTGGATCGTCCACGTGGTTTTCGTGGCGGTCGTAGTGTTCTTTCTCTACGGCTTCAGGAAGCCAGTGAGCTCGGTGCAGAAAAGTATACTGGCACTGCGCACACACAGAGTAAGTGCCATGTTGGAGGTGGGCAAAATGATAGGTGCGGGAAGATGAGCACAGAGGGCAAGCCTCTGTGCTTGGTGTGTTAACGCTTGAGGGCATCGGTGAGGTGTGGCTGGAAAGTTTGCAGCAACGCTTTAAATAATTTGGGGTTTGCCGCCACAATGTTGCCACTGTCTAAATAGTTGTTGCCGCCGGCGAGGTCGCCCACTAAGCCGCCTGCTTCACGAATGAGCAAAGAGCCCGCAGCAATATCCCAAGAGGCAAGGCCTGTTTCCCAGAAACCATCTAGGCGGCCAGCTGCCACCCAAGCAAGGTCGAGTGCGGCTGAACCAGCACGGCGCACGCCTGAGGTGGTTTGGATGATGTCTTGCAGCATATTCATGTATGCATCAAGGTGTTGCATTTGGTTGGGGCGAAAAGGAACACCCGTGCCAATAAGCGAGCCTTGCAAGGTATTGTGCTTTGTTACGCGAATGCGACGGCCATTGAAGGCTGCGCCACGGCCACGGCTAGCAGTGAATTCTTCTTCGCGCATGGGGTCGTAAATAACGCCATGTTCAATGCGCCCCTTGTGGGCTAAGGCAATGGAGATAGCGAATTGTGGAATGCCGTGGATAAAGTTAGTGGTGCCATCAAGTGGGTCAATTATCCATTGCCACTCGGCATCATCACCTTGGCCTTTAATAAATCCACATTCTTCGCCAAGAAAACTGTGGTGCGGGTAAGCGCGTTGCAAAGCTTCAATAAGTTGTGCTTCACAGGCGCGATCTACTTGTGTCACAAAATCGTTGTGACCTTTCTGTTCCACCGTGAGGTGGCGCGCATCTTCAGCGGCACGGCGTAAAAAAGTGCCGGCTCGTCGGGCAGCGCGCAAAGCGATATTTACTTGCGGGGCGTACATAGGCGTCTAGTATCTTAAAGAACGAAAAGGGCGCGCAGCATACCAGAATAAAGTGGTGCTGTGCAGGAATGAATCAGCAGTGGCTAGTATACTGCGTTCTGCTTTCACTGCAAAGCTAGCATTGTAGTGGCAACATTTTGTAGACTGCCGCTTTTTGGAGAATAAACATGGCGCGCTTTCCTTTATCTCAGTGCCGTATCGTGATGGTGGAAACTACCCATCCTGGCAATATCGGTGCTGCTGCACGTGCCATGAAAACCATGGGCCTTGAGCAGTTACACTTAGTGCGGCCGAAAGAATACCCGAGTGTTGAAGCTACGGCGCGTGCCAGTGGCGCTACGGATGTGCTTGAAAACATCGTAGTGCATGACAGCCTCGATGCAGCCTTAGAAGATGTAACGTGGGTGTTTGGTGCCAGTGCTCGTCAGCGTTCCATGCCTTGGCCTTGTGTGGCGCCGCGCCAAATGGGCGAAATGGTTTCTCGGCATCCTGTGGAAGGCAATGTTGCTGTGTTGTTCGGCAGGGAAGCGAGAGGGCTGACTAACGAAGAGCTAAAACGCTGTAATTACCACGTGGCCATTCCCACTAATCCTGATTACGGTGTGCTAAATGTGAGTGCAGCGATTCAGGTGATTGCTTATGAATTAAGAATGGCGCTGGTGGGCAGCGAAGTGCTTGTGGACGAAGGTGAGCCTATTATGACGCTGCCACCTGTGCAATGGGATAAGCCCCCTGTGACGCATCGAGATATGCAATATTTCATGCAGCATTTGCAAGAGGTGCTTGAACAAAGTGGCTTTTTAGACCCAGCCCACCCCGATAAGGTAATGCCGCGTTTGCAACGTTTATTCATGCGCACCCACATGGATGAAGCGGAAATAGGAATGCTGCGCGGGGCGTTAAAGGCAATACAAAAAACCATGCAGGGCAGCAAAGAGTAATAGTTGACTAAAATAGTCGGGATTAGGTAGCATAAGGCATTATTATCAAATGAGAAGTACTATGCGCTTAACCACAAAAGGCCGTTACGCCGTTACTGCTATGTTAGATTTAGCTCTGCATACAGAGAGTGCGCCGATACCACTGGCTGATATTTCAGAGCGCCAGAGTATTTCTGTTTCTTACCTAGAGCAGTTGTTTGCTAAGCTGCGCCGCCGCGAACTCGTAAGTAGTGTGCGTGGGCCTGGTGGTGGCTATCGTTTAAACCAACCGAAAGAAGATATCTCTGTCGCAGACATTATTGCGGCGGTGGATGAATCTGTGGATGCCACGCGTTGTGGCGGCCAAGCAGATTGCCAAGATGGGTCTATGTGCCTTACACATCACCTTTGGTACGACGTTTCAGAAATGCTCTATGGCTTTTTAAACGACATCACCCTAGCAAGCCTTGTTTCTTGCGAGAATGTGCAACGCATTTCCACGCGCCAACACAACAAGGTTCGCGAGCGCAATAATAGCATTCCCACCACTACCGTTTAAACCACGTTAAGATCACCGTTATGAAACCAGTTTATCTAGACTATGCCGCCACTACGCCTGTGGACCCTGAAGTTATTGCTGTGATGCAGGAATGTTTAGGGCAAGAGGGCATCTTCGGCAACCCCGCTTCACGTAGCCATCTCTACGGTTGGCTAGCTGAAGAACAAGTTGAAGAGGGGCGCGCCAGTGTGGCAGAGCTAATTAATGCGGATGCGCGCGAAATTATATGGACGAGTGGTGCTACCGAGGCCATTAATTTAGGCATTAAAGGCGCTGCATTTGCAGCCAAGCATCAAGGTGGTGGCGAGCACATTGTGACGAGCACCATTGAGCATAAAGCGGTGTTAGACACGGTTAACTGGTTGGCCCAGCAAGGCTTTAGGGTGAGCAAAGTAGCGCCTAACGAAGCGGGTGAAATTACTGCCGAGGCGGTAGCCGAGGCCATGACAGAAGACACTGTGCTCGTTTCAATTATGCATGCGAATAACGAAACTGGCGTGATTAACGATATTGCAGCCATTGGTGCAGTGGTGCGTGAAAAAGACGCTATTTTCCACGTGGATGCTGCGCAAACATTGGGCAAGTTGCCGCTAGATATGGCAGAGCTTCCAGTGGATTTGCTGTCAGTGTCGGGGCATAAAATATATGGCCCTAAAGGGATAGGGGCACTTTATGTGCGCCGCCGTCCAGGCTTGCGTGTGGAGGCACAAATACACGGTGGAGGCCATGAGCGCGGCATGCGTTCGGGCACTTTGGCAACACATCAAATAGCTGGTTTTGGCAAGGCTTGTGCTATTGCTAAGAGCAATTTGGTGGCGGATAGTGAGCGCATAAGCGCATTGCGCGATCGCCTCTGGCAGGGGTTGCAGGTGCTGCCTAATGTTTCTATTAATGGAGGAGGCGCACAGCGCTTGCCTGGGCATCTAAATGTGGCGTTTTCAGGGGTAAATGGCGATTTGTTGCTAGCGAGCCTAACCGGTGTGGCCGCTTCTTCGGGCTCAGCTTGCACCTCGGCTTCCGTAGCGCCCTCTTATGTGTTGAAAGCCATGGGGCTAACAGCTGAGGATGCACATAGCTCGCTGCGCTTCAGCGTGGGTAGGTTTACCACAGAAGAAGAAATAGATAGAGCAGTGTCAATTGTTGTTGAATCTGTGGAGCGTTTGCTTGCTAGTAGCTAGTGTATTTGCCATATTCTAAGAACACCTTTTAGGCATGTGCGTTAGTGCATGCCTCCCGCCAGTTAATAAGGAAATAGCTGATGTTTAAGAGAACACTTGCTCTGACAGTGTTGGTGCTTGTTGCCCTCAGCAGCTCGCTGATGGCTGCACCATTAAGCCGTGCTGATATTGAATACATGTCAAAGAAAAGTGGGGTGCCCATGGAGGCTTTTGCAGTGGCCATGGTACCGATGGATACTACAGAAGCGGCTTTTCTATATCAGCCTGACAAACCCATGAACCCTGCTTCAGCCATGAAATTGGTGACCACTTATAGCGCGCTAGAGTTATTAGGGCCACATCATCAGTGGGGAACTAACGTTTATGCGGATGGCGCGGTGGGTAAAGATACCTTAGACGGCGATCTTTACGTGCGCCTCACTGGTGACCCTCAGCTCACGGAAGATCGTCTCTGGCAGGTGCTAAGAGACGTTCGCAACTCTGGTGTAAAGCATGTAACTGGTAATATTGTAATTGATGCTAGCCGCATTAAGATGCCTCGCCACCCGGTGAAGTTTGATGACACGGGTGGTAGGCCCTATGCCCCTTTTCTTGTAGAGCCTTCTCCTTTTTTGGTGAACTACAATTTGCATCATTTGCAAGGCCGCATCGTGGGTAACACAGCGATAGCCACTCTTTCCCCCACGATTCCATCGGTGGAATTAGTAAACCAGTTACGTGTGGCGGGTACTAGCTGCCCCCGTGCAGATCATTTATTAAGCATTCGTCATACGCCACCGCCTAACGCTAAAACGCAGGTGGTGTTGTCCGGTGATGTGAGCCCTACGTGCAAGCTTAATCGCTATCTCTCTGTGGTGCCGCATCAGGTGTACACCACGGAATTAGTGGGCCATATTTGGCAGCAACTAGGTGGCACTTTGAGGGGTGCGGTGGGTTTTGGTGTGGTGCCGAGAGGCGCTACCGTTTTAGCGCAAACATACTCACGTGATGTGGCCACCATGATGCGCGACATTAACAAGTGGAGTAATAATGTGATGGCGCGGCAAATGTTTTTGAATATAGGTGCCACCCATCGTGTTAATACAGATGCTGATGATGCGGCTGCAGCGCGCCGTGCTGTCAATGAGCTATTAAGAAGCAAAGGCATTGCCACAAAGGGCATGGTGATAGAGAACGGTTCGGGCCTTTCGCGTAACGAGCGCTTAACCGTACGGCAAACCGCCGAGATGCTTGAGGCGGCATGGCATAGCCGTTACGCCGCTGAATTTATAGCATCGCTGCCTTTGGTGGCACTTGATGGCACTTTAAGGCGCCGTATGCGTGGCAGTAGCTTAGTGGGTGAAGGCCATTTGAAAACAGGGTCTCTGAATAATGCACGCGCTTTAGCAGGTTATATGCGCGATCAAAATGGCAATGGTTGGGTGTTGGTGGTGTATGTTAACCATGCTAGAGCTGGTGCCGCCTTGCCGGTTATCGATGAAGCATTGGTGAAATGGCACCGCAATAGTGGTTCAGATACGGTGGCAAAAAACTAATGGAACTCGCAGTAAATTTGAGGGAGAAAATAAAAAGCGTAGGGGCGCTGATGCAGGCAACGGTGGCGATTTGGTTGCGTAGCCAATCGTTTATTTTTGCTGGTGCTTTGGCGTTCTTTACTATGTTTTCTATTGCTCCCGTGGTGATTCTTGCGGTGCACATTATTGGGCTTGTGCTGAGTACAGATGCCGCCATGGCGCAGATTATGATGCAGCTCGAGGAGGTGCTAGGGCCAGATGCTGCTGAAGCGGTGGCTGTAGCAGTGGAAGGTTCGCGTATGTCTGAAGGTAGTTTGGTGGGTACCTTAATCGGTGTAGGAGCCTTAACCTTTGGTGCCACCACCGTGTTCGCACAAATGCAGCGGGCGCTCAACACCATTTGGCAAGTAGTGCCAAGGCCTTCAAGAAACTCCATTATGTTGATGGTGCGCAGCCGTTTGCTTTCGTTAACGGTGGTATTGGCCATCGGTTTCGTATTGCTTGTTTCCATGTTGCTAAGCGTAATGATCCGTGCGGTGATGGTCTTCGCTCAGGATTGGGTGCCGATGCCACCCTCAACAGTGTATATGATTGAATTTGGTGTTTCGGTGCTCGTGGTTTCATCGCTGTTTGCCACTATTTTTAAGGTGTTGCCAGATGTGCACCTACGTTGGCGTGATGTGTGGATGGGGGCTGTATTAACAGCGTTATTGTTTATCTTTGGGCGCTCGTTAATAGCTTTATATTTGGCTAACACAGCTACTGCATCAGCGTATGGTGCAGCGGGCTCATTAGTGATGTTGCTCTTGTGGGTGAATTATTCGTCTTTGATCTTACTGTTTGGCGCGTCGTTTACCCGTGCTTGGGCAGAACATCGGGGCCTAACTATTTTGCCGAAGGCCACCGCATTGCGCCAAAGAATGGTGTTGCTAGAAGATATATAGAGTGCAGTGCGTGCTATAAGCACGAATTAAGAAAGCCAGTCGGAGTAGTGCCGGCTGGCTTTTTGGTTTGCGGGAAAAGCATTACAAGCGTTTTTGAGCTTCTTGTTTAATGCGCTCTACCATGGCTTGGATACCGTTGCCGCGAGTAGGGCTTAGGTGCTTCAATAAATCCAGCTGCTCGAAATAGCCTTCCATGTCGTAAGCAATGATTTCTTCAGGTGTTTTGCAGTTAAGTGCAGCCGAAACAATGGCAGCTAAACCACGCACAATGAGCGCATCGCTATCTAGCAGCAGCATCAGTTTGCCCGTTGCTTCATCTACTTCGATGTGCAGCCACACTTGGCTTTGGCAACCTCTCACTAAGTGAGGTTCGGACTGCAACTCTGTGGGGTAGGGGCTTAGCTCTTTGCCTAGTTCGATGATGTAACTGTAACGTTGTTCCCAGTCATCAAAAAAACCAAGCGTATCAATAATGTCTTCGTCGGTGGTGGATACACCAAGGGTGGTAGTCATGCCGTTCCTTTTAGAATAATCCGAGTTCTAGTAACGCTTCTTCGCTCATCATGTCGCGGCTCCAAGGTGGGTCGAAAACGAGCTCCACGTCGACGTTATCTACGTTAGGTACGAGGCCTACGCGTTTTTCAATGTCGCCTACTAAGACAGGGCCCATGCCACAAGTGGGGGCCGTGAGTGTCATGCGTATTTGCACCGTATTTTTGCCATCCTGCCGCACTACTTTTCTCTCATACACCAAGCCGAGAGAGAGCACACTCACTGGGATTTCAGGGTCAAAGACAGAATCCAGCGCCCGCTCAATATCCTCTTCGCGCACGCTGCCATCTGCTTCTGGCGGGTCAAAGTGAAAGTCTAAAGGCTCTTGCCCAATGGCATCGGCATCGGTGCCATCAATGCGGTACATGTTGCCTTCGTGCGTTACTGTATAGGTGCCGCCGAGCGCTTGAAAGAGGTTTACAAAGCTGTTGGCCGGCAGGGTGACTAGGTTGCCGTTTGGTACTTGGCGTGTGACAACATCGCGTTCAAGCACCACAGTGCGCTGTTCTCTGCCGCCCATAGGGCGGACTTGGGATGGGTCAAAGCTCATTCGGAATTATCCCTGCACGGTGAAGCTTTCACCGCAGCCGCACTCTCCTTGGGAGTTGGGGTTGCGGAAGGTGAAAAACTGATTTAAACCTTCTGTGGTGAAATCAATTTCTGTGCCTTTGATTAAGTTGAGGCTGTCTTGGTCAACATAAACGTCTACCCCTTCGGTGATAGCGTAGTGTAAATCGTTTTCGCTCGGCTCTGTCACATACTCAAGCTCATATTTGTATCCAGAGCAGCCAGAGGGCTTTACCGCTAAACGAATGCCACGGTAATTTTGTGCAGCTAACATTTTACGTGCGTGTTGCTGCGCTTGTACTGTCATGGTGACGTCGTTGTTTGCGTTGGGGTCAAAAGTATTTAGAGACATAATGGACCTCACAAAAATTTTAAAATTTTATCGAGCCCTTCAAAAAGCATATCAATTTCTGCTTTGCTGTTGTAGGGGGCAAAAGAGGCTCGTACGGTGCCAGGAATGTTGAGTTCATTCATTAAAGGCATAGTGCAGTGATGGCCGGTTCTAACAGCAATACCCTGCTGATCTAATAGGGTGCCCACATCGCTCGGGTGTGTGTTATCGATAAGAAACGAAAGTACACCTACTTTGTGTTTGGCGTCTCCAATGATACGCAAGCCAGGGAATGCGCGCGCTTTTTCGGTGGCGTAATGTAGGAGTTCTTTTTCATGCTCCCATAAGGCCTCTCGATCTTGCGCCGTTAACCAATCGATGGCTGCGCCTAAACCCACTGCACCTGCAATATGTGGGGTGCCTGCTTCAAATTTATAGGGCAAGCGGTTCCAAGTACTGCTTTCAAAGGTAACGGTTTCAATCATTTCGCCACCTGTTTGGTACGGTGGCATGGCTTCTAGCAATGCTTTCTTGCCGTATAACACGCCGATGCCAGTGGGGCCAAATAGCTTGTGGCCTGAAAATGCGTAGAAGTCACAATCGAGTGTTTTTACATCCACAGGGAAGTGGGCCACTGCCTGTGCGCCGTCAATCACAATGTAGGCGCCCACTTGCCGTGCTTTGGCAATCAGTTGCTCTATGGGGTTGATGGTGCCTAACGCGTTGGAGGCGTGGTTAATAGATAGAATTTTAGTGCGTTCAGTGAGTAGCGCATCAATGTTGCTGAGGTCTAGCGAGCCATCAGCGGCTAACGGAATAACCTTTAGGCTAGCTCCCGTGCGTGCGCACACTTGCTGCCACGGCACAATGTTGGCGTGGTGCTCAAGGGTGCTAATGAGTACTTCATCACCGGCCTGTAATTGGCTGCCGCCAAAACTGTGCGCAACGAGGTTGAGTGATTCTGTGGTGCCTTTTGTCCATAGCACTTCTTCGCGCGCAGCATTAATAAAGCTGGCAACAGTATCTCGTGCGCCTTCCAGTGCCGCTGTAGCCACATCGCCTAAGTAATGCGCACCGCGGTGCACATTACTGTTTTGTTCGCTGTAATAGTGCTCAATGGCATCAATAACCGCTTGTGGCTTTTGTGTGGTGGCACCGTTATCTAAATACACCAAAGGTTTGCCGTGAGCGCGGACCGAAAGAATCGGGAATTGCGCACGAATGGCTTGTATATCTACGCTCATGCAGCGTCCTCGTTCTTCGCTAAAATGGCGTTTAACCAAGGGCGGGCCCATTCTGCAACGTTTTGGTCAGGCATTTCTAAGAGCACTTCATTAATAAAGGCAAAGCTTAGCATTTGCTCTGCTTGCTCTTCGCTTAAGCCGCGAGAGCGTAAAAAGAAGATGGCTTCGTGGTCTAGCTCGCCACAGGTGGTGCCATGGCTACACTCCACATCATCGTTGAAAATGATGAGTTCAGGCTTGGTGTTTACGGTAGCGCCACGGTTTAACAACAAGTTGTTGTTAGTGAGGTCGGCCACTGTTTGGAAAGCGCCAGGGTGGATGTAAATGCTGCCGTTGAACACGAGCGTTGATTTATCGGCCGCCATACCTTTGTAAATCATGTTGCTGCGGCTGTTGGGCACTCGGTGCTCCATGGTCAGCTGGTTATCTGTGTGCGAGCTATCAGCACCAATGAAAACGCCTTTCATGTCTACGTTTACGTTGGCGTGGTTGATAAGGGTGCGCACATCGTTGCGGCGCAACGCGTTACCTTGCATTAATTGGTAGCTTCGGAAGTTGCTGCTAGCGCCAGGCACCACGAGCACGCTGCCAATGTGTGAGCTATCCGCGCTTTCAGTTTGCAAGCGGTAGTGCACCAGTTCGCTATTTTCTGCCCCTACAATGTTCGTAACGGCGTTAGTCAGCACAGGGCCTTCACCGGCATAACGTTCAAGCAGTGTTAATTTGCTGTTAGCTGCAATGTCTACGTGCAACCGTGTGTTGCAATGAGCAGGGGCATCCCCTTCGCTAATAAATAGCACTTCAATAGCAGCAGGCTCGGCGTCGGCAGCCATAGAAAGATGTAGGCCGTCGGTGAGGGTGGCGCTGTTAAGAAGAGCAAAAGGTTTTGGTAGTTCTTGCTCTAGCTCAGGATGTGGCAGTGCTGCTTGGCCTTGAAGGCGTGTGAGTTCAACCCCTGCAGGTAAAGCGGTGGAGGCTGCTTCATCTAAGCGGCCATTCACTACCACTAAGCGGTGCTGGAAAATAGCTTCGGGTACATCAACGCTAACGTTGGTGGCTGCTTTGGTTTGTAAATGGTCTTTTTGCAGTTCTACCACATTGGTGTATTTCCAAGCTTCCACGCGACGGTGGGGGAAGCTAGTATCCTGCAGCCTGGACAATGCTGCGCTGCGCACATCACTGAAGGCGTCAGCGTCTGTAAACGTACTCGCAAGCGCTAGGGCTTGCTCTTTGACTTCTATGTGTGGAAGTTTCATTACCATGCCTCTTCACCAGTAAGCCAGCCGTAACCTTTTTCCTCGAGTTCTAAGGCAAGTTCTTTGCCGCCAGATTTAGCGATTTTGCCGTCTGCCAGTACGTGCACGTAATCAGGCACAATGAAGTCGAGCAGGCGCTGATAGTGAGTAACTAATACAATGGCACGCTCGGGGCTGCGTAAAGAGTTCACACCTTTAGCTACTACCTGTAGCGCATCAATATCTAGGCCGGAGTCGGTTTCGTCGAGCAGTGCAAGCTTAGGCTCTAGTAGGAGCATTTGCATGATTTCGTTGCGCTTTTTCTCGCCACCGGAGAAACCTTCATTCACGCCACGCTTAAGGAAGGATTGGTCTAAGTCTACTTGTTGGCAGGCTTCACGGGTTTTGCGTAGCAAAGTTACCGCATCGTAGGGTTCTTTGCCTTGTGCTGTGCGGATTTCTTCTAGTGAAGCACGTAGAAATTCCATGTTGCTCACACCGGGGATTTCCACTGGGTATTGGAACGCTAAAAAGATGCCGGCGCGGGCTCTTTCTTCAGCTTCGAGTTCGGTGAGGTCTTTGCCTTCGTATAGAACGCTGCCACTGGTGGCTTTGTAGCCATCGCGGCCAGCGATGAGATTGGTGAGTGTGCTTTTACCAGAACCGTTGGGGCCCATGATGGCGTGAACTTCGCCTGGCTTAACGTTAAGGGTTAGGCCTTTTAAAATTTCTTTGTCTTCTACGCTAGCGTGTAGGTTTTCAATCTGTAGCATAACTGTTTCCTAGTATCGTATATGGGTAAGTGGGTGGGTTGGCGGCTTATGCTTTAGCCAACCGCACCTTCTAGGCTAATTTCGAGTAGCGCACGGGCTTCAACGGCGAATTCCATGGGGAGCTCTTGGAATACTTCTTTACAGAAACCATTCACAATCATGGAAACGGCTTTCTCTTCATCTAGGCCACGGCTCTTACAGAGGAAGAGTTGATCTTCGCTCACTTTAGAAGTGGTGGCTTCGTGCTCAATGACAGCCGTGGGGTTGCGCGTTTCAATGTAAGGGAAAGTATGCGCAGCACAGGTGTCACCAATCAGCATGGAATCACACTGTGTAAAGTTGCGGGCGTTGTCAGCATTGGGGCCAATACGCACCAATCCGCGGTAAACGTTGCTGCTGCGTGACGCTGAAATACCCTTGGAGATAATCGTGCTGGTTGTGTTTTTGCCCAAGTGGATCATCTTTGTGCCAGTGTCAGCTTGCTGCCTATGGCGTGTGAGTGCCACAGAATAAAACTCACCCACTGAGTTGTCGCCACGCAAGATAACGGAAGGGTACTTCCATGTGATAGCGGAACCCGTCTCCACTTGAGTCCAGGAAATTTTTGCGTTCTCGTGGGCAACGCCACGTTTAGTTACAAAGTTGTAAATACCACCTTTGCCGTCTTCGTCGCCGGGGTACCAGTTCTGTACTGTGGAGTATTTAATGTTGGCGCCAGGCAGTGCTACCAGTTCTACCACTGCCGCGTGCAGCTGGTTTTCGTCGCGCATAGGGGCAGTACAACCTTCGAGGTAGCTCACGTGGCTGCCTTCGTCAGCAATAATTAAAGTACGTTCGAATTGGCCTGTGTTTTGTTCGTTAATGCGGAAATAAGTAGAGAGTTCCATGGGGCAGCGCACACCCTTGGGGATGTACACAAAAGAACCATCAGAGAACACAGCAGAGTTAAGGGCTGCGTAAAAGTTGTCGCCTTGTGGCACAACGGAGCCAAGGTACTTTTTAATCAGCTCTGGGTGAGAGTGCACGGCTTCTGAAATAGAGCAGAACACTACACCTGCTTCGGCGAGGTTCTTGCGGAAGGTGGTGCCCACTGATACTGAGTCAAACACCGCATCAACAGCCACAGGGTTTTTTACGCCCGCTAGCATTTCTTGCTCGTGTAAAGGAATGCCAAGCCTTTCGTAGGTGCGTAACAGCTCAGGGTCCACATCGTCTAAACTTTCTGGTCTGTCTTCCATGCTTTTAGGCTGAGAGAAGTAAGACACTTCGTTGAAGTCGATAGGCGGGTAGTCGAGGTACGCCCATTCGGGGTGTTCCATTTTCAACCATCTCTCGTAAGCGGCAAGGCGCCACTCGAGTAACCATTCAGGCTCGCCTTTACGCGTTGAAATGGTACGGATGACGTCCTCATCGAGGCCAGGGGGGAGCGTGTCAGACTCAATGTTGGTAATAAAGCCGGCTTCGTAGTTGCTATCTAGAAGCTTGTTAATCTCAGCATTTTCGCTCATAAATAAACCTGCTATGTAATACCAGAGTGATTTGGTCAAGTATTATAAAGTAGTTCGCACCAAAGAGCTAGGGGAGAGGGAGGTGTGAAGCGGTTGGGTGTGTTTCTTGTTAGGCAGAGTGGTTGCTACGGTATCATATCTTAGCCTAGGAGCGTATAATCTCAGGCTTAAGTTGTGCGTGGCATATTCTAAATGCTAAGCGCGGCGCTATCATTTCGTAAACAATGTACATATATGTGGAGCAAATAGTCTCATGGCTGTAGAGCGTACCTTATCTATTATTAAACCTGATGCCGTTGCGAAAAACGTAATTGGCCAAATCGTTACACGTTTTGAAGCAGCTGAGCTGCGCGTGGTAGCAATGAAGATGGTTCAGTTATCACAAGAGCAAGCTGAAGGTTTCTATGCAGAGCATAAAGAGCGTCCTTTCTTTGGCGATCTCGTGAGCTTCATGACAAGTGGCCCTGTTGTTGTGCAGGTGCTAGAAGGCGAAAACGCTATTGCGAAAAACCGTGAGCTAATGGGCGCTACTAACCCTAAAGAAGCTGATGCGGGCACTATCCGTGCTGATTTCGCAGAATCTATCGATGAAAATGCTGTGCACGGTTCAGATTCTCCTGAATCTGCGAAGCGTGAAATCGATTACTTCTTCAACGCTGAAGAAGTGTGCGAGCGCATTCGCTAATTAACGAAATACACTAACTGAGGTACTGTCATGCAGACGGAAAAAGTCAACTTAATGGGCCTAACTCGCGACGGAATGGAGGCGTTTTGTCTATCTATCGGCGAGAAGAAGTTTCGGGCTCAGCAGCTGATGAAGTGGATACATCATCAGCAAGAGGACGATTTTAGCCAAATGACAGACCTCAGTAAGTCCTTGCGTGAAAAACTTGAGCAAGTGGCTGAGGTTCGGGCACCTAAGGTGCTTAAAGAAGTCATTTCTCGAGATGGCACACGTAAATGGGCCCTCGAAGTAGATGGCGGTGGCGCCGTTGAAATGGTGTTCATCCCCGATGGGCGCCGCGGCACTCTGTGTGTGTCTTCGCAAGTGGGCTGTGCGGTGGATTGCAGTTTCTGCTCCACAGGCAAGCAAGGGTTTCAGCGCGATTTGAACGCGGCTGAAATCGTCGGGCAAGTGTGGCTAGCGGGCAAATCCTTTGGGCCGCGTAAAAATTTAGGCCAGCATCCAGTTACCAACGTGGTAATGATGGGTATGGGTGAGCCCTTATTGAATTACGATAACGTTGTGAATGCCATGAAAGTAATGAAAGAAGATCTTGGTTATGGCATTTCCAAGCGTCGCATTACACTGAGTACCTCTGGGGTGGTGCCAAAAATAGAGCAGCTTAAGCAAGACATCGATGTTTCGTTAGCGATTTCTTTGCATGCGCCGAACGATGAGCTGCGTAATGAGTTGGTGCCTCTCAATAGAAAATATCCGTTGGCAATGCTGCTCGATGCGTGCCGGCGTTATAGCGAAAGCCGCACTCATAAGCACAACACCATTACGATGGAGTATGTGTTATTAAAGGGTGTGAACGATCAGCTAGAGCACGCTGATCAGCTGGTTAAGTTGCTGCGCGGGTTTCCGGCTAAAGTTAATTTGATCCCTTTTAATCCATTTCCACACTCTGGGTATGAAAGAAGCACGCGTAAAGATGTGTTGGCGTTTCATGAGTACTTGAACGATAGAAATATTATTACCACTGTACGCACCACCCGCGGGGATGATATTGATGCTGCCTGCGGCCAGCTGGTGGGCGATGTACAAGATAGGACAAGGCGCAATGAGCGTTGGCAGAAGTCAGTGTTTTTACGCGCTGAAAATCAAGGTTCTGCATAATGGAAGCGATGCGATATTCTTTGCTTAAAAAAATAAGTGTTATTGCTTTGGCCATGCTGTTGGCGGCCTGTGCCACCACCGCTAGTAAAGAGAGGCAAGTTCGTGACCACGAAGTGGTCACCAATAGAGTGGCTGCTGGTATGCAATATTTGCAGCTGGGGCAATTGAACGAAGCGCGCCAACATTTTTCTCGTGCTTTAGAGCGCGATTCAAATAGTGCTATCGCTCACAACGCAATGGCGTTGTTGTATAGGTACGAGGGCGATCCCGCTAATGAAGAGAAGCATTACCGCCAAGCTTTACGAGCAGACAGAAACTACACGGTGGCACGCAACAACTATGGCATCTTGTTGTATGAGCGTGGTGATTACGAAGGAGCCAGCAAAGAGTTTTACCGTGCCGCTAATGATCCTGCCTATGGTAACCGAGGGGGTGCCTTTGCTAACCTCGCAAGAAGTTACGCCAAGCTAGGGCAGCGCGAAGAGGCTGAAGAAGCATTTCAGCGTGCATTGCGCCTAGGGCAGGCAGAAGAGGTTATACAGCCCGAATTAATAGAGTTGTATCTAAAAGATGGTGACGTGCATAGTGCACAGTTACTGCTGCAAAAGTACAAGGAAAGCCGAGTAGGGCAAATGAATATACCTAAGACGCTATGGCTAGGTATTCAAGTGGCTGCAGCACAACATAACACTTCACAACAAGCTGAGTATGAAGCCAGGCTCTATGAGTACTATGCGGATTCACCCGAGTACAAATTATGGCAGCAATGGCGCGCACATCAGTAACGAAGGATATAAGAATGGCAGAAACAGAGTTAGCCGGTCAGCAATTAGCAAACATAAGGCAAGAAAAAGGCCTCAGCCAAGAAGATGTAGCCGCTGAGCTAAGGTTGTCAGTGACTTATGTTAAGGCAATAGAAGCTGATGATTACGAACGTTTACCGGAAGCCACTTTTGTACGTGGCTATGTACGTAATTATGCACGTTATTTAGGCCTTCCAGAAGCTGAAATAAAAGCCATCGTGGCTTTGTATGATCAGCAAAATACACACAGTGATGCAGATTATAAGGGTGCTCGTCCGCTTTCTGCTTATCCTGCGAAGCGCCGTTCTTGGTGGCCACTGATATTTTTATTGGTGCTCATTTTGATTGTTATCCAAGGCGTGATGATGTGGAAAAAGCCCTATAGCTCCAAGGATGAACAAGAAGTCCCCAAAGCTGAAACCATGAGCTCCATGGCATATGAAACCGAGCAGCAGGTGAAGGAAGTCGCCGCAAATAAAAATAGTGCCGTGGTTAATCTAGCAGATGAAGAGGTTGTCGAGGCGCAGGAAGCAACAGAGAACCTTGAGGCCGATGCGGCATACAGTGAAGTGGAGCTAGCCACTGAAGAAACCGATGCTTTGTTAGCAGAGCAGGCCGAGGAGGCAGAGTTAGAAGAAACTACTGTCGCCACAGAAACCACTACAGAGAACCAAGCATCTAGCGAAGCGTTACGTATTAGCTTCAACGCTGCATGCTGGGTAAGCGTTAAAAACAACAACGGTGCGGTGCTGTACACCGGCACTAAGCAGCCCGGTGAAACCTTAACGTTAGAAGAAAGTGGCCCTTACCACTTTGTGTTTGGTAATGGCGCAGCAGTTGAAGAAATGATAGTGGAAGGCAAAGCACAAGAGTTGCCTGCACGTCGTTCAGGGCAAGTTTGGCGCCCCACTATTTCTGCTAATTAATCGTTAGTAAACGTAGCTAATTATTCAAGTAACAGGAGGCCAGGGTGAGCAGTGAATTAACGATCCCACGACGCCGTTCACGTCAAATTGCTGTGGGTAATGTATTGGTGGGAGGCGATGCACCTATTAGTGTGCAAAGCATGACCAATACCCCCACGGAAGATGTGGCAGCCACTGTGGCGCAAATTGAGGCGCTGGCAGGTGTAGGTGCGGATATTGTGCGTGTATCAGTGCCCACCATGGAGGCAGCAGAAGCTTTTGCTAAAATTCGCAAGCAAGTATCTGTGCCGCTAGTAACCGACATCCATTATGATTACAAGATTGCGCTGAAAGTAGCGGCAACAGGGGCGGATTGCCTACGCATAAACCCCGGTAATATTGGCCGTGAAGATCGTATTAAAGCGGTGATCCAAGCTGCGCGCGATAATGGTATTCCTATTCGTGTTGGTGTGAATGCGGGGTCTTTAGAACGTGATTTATTACATAAATATAAAGAACCCACGAGCGATGCCATGGTGGAATCTGCCATGCGACACGCAGGCATTCTGCTAGATCACGATTTTCATGATTTTAAGGTCAGTGTAAAAGCATCTAGTGTAGACATGACGCTGCAGGCTTATCGTAAGCTTGCGGGGCAGCTCGAGCAGCCGCTTCACCTTGGAGTAACAGAGGCGGGCACGTTCCGCACTGGTACAGTGAAATCTGCGGTGGCATTGGGTGCTTTGCTGCTTGAAGGTATTGGCGACACTATTCGTGTATCGCTGGCGGCTGATCCATTAGAAGAAATTCGCGTAGGGTTCGATATTCTTAAATCCATTGGCGTGCGCAGCAAAGGGGTGAATATTGTTGCGTGCCCAAGTTGCTCACGGCAAAATTTTGATGTTATTGCCACGGTGAATGAACTGGAAGCAAGGCTTGAAGATATTATCGAGCCCGTGGATCTCGCCGTTATTGGTTGCCTTGTGAATGGCCCAGGTGAAGCACGAGTGGCAGATGTGGGGTTAACGGGCGGTACTCCCAATAACCTCAGCTACATGAATGGCGAGAAAAGCCATCACGTGCGCGCCGAAAGTATTGTTGATGAATTAGAGCGCATGGTGCGTGAGAAAGTGAAACGCAAACAAGAAGATCAAGCTGCTGGCGTTATCCTCCGTAGCGGGGCTGAGACAAGTTTAGTTTAAGGATGTGTTTTGAGTAAGAAGATAGCCTCCATAAGAGGAATGAACGATATACTGCCCGCCGATACACCGCTGTGGCAGTGGTTTGAAAAAACTGTGGCTGATTTACTAGCGCGCTATGGTTACAGCGAAATCCGCACACCCATTGTGGAGCAAACAGACTTGTTCCGCCGTTCTATTGGTGAAGTGACGGATATTGTTGAAAAAGAGATGTATACCTTTGAAGATCGCAACGGTGATTCGCTCACCTTGCGCCCTGAAGGTACAGCCAGTTGTGTGCGAGCTGCAGAACAACATGGTTTGCTTTACAACCAAGTGCAGCGGTTGTGGTACACAGGCCCTATGTTCCGCCATGAGCGTCCGCAGGCTGGCCGTTATCGCCAGTTTCACCAAGTGGGTGTGGAAGCGTTTGGCATGGCTGGCCCAGATATCGACGGCGAAATGATTCTGCTTACTCATCGCCTGTGGCAGGCTCTGGGTTTGCGTGATCAAGTGGTGCTTGAAATTAACACTCTTGGCAGCCCCGAAGACCGTAGCCAATATCGCGCTGCATTGGTGGAGTTTCTACAAGCACACAAAGAAGAGTTAGACGAAGACAGCCAGCGCCGCATTAGCCGTAACCCCTTGCGTGTATTAGATAGCAAAGACCCTAATACGCAGAAGTTGTTGGCGAATGCTCCCTCTTTGATGGATTATTTAGCCCCAGAATCCGCGGCACATTTCCAAGAATTATGCGCGCTGCTTGATGCGGCAGGCATCGACTATGTGGTAAATCCACGTTTAGTGCGCGGGCTAGATTACTACAGCCACACGGTATTCGAGTGGATTACTGATGCGCTAGGTGCACAAGGCACGGTGTGTGCGGGCGGCCGTTATGATGGTCTAGTTGAGCAATTAGGCGGCCGAGCAACCCCTGCGGTGGGTTTTGCCATGGGTATCGAGCGGTTAGTATTACTGCTTTCGCAGCAAGACATTGCCTTGCCAGAACTCACTGATGGTTACGTGGTATCTAGCGATGCGCAGGCGGCATTGTTGTTTGCCGAACAGCTGCGCAGTGAAAATGAGCAACTGCGCTTGTTAACACACTGCGGTGGCGGCAGTTTTAGAAGCCAACTGCGCCGGGCAGACCGTAGCGGTGCAAAAATGGCACTGATTTTGGGTGCTGATGAAATTGAACAAAAAACAGTGACAATTAAAGATTTGCGCCAAGATGGTGAGCAAGTCACTGTGCCGCAAAAAGAAGCCATGCAGCACATTTTAAATCTGTTGGCGCCATAAGAAGCCATTCAATCACAGCAAGCCAATGTGGCGAATATTGAGGAGTAGTTAGGTGTATAACGAAGAAGAACAAATTGAAGCGATCAAAGATTGGTGGCGCGCGAATGGTAATAGCATCCTAATCGCTTTGCTCGTGGCAGTGTTAGCATCTGTGGGCTGGCGCTGGTGGAATAACCACAATACGAATATTTCATTGGGTGCCTCAAGTGCCTACAGTGAAATGACGCAATTAATGGATGAGCAATTGAATAATCCAAGCGCAGCTGGCCGTGCCGCTGTGCAAACGCAGGCTGAGCAACTAATTGCCGATTACGGTAAAACGGGCTACGCCAGTTTTGCGTACCTCACTTTGGCGCAAGTAGCGGTACAAGAAGAGGAATATGAGCAAGCGGTAGAGCAACTTGAGAAACTTTTAGCAGCAAAGCCTGACAAAGAAGTGGAAGCTATTGCACGTATTCGCTTAGCACGGTTGCAGCTTCAATTGAATAACCCCGATGCTGCCTTGGCTGCTTTAGATAAAAAACTAGCACAAGCATGGCAAAGCCGTGTGCTTGAATTGCGCGGTGATGCATACCAGCAGCAAGCCAGTGCAGAACAGGCACGTGAGGCTTATACGCAAGCTCTGCAGGCGGCCACTGCGCAAGACAGCGCACGTAATCGCCTACAAATGAAAATTGATAATTTGGCCCCAACATCGTGAAAAAACTATTAATATCTGCATTAGCCAGCCTATGGCTGGTAGGTTGTGCCACTAACCCAAACGCAATTGAACCCACACCATTAGAAAGCTTTGACGCCGAATATAAAGTGGAAAAAGTGTGGAGCAAAAAAGCGGGTAAAGGTGTAAAGAAACGCTACCTAACGTTGTCGCCAGGAGTAGCTGGTGAAGGCGTTTATGTGGCTGATTTGCAAGGTAGAGTATTTGCCTATGCTCCTGAAAATGGTGCATTACAATGGCGCAAAAAAACGGACGATAACATTACGGGCGGAGTGTATGCCGGTAACGGTGTAATGCTATATGGCACCCGTGAAGGGGAAGCCGTAGCGCTTTCAATGAGTTCGGGAGAAGAATTGTGGCGCCAACAGCTCAGCAGCGAAATTTTGGCGTTGCCAGCGGTGGACACGAACATGGCCGTTTTTCAAATTCCAGATGGTCAAGTGTTCGCGCTCGATACACTCACTGGTGAAGTGCTATGGCAATACGAAGACATCGCGCCCAGTTTGATTTTACGTGGCACAGCAACCCCTGTGATTGCAGCGGGCCAAGTGTTTGTGGCATTTGCTAGCGGCAAAGTGGCAGCACTAGAAGCTGCTACTGGTGCACCGATTTGGGAACGCCGTGTGGCTGAGCCAGTAGGGCGCTCTGAACTAGAGCGTTTGGTGGACATTAATAATAATTTGATTGTTGAGGGCGGTGGTGTTTTTGCCTCCTCATACCAAGGCTCAGTAACAGTGTTAGATGAGCGTAACGGCCAGCAATATTGGCGCAAAGATATGTCCACATTTGGCGTAATGGCTAGCAGTTACGGAGTGTTATACCTTGCAGATGGTACTGGCCATGTATGGGCTATTGATCAGCGCTCGGGCGACAGCTTATGGAAGCAAGACATTCTTTATGGGCGCGGCCTAACCGGTGTGGCGGTGCAAAGTGACCAAGTGGTGGTTGGTGATAGTGATGGGTATTTGCACTGGTTTGATGGGGTCACTGGCCACATCACAGCACGTACTCGCCACCAACGTCATGGTTTTGCAGCAGCGCCTGTTAGTCATAATGACGTGCTGTACGTATATGGTAAAAAAGGGCGCTTAACCGCCTATGAGTTACAGCCCAAATAGCTTTTAATCCTTTCTGAATACAACGCAGAAGCCAACAGGCTTCTGCCCAACTTCCAACCTTGAGCAACGACATCATATGAAGCCCGTAATCGCAATAGTGGGGCGCCCTAATGTGGGCAAATCCACGCTATTTAACCGTTTGACTAAAACCCGCGATGCGCTGGTGGCTGATTATCCAGGGCTAACCCGCGACCGCAAATACGGCATGGGCACCCATGGCGAGCATTCCTTTATTGTTATCGATACGGGTGGTATTGGTGCGGGCCATGAAGGTGTGGACGAGGTGGTGGTTGAGCAAGCCAATCTTGCTCTAAATGAAGCCAATGTGGTGCTGTTCATGGTGGATGCCCAACAGGGGTTAACCGCTGGTGATGAAGCCATCGCACATCAATTACGCCAATTGCGTGATAAGCAGGTGTATTTGGTGGTGAATAAAATCGATGGGTTTGATGAACACAGTATTTCTGCTGAATTCTATGCCTTAGGCATTGAGACACTGCTATCTGTGGCGGCGAGCCAAGGGCGCGGTATTCGCCGCTTAATGGATAAAGTATTGCGCCCGTTCCCGCCCACCGAAGTGGAGTCTGCGGAAGAAGATAGCATTAAAGTGGCTGTGTTAGGGCGCCCTAATGTGGGTAAATCCACCTTAGTAAACCGTCTTCTCGGCGAAGATAGGGTGGTGGTGTTCGATAAAGCTGGTACTACTCGCGATACCATTAGTATTCCTTATGAAAGGCATGGCCAAGCCTATACGCTGATCGATACAGCGGGTATTCGCCGTCGCGGTAAGGTGTATGAAACCGTGGAAAAGTTCTCTGTGGTAAAAGCGCTGCAAGCGATTGAAGAAGCGCATGTGGTGTTGCAAGTGGTGGATGCCACTGAAGGTATTACAGAGCAAGATATGAATTTGCTAGGCCATGTGGTAGAAGCAGGCCGAGCGGTGGTGATGGTGGTGAACAAGTGGGATGGCCTCAGTGCCGAACACAAAGTAAAGGTGAAAGAGGAAATTGATCGCCGCCTACAGTTTGCTCCTTGGTTGCGCCGTCATACTATTTCCGCTTTGCATGGCACGGGTGTGGGTGACTTATACGGCTTTATCCATAAAGCCTACGATTCTGCATTCTTAAAAATGAACACGGCTCAGGTAACGCGTTTGCTAGAAGATATTGTAAGCCAGCGCTCCTTACCTATGATCGGCCGCAGCCGTTTAAAGCTGCGTTATGCCCACCTTGGAGGCAGCAACCCACCGCGGATTATTATCCATGGTAATCATGAAAAACGCATTCCTGAGGACTACCGTCGCTACTTAGAAAATAGCTTTCGTACTATTTTGAAGATGGAAGGTACGCCGGTAAGAGTAGAGTTTAGAACTGGCAAAAACCCCTATGAGGGGCGTAAGAACGTTCTCACAGAGCGGCAGCAACGCCGCCGTAAGCGCCTCATCAAACGCCATAAACGTTAGTTTTCTTGCGGTGAAATGGCCGTCACCACAGCGGCTATTTCACCATCTTGTAGGCGGCTTGTAAAAGCGTCTCCCACCTTAATATCCTGCACACTCCGCAAATGCTTTCCGGCGCTGAAGTTAACGCTATAGCCGCGCGCTAGGGTGTTGAGCGGGCTGCTACTTTGTAATCGCTGCGAAAGATGGCCAAGTTGTTGTTGGTGTTGCTGTAAAGAACGCCTGATTGAAGGCAGCAAGCGCTGGTAAACCGCATGTAGCCGCTCTTGTTGACGTTGCATGGCAAGCGCAGGTGAGCGGCTTTGAAGCCGTGTTTGCAAATGGCGTAGGCGTTGCTGCTGTTGTTGCAGTGGCTGCTGTTGGGCGTGGCGCAAGCGTTGTTGTAGGGCTGCAAGGGTGTTTTTTTGCTGCTGCACTTGTTGCATAGGGTGGCGTAATCGCTGCGCTAATTGCTTGGTTTTATTACGTTGCTGCTCAAGCTTTAATAGCTGGGCGCGCTGCAAGCGCATGGCCAACTCATCGAGGCGCTGTGCATGCCACTGTAATAGCTGTTGTGGGTGGCGAATGCGGCGTTGCAGATGTTGTTGCTGCTGTTGGCGTTGGCGTAGCGTGTGCAGCATGGCCTGTGTTAAGCGGCGCTGGTAGTCCGCCCATAGCATGGGTAGGCGCGCGCTAGCGCGAGCGACCTCTTCCGCTGCAGCTGTGGGGGTAGGGGCCCGCCAATCGGCCACAAAATCCGTTAAGCAAAAATCAATTTCGTGGCCCACAGCGGAAATAATAGGGATGGGGCACGCACTGACATCGCGGGCCAGTTGCTCATCGTTAAATCCCCATAAATCCTCTAGTGAGCCACCGCCGCGGCCGATAATGAGCACATCACAGCGGTTTTCAGCGATGGCTTGCTGTAGGGCTGCACGTAGAGAGCTTGGTGCTTCTGCGCCTTGTACCACTGCAGGGTAAACCGTATAGGGCACATGAGGGCATTGCTGCGTTAAAATACTGCGAATGTCCTGTAGGGCTGCCCCTGTAGGCGAAGTGATAATGCCGATGTGTTGCGGGTAAGTAGGCAAGGGTTGTTTGCGATCTTCCGCGAATAACCCTTCGGCCATGAGTTTGGCTTTTAAGGCTTCGAACTGCTGCCGCAGCCGGCCTTCTCCTGCAGGTTCAACATGCTCCGCAATAACTTGGTAGTTACCGCGAGGGCTGTAAAGCGTAACTTTTGCTCGCACCAACACTTGTACGCCGTTTTGCAATGGAAACTTGACGCGGGCTGCTGCGAAACGAAATAAAGCCGCACTTACTTGTGCATCACTGTCTTTTAAACTGAAATAGTGATGGCCAGAGCTGGCGCGCACATGGTTGGAAATTTCACCTTCAAGCCAAATCGTACCAAGCTGCTCTAGTGTGCGTTGTGCCAAGGCGTTGAGTTGGCTAACCGTCAGTATTTCCCGCTGGCGAGTTGTGCTAGGCATAGTAAATCATCAAGTCCACGTAAAATTTTACATAAGCCTAACCGTCAAAGCGCAAAACTGCTAGCGCGGGCGTTTACCTTAGGCGCGTTTTTGCTTATAATACGCTGCCTATCTTTCTTCCAACCAGTAACGGTGTCTTATGCCCAGAATTGTGCAAGAAGCACTGACATTCGATGATGTTCTTCTGATTCCTGCTTATTCTGAAGTACTGCCGAAAAATGTCAGCCTTAAAACTCGTTTAACTCGTGATATCTCACTTAATATTCCAATGGTGTCTGCAGCCATGGACACTGTTACCGAATATCGTTTAGCCATTGGTATGGCGCAAGAAGGCGGCATCGGTATTCTGCATAAAAATATGGAAATTGAAGAGCAGGCGCAGAATGTTAGGCTCGTTAAAAAATACGAAAGTGGTGTGGTAAAAGACCCCATTACGATTGATCCAAACAAAACGGTAGCTGAATTATTACGCCTCACAGAAGCGCACAACATTTCAGGTGTGCCTGTGGTGGAAAATGATAAGTTGGTTGGTATCGTCACAAGCCGTGATACGCGCTTTGTAACGGAGTACAACCAGCCAGTTTCTGCGGTAATGACACCGCAAGATAAATTAGTCACCGTAAAAGAAGGTGCCTCTGCGGAAGAAGTGCAGCAATTGCTACACCGTCACCGTATTGAAAAAATCCTAGTGGTTAACGATGCGGGCGCACTTAAAGGCTTGATCACCGTTAAAGACATGGAGAAAGCGAAGCGTTTCCCTAACGCGAGCAAAGATTCTCAAGGCCGTTTACTTGTGGGTGCCGCTGTGGGCACTGCAGCTAACACTGAAGCGCGTGTGGAAGCACTCGTGGAAGCGGGTGTGGATGTAATTGTTGTGGATACCGCGCACGGCCACAGCCGTGGTGTACTCGATCGTGTAGCGTGGGTGAAGAAAAACTTCCCACAGATTCAGGTTATTGGCGGCAATATTGCCACTGGTGCCGCTGCGAAAGCGCTTGTTGAAGCGGGTGCAGACGGCGTGAAAGTAGGTATTGGGCCAGGTTCAATTTGTACTACGCGTATCGTTACCGGTATTGGTGTGCCACAAATATCAGCGATCGCAGACGTAGCGAAAGCACTAGCAGGCACTGATGTGCCGTTAATTGCAGATGGTGGTATTCGCTTCTCGGGCGATGTGCCTAAAGCTATAGCCGCTGGTGCAAACTGCATCATGGTGGGCTCCTTAATGGCGGGTACAGAGGAAGCGCCAGGCGAAGTTGAGCTTTACCAGGGCCGTTACTACAAAGCTTACCGTGGTATGGGCTCCCTTGGTGCTATGTCAGGGCTCACAGGTTCTAGCGACCGTTACTTCCAAGACACCGCAGGCGGTGTAGAGAAGCTTGTGCCAGAAGGCATTGAAGGCCGCGTACCCTACAAAGGGCCGATGACAAACATCATTCATCAACTGATGGGCGGTTTGCGTGCAGCCATGGGTTATACAGGTTGCGCGGATATCGAAGAACTGCGTACTAAATCTGAATTTGTGAAAGTAACCAGTGCAGGGATGACAGAGTCTCACGTGCATGATGTTTCGATCACAAAAGAAGCGCCAAACTATCCTGTAAGCTAATTTGCTGAGAGCAACTTACGACGATACTTTGAGCCAATGAAAGCCCCTTAATAGGGGCTTTTGCCCTTATAGGGAATCACTAGATGGAAAACCACATGAGCAAAATACACAGTCAGAAAATTTTAGTATTAGATTATGGCTCGCCTTATACCCAGCTTATTGCACGTCGTGTGCGTGAAATAGGGGTGTACTGTGAAGTGCGAGTGTATGACATCACAGAAGAAGAGTTTAAGGCTTTTGCTCCCCATGGGGTGATTGTTTCTGACGGGCCTGATTCCCCACTTTCGGTGACGGCGCCTCAGTTACCTGCATTTTTGTACGACAGCAATATACCTGTTTTAGGCATTGGTTATGGTATGCGCCTAATGGCTCACTCCCTTGGTGGGGTGGTGCTCGATGACGATAAGGCGGAAGAGCTTGTTAAAATTCATGTGGAGCACGGCACAGATATCCTATTAAAAGAGCTCAGTGATGCTGAAGAGGGTGACGCGGCTTATCTTGATGCGTGGATGAACCAACAAGGCATCGTGGCACAAATACCAGAAGGTTTTGTGGTGAGTGCCAGTGCGGAAGGGTTGCCTGTGGTGGCCATGAGTGATGAAGTGCGCCATTGGTACGGGCTCCATTTTCACCCCGAGTTAAATAAAACCCCGCAAGGTACACGTATTCTTGAGCGTTTTGTGACCAAAGTATGCGGTTGCGAAAAGCTTTGGACGCCGAAGCATATTATTGAACAAGCAGTGGCCGATATTCGTGCCGAAGTGGGCACTGATGAGGTGATTCTTGGTTTATCAGGTGGTGTTGATTCATCTGTTGTAGCGGCGTTGCTACATAAAGCCATTGGTAAGCAGCTTACCTGTGTGTTTGTGGATAACGGCCTGTTACGCCTCAATGAAGGCAAGCAAGTGATGGAAATGTTTGCTGAAAACATGGGCGTGCATGTGGTGAAAGTGGATGCCGAAGACATTTTCCTGTCTCGCTTAGCGGGCGTGGAAGAGCCAGAAGAGAAACGCAAAATCATCGGCAATACTTTTATCGAGCTGTTTGATGAGCAAGCGGCTGCATTTAATAACGCTAAGTGGTTGGCTCAAGGCACCATTTATCCAGATGTGATTGAATCAGTGGCTAGCAAACACGGTGGTGCTGCGGTGAAATCGCATCACAACGTGGGTGGTTTGCCTGAAGATATGAAGTTAAAGCTGGTTGAGCCGTTGCGCCAGTTGTTTAAAGACGAAGTAAGAAAGATCGGGCTTGAGCTAGGTTTGCCTTACGACATGGTATACCGTCATCCTTTCCCAGGCCCAGGCCTAGGAGTGCGTATTCTTGGTGAAGTGAAAAAAGAATATGCCGATTTACTGCGTTTGGCGGATCACATCTTTATTTCCGAGCTGCTCGATGCAGGCCTTTATCATAAAGTAAGCCAAGCCTTCACGGTGTTCTTACCGGTTAAATCCGTAGGGGTAGTGGACGGTGTGCGTCGCTATGAATACGTGGTGTCGTTAAGAGCTGTGGAAACGGTGGATTTCATGACTGCCCGTTGGGCGCACTTGCCTTACGATTTCCTCGAGCGAGTTTCTCGCCGCATTATTCAAGAAGTATCAGGTATTAGCCGCGTGGCTTATGATATTTCTTCGAAGCCACCAGCTACCATTGAATGGGAGTAATAGCTTAGCTGGTAAATTAAGCATACGTAAAAGGCCTATGGCATGAACAGACCCCAAAAAGTTGGACGCTTTTTGGGGTCTTTTTATTGTAGCGGTGCTCCAGTTTGGTAGATAAGTTCATGCAGATGTTGTTGGCTAATGCCCGTTAAACAGCTTTGCTAAGCGGCTAGAGAATGGTTGAGCAGGGCATTGCCGCTGTGTAAGCTGCGTGAAAAATCAATGGGCACAGCTGTTTGCCAGTTATCGCTCAGCGCATGAAAGGGAGTAATAATGAAAACAAATACAGATTTAGGGCTTCTTATTTTGAGGCTAACACTGGCTGTGATAATGCTGCCGCATGGGTTGGATAAAGTGTTAGGGGGTGTGGGCTATATTGAATCTGTATTAGCTCAGCACAATTTGCCCACCGTGTTGGCCTATGGGGTATACATCGGTGAAGTGGTGGCGCCAATGATGTTGATGGTGGGTTACTACAGCCGCATCGCAGCGTTGTTAATAGCTGGCAATATGGTGGTGGCTATCGCTTTGGTGCACGCTAGCCAAATTTTGAGTTTTGGCGGTGGGTTTTGGCAAATTGAATTGCAGGCACTCATGCTTGCCGCTGCGGTAACGTTAGCGTTAACCGGGCCGGGGCGGCATACCTGGCGCCACTAGGGCGCCAGGAAAGTAGGCTTAAGGTTCGATGCTAACAGTAACGGCTTGGCTAGCACGAATGGCTGTTTCTTTGGCTTCTTCCAGTGTGCTGGCGCGGCTAAGAGCTACACCCATGCGGCGCGAGCCATCAATTTCTGGTTTGCCAAATAAACGAATATCGGTGTTGGGTTCAGCTAAAGCTGCGTTGAGGCCGGCATAACTAATGTTGGTGCCTTTGCCTTCGGGCAAAATAACAGCGGAAGCCGAGGGGCCAAGCTGTTCGATATTTGGAATGGGTAAACCAAGAATAGCGCGCGCATGTAGCTCAAACTCAGAAAGGTTTTGTGAAATAAGTGTAACCATGCCGGTGTCGTGCGGGCGTGGCGATATTTCATTGAAGTACACCTCGTCGCCCTTGACGAAGAATTCCACGCCAAATACCCCGCGCCCACCCAAAGCTTCTGTAATTTTGCGCGCCATGGCTTGCGCTTTTTGCAGTGCGGTGGCGCTCATGGGTTGAGGTTGCCATGATTCACGGTAATCCCCTTCTTCTTGGCGGTGGCCAATGGGCTCGCAAAAGCTGGTGCCATCAGCATGGCGAACGGTAAGCAGGGTGATTTCGTAATCGAAGGCTACCAAACCCTCAACGATTACCTCGTTGGTGCTTGTACGGCCCGAAGTTTGCGCGTGTTGCCATACCTCATCAAGTTGCTCGATGGTGCGCATTACACTTTGTCCTTTGCCAGAAGAAGACATTACTGGCTTAACCACACAAGGCAGGCCGATTTCTTCCACCGCAGCAACGTATTCTTCGTAGCTGTGCGCGAAGCGGTAAGGCGACGTGGTGAGGCCTAGCTCGTCGGCGGCTAGTTGGCGAATGCCAATGCGGTTCATCGTGGTGCGTGTGGCAAAGGCGGTGGGGATTACATGGAAGCCATCCTCTTCTAGCTTGAGTAAAACATCAGTAGCAATGGCCTCAATTTCAGGCACGATATAGTGAGGTTTCTCTTCGCGTACCAGTGCTTCAAGGGCAGGGCCATCGAGCATTGAAATGACATAGTGGCGATGTGCCACTTGCATCGCGGGTGCCATGGGATAACGATCCACGGCGATCACTTCGCACCCTAAACGTTGTAAGGCAATAGCTACTTCTTTGCCGAGTTCGCCGCTGCCGAGCAGCATTACTTTAATAGCGCTTGCAGAAAGTGGGGTGCCGAGTGTGGTCATGGTGTCACCTTGAAATAATTAAAATAGAATGGCCGCTGTTTTGGCTAGCTGCCTATGATACTAGGCTATAGCGTAAGCGCCACTGTGCAACTGGCATAAAATTTATTGAGGATGTTTATAGTGCAATACGACGCTACACACGAATACTGGATGCGCAAAGCATTAGCGTTGGCTGAACAAGCCGCGGAACAAGGCGAAGTGCCTGTAGGGGCGGTGGTGGTGATAGAGGATGAGTGTGTGGGGCAGGGGTTTAATGCGCCGATCAGTACACAAGACCCCACTGCGCATGCTGAGATAGTAGCGTTGCGTGATGCGGCCAAAAACTTGAACAATTATCGCCTTGTGGGGGCGACACTGTATGTCACCATAGAGCCGTGCACCATGTGTTTTGGCGCTTTAATGCATAGCCGTATCAAACAATTAGTGTATGGCGCGACAGAGCCTAGAGCAGGAGTGTGTGAGAGCCAACTACAATTGCCGCAGCAGCATTTTTATAATCATCAGTTAGCGGTGCAAGGCGGCGTGTTGGCGCCAGAGTCTGCACAATTGCTGCGTTCTTTTTTTGCACAGCGAAGGCGTAAATAAAGGTTTTTTTCAAGTAGTTAGCCTAGTTAATTAAAACAGACTGTCGAAAACTAAAGCGGCTGGGTAACAAGAGGTGAGTAATATTGCTTTTTTTTCGCCGCTAAGCTGCGATTTGCCTCGAAATGCCGTATCATAGTGCCTCCTAGAATTATCCTTTGTCTACTGAAAAAGGCGAGTCATGCTGATACTCCCCGGTTCTTCCGCATTGCCTGCATTCAGGCAGCAACAATTGCTCGATTCCTTACCGCAAGTGCAAACCATTGCGGCCCATTATGTGTATTTTGTGCAAACCACGGCAGCTTTATCAGACGATGATAAGCAGCGCCTCATCTCCTTGCTGTGCCAAGGTGAGAGTGTGGAAGCAGAACACGTAGAAAACGACTTTATCTTGGTGCCACGTAAAGGCACACAAACACCTTGGTCTTCGCAGGTTACTGAAGTGTGCCACAGCGTGGGCTTGGCGCAAGTGAGCCGTGTGGAGCGTGGTGTGGTTTATCATCTCACTTTGGCTGAGGGTGGTAGCCTAGAACAGGTTATCGAAGCGTTGCGCGATCCACTAACAGAGGATGTATTGGAATCCACAGCGGATGCCATCGACTTTTTTGCGTTCGATGAAGCTGGCCCCTTAGGGCGAGTGGCGGTGATGGAAGAAGGCCGTGCCGCACTAGAAGAAGCCAATAGCAGCCTTGGCCTCGCCTTAGCAGAAGATGAAATTGATTACCTCTGCGAGCGTTTTACAGAGTTAGGGCGCAACCCTACCGATGCAGAATTAATGATGTTTGCACAAGCAAACTCAGAACACTGCCGCCATAAAATATTTAATGCCTCTTGGACGATTGACGGTGAAGTGGCCGAAAAGAGTTTGTTTGGCATGATCCGCAACACGTTCCAAACACACCCTGGCCAAGTGTTATCGGCTTATAAAGATAACGCTGCGGTAACAGAGGGCTATACAGCACCACGCTTCTTCCCTAATGCCGCCACAGGTGTGTATCAAGAAAATGAAGAGCCTGTGCACCTTGTGATGAAAGTGGAAACTCATAACCACCCCACGGCCATTGCTCCAGTACCAGGTGCGGCAACCGGTGCGGGCGGTGAAATTCGTGATGAGGGTGCCACGGGGCGTGGCGCGAAGCCTAAAGCAGGTTTAACGGGCTTCTCTGTGTCGAACTTACACATTCCTGGGTTTGAACAACCATGGGAAAGCGAGTGGGGTAAGCCGGATGGAATCGTATCGGCCTACGACATCATGCTCACTGGCCCTGAAGGTGGTGCGTCTTTCAACAATACATTCGGGCGTCCTAATTTATGCGGTTATTTCCGCACCTTAGAAATAAAAGCACCTGGCATTAACGGCGATGAAGTACGTGGCTATCAAAAGCCCATCATGATTGCGGGTGGCTTAGGGAATATTCGTGATCAGCACGTGCAAAAGGGCGATATACCTGTGGGTGCGCATATTATCGTGCTTGGTGGCCCTGCCATGCTGATCGGTTTAGGCGGCGGCGCTGCTTCTTCTGTTACTACTACCGAAGAAAGCGCAGAGCTCGACTATGCATCGGTGCAACGTGCTAACCCAGAACTTGAGCGTCGTTGCCAAGAGGTGATTGATCGTTGTTGGGAAATGGGTGCAGAAAACCCTATTACTTCTATTCATGATGTGGGCGCAGGCGGGCTGTCGAATGCCTTGCCCGAGCTCGTTCATGATGCAGGCCGCGGTGCGAAGTTAAAACTACGCAATATTCCAAGCGCAGATCCTTCTCTTAGCCCTGTTGAAATTTGGTGTAACGAAGCACAGGAACGCTATGTGCTAGCGGTGGAAGAGAAAGAGTTAGCGAAGTTCGAGGCATTGTGCCAACGCGAACGCGCCCCTTACGCTGTGCTCGGCCAAGCCACTGCAGAAGAGCACTTAGAAGTGGCTGATAGCTTGCTCAACGACCCAACAGTAGATTTGCCACTAGATGTAGTGTTCGGCAGCACGCCAAAGATGGAGCGTAAGTTCGATCGTACGGATTTCGTGCGTACGCCTTTCTCTGTTGACGGGATTGCAATAAGCGAAGCCATTGAGCGCGTGTTGCATTTGCCGAGTGTGGCTAGCAAAAACTTCTTAATCACTTTAGGCGACCGCAGTGCAACAGGTTTAGTGAGCCGCGACCAGATGGTGGGCCCATGGCAAGTGCCAGTGGCAGATTGCGCTGTTACGCTAAGCAGCTTTGCTGGTTACGCCGGTGAAGCCATGAGCATGGGTGAGCGCACTCCAATGGCGTTGGTAAATGCACCAGCTTCAGGCCGTATGGCGGTGGCAGAATCATTGACGAACTTAGCGGGTACAAACATAGGCGATATTGGCCGCATTAGTTTATCTGCTAACTGGATGGCAGCAGCAGGGCATCCAGGCGAAGACCAACACCTGTATGACACCGTTAAAGCTGTGGGCATGGAGTTGTGCCCAGCTTTAGGTATCAATATCCCTGTGGGTAAAGATTCGTTATCCATGCGTACAAGCTGGCAGGAAAAAGGCATCGAGAAAAGTGTCACTTCACCCATCTCTTTGGTGATCACAGCCTTTAGCCCTGTGCAGGATGTGCGTAAAACAGTCACGCCACAACTGCAACATAACGCTGATAGCACTTTGTTAGTGGTGGATCTTGGCCTCGGGCAAGATCGCTTAGGTGGGTCAGCACTGGCGCAAGTGTACGGCCAAGTGGGTGCAACGGCTCCAGATATTGACGACCCAGCTTTGTTAGGCGGCTTCTTTGCAGCCACGCAACAGCTCGTTGATGAGGGTAAACTGTTGGCGTATCACGACCGTTCCGACGGTGGTTTGTTCGTAACGTTAGCGGAAATGGCCTTTGCTGGGCGCATAGGTATTAACGTACAGCTTGATTGTGTTGCTGGAGACAATACTGAAGTGCTAGCTGCTTTATTTAATGAAGAAGCTGGGGCTGTTATTCAAGTGGCGAATGAAGATGTAGCTACGGTGAAGGCTGCTTATGAAGCGGCAGGATTAGCTGCAGCAGTGCATCAAGTGGGTACGCTGAATGCTGATGATACCCTTCGTTTGAATTTAGGCGGAGCGGTATTGTTTGAAGCTAGCCGCTTGAGTTTACACCAGCAGTGGAGCGCCACGAGCATGCAAATGCAGATGCGCCGCGATAAGCCTGAGTGCGCTCAAGAGGAATGGGAGAGCCTACCAGCAGCTGATAGCGTCGGCTTAAGTGGGTTGGCGTTAACATACCCCTTAGATGAAAACCCAGCTGCAGGCTTAGCTCAGGACACAGCGCCTGCGATTGCTATTCTGCGCGAGCAGGGCACCACTGGGCACACTGAATTAGCTGCAGCTTTTCACGCGGCGGGCTTTGCGCCCCATGATGTGCATATGTCTGACCTCGAAGCAGGGCGAGTGAGCCTAAATAGCTTCCGTGGTTTGGCGCTGCCAGGCGGAAGCACCTTTAGCGATGCTTTAGGAGCGGGTTTTGCTTGGGCTCAAAAAATTCTCAACGATAGCGAATTGCGCAGTGCCTTCGAAGAGTTCTTCCAGCGTGAAGATACTTTCACACTAGGGGTGGGTAACGGTGCGCAAGTGTTGAGCCACTTGCAGGCGCTTATTCCTGGCGCAGAGCATTGGCCTGCTTTTAAACGCAATCGCAGCGATCAGTTTGAAGCGCGTGTAGCGTTGGTGGAAGTGGTGGCTTCACCGTCTATTTTCCTACAGGGCATGGAAGGCAGCCGCCTGCCTGTGCCAGTGGGGCATGCAGAAGGGCGTGCTGTAGAGGTGGATGCAAGCCAAGTGGCGCTACGTTTCGTCGATGAGCGTGGTGCAGTGGCAAGCACTTATCCTGCCAACCCGAATGGGTCTGAAGAAGGGGCCACAGGCTTTACGAGCACTGATGGCCGTGTAACCGCTTTAATGCCACATCCAGAGCGTGTGTTCCGCGTGGTGCAAAACAGCTGGTACCCAGCTGAATGGCAGCAGCAAGAAGCGGGGCCATGGCTCAGAATGTTCCGCAACGCAAGGCGTTGGGTGGCAGATAACTGATAAAAAACGGGGCTTCGGCCCCGTTTTTGTTACTAAGGATTAAACATGGGTTTATATAAAATAGCGATCCACGTGCCGGCAAGCCATGTGGAGGCCGTAAAAGAAGCAGCTTTCGCTGCAGGTGCTGGGCGACAGGGTGATTACGAGCACTGCGCTTTTCAGTGGCAGGGCGAAGGGCAGTTTCGCCCCTTGCCTGGCAGCCAGCCTTATTCTGGGAAGCACAATGAATTGTCTCGCGTGGCAGAATTTCGGGTGGAAATGATTTGCGAACCTGCTGTTGTTAAAGAGGCGGTGGCTGCGATACGCGCAGCACACCCCTATGAAGAAGCAGCTATTGATGTGTGGCGGTTAGAAAGCTTTTAGCTCTTAACGCATGGGGGAAAGATCTCGCACTCGAGTGGGAAAATAATTGCGTTGCCTGTCTTTCAAATAAAACTTTAGCGTGCGTTTCACGCTCGGAAAAGAAATTTCATCCCAAGGAATATCTTTCGGGTGGAATAACTCTACTTCGAGCGACTCCTCACCGGCGGCAAAATTTTCATTCACCATTTCAGCTAAAAAGAACACGTGCACTTGATAAATGTGTGCAATGTTGAACACTGTGTAGAGGTCAGAAAGCTGTACGGTGGCACAGGCTTCTTCCCACGTTTCGCGGATGGCGCCTTCTTGTAAGGTCTCGCCATTTTCCATATAACCCGCGGGGAGTGTCCAAGTGCCATAACGGGGTGCGATGGCACGGCGGCACAGTAATATTTTGCCTTCCCATACGGGTAGCGTGCCCACAACATTGCGAGGGTTTTGATAATGGATCGTGGCGCACTGTTGGCACCAATATCGTGGTGATGTATCACCCTGTGGAATACTAAAAGCTAATTGGTCGCTACCGCATTGGCTGCAAAAATTCATCGTCGCGTTGCACCCTATAATGATTGACTGGCCATAAACTTACTAACAAAAAGGTTAAGGCCAACCTGGTTTTTCTAAATACTATAAAGTAATTATGTTTCTCTTTTCTTTTTTATGGAAGGGAGCCAAACTGTAGCCCTAGCTTCAGACCATAACAGAAAAAAATATGTGTGAGTATGGAGCTACAGAAGTGGAGTGAAAAATTTTGAAAGAACAGCTCAGAGAGCGTTTGCGTACCTATCGAATGCGTGAATTGCCATCTGGTTTGGTACTACCAGAAGCGGCAGTGCTCATGCCTATTACTGATGAATCTGACCCTGATTTAATTCTAACGGTGCGTTCATCGTCTATGCCTACTCACCCAGGTGAGGTGGCTTTCCCGGGCGGCAAACGAGATGAAACGGATAGTTGTTTATTAACCACAGCGTTGCGTGAAACTCGAGAAGAAGTAGGGTTGGCAGAAAACGCGGTGGAAGTACTAGGGCAATTGTCTCCTATGCCATCGCTACATGGTATGAAAGTAACGCCTTTTGTTGGCATGGTGGACCCTGAAGCAGCCTTGCGCGCGGATGAGCGGGAAATTGCCGATATATTTAAAGTGCCGATCGAGTTTTTCTTAGATACTACGCCCGATCTATCGGCTGAGGTAGAGATGTATGGGCGCCGCTTTTATATGCCAAGTTATTTTTTTGAGGGCAACCGAATATGGGGCCTAACGGCCTTTATGCTACTCGATTTTTTGAACCACACATTTGATGCCGGTATTCAATTTGAAATTGAATCGGAAGACATCAGTGCAGATGAAGAAGAACAAGAGGAAAAAACAGAATGATTTATTCCATTGGCGAGCGTCGTTTAGAAGCCACAGGTAAGTTTTGGGTGGCAGAGAGTGCCGATGTGATTGGCTCGGCGGTGTTGGGGGAGAACGTCAGTATTTGGTTTAACGCGGTAGTACGTGCTGACACCGATACTATTACTATTGGAGATAATAGTAATATTCAAGACGGTGCGGTGTTGCACGTGGACCCAGGCCAACCTTTAGTGATAGGTGAGGGGGTTACAGTGGGGCATAACGCCATGCTACATGGCTGTACCGTTGGTGATAACTCGCTGATTGGAATTAATGCCGTGGTGTTAAACCGCGCTGTTATTGGGAAAAACTGCATTATTGGCGCAAATGCTCTGGTGCCGGAAGGGATGGTAGTGCCTGATAATTCCCTCGTCTTAGGTTCGCCCGGTAAAGTGGTGCGAGAACTCACCGAAGCACAGCAACAAATGAATAAACTAGGCGCTATGCATTACGCGGCGCACTGTGATCATTACCGCGATGAATTGAAAGTGGACGACCGTTTTGACGACCAATAATGTGCCATCGCCCTGCATGAGTATTTGTGCGCTGGATGAAGAGGATGTGTGTATTGGTTGTGGGCGTACAGGTATGGAAGTGAGCTACTGGGGGCGTTTTAGCCAAGTGTTAAAACGCCAAGTGGTGGCGAATGCCCAGCAGCGTAAAGCGGGGCAGCCCGCCGCCTGCGTGTGGCAAGAAAATAAAGACATTTTTAGTAGTGGTGATTATTGAGTATGAAAGAAACGCCAGTGGAAAGTGTTAGCAACGGCCGTCAATGTAAAGTGGGCTTGGCGTTAGGAAGTGGCTCAGCTCGTGGGTGGGCGCACATTGGCGTGTTACAAGAATTAAAAGCCATGGGAATTCGGCCCGATATAGTGGCGGGCACGTCTATCGGTGCGTTAGTGGGAGCGGTCTACGCTAGTAATCAAATAGATGAATTCGCCGATTGGGTGCAAGGGCTTAGTTTTCGCGATGTGTTGGGCTTTCTCGACATCGGCTTCACTGGCGGCATGGTAAAAGGAGAGAAGCTGTTTAGCTTTTTTTCGGAGCAGCAGCAAAACCCACGGATTGAAGATCTAGAGATTGCGTTTGCCACGGTGGCAACCGATATGCAGCTTGGGCGTGAAGTGTGGATACGCGAGGGCGAAGTGCTCACTGCTGCGCGCGCTTCCAGTGCCTTGCCGGGCTTGTTCCCACCTGTGCATTACAAGGGCCAATGGCTGCTAGACGGTGGGTTGGTGAACCCCGTGCCGGTGTCGGTATGCCGTGCCTTAGGTGCCGATGTTGTTATTGCTGTGAACCTTAATGGGCAACTAGTAGGGCGTCATTTTAACCCTGCAGACACTAAAGCCATCCCGAGAAATACTGAAGAAGGGGAAAGCATCTGGGGCAAAATGAAGGATTACTTTGGTATCGATTCAGAAGGGAAGAGCGCGCCTACGCCGGGCCTTTTTGATGTGATTGGGGCTAGCGTGAACATTATGCAAGATCGCATCACGCGCAGCCGTATGGCTGGCGACCCAGCAGATATTAATTTAATCCCCATGCTTGAAGATTACGCCATTATGGATTTTCACCGTGCTGAAGAAGCCATTGCTGAAGGGCGCCGCTTGGTGCGTCAGGCGGAAGAAAGTATCCGCTGGTTTGTAGAGCGCGACTAGTGTTTTTTCTTCTTCCTAGGTTTGCGTCGTTTGGGCGCCTCTAGCTGGCGCACTTTAGCGGTACGCACGCGGTTGTCTTTCACCTGTACTACTTCAATCACATAGCGCCCCACGCGTAGCGAGATGCTGTGTTCAGGGATCCTTTGCAGCTCTTCAAGGATGAGCCCGTTTAGTGTTTTGGGGCCATCCACAGGCAGTTGCCAGCGGAGCCTGCGGTTAATGTCGCGCAGCGGGGTGCTGCCATCGATAACGTGGCTGCCGTCCGCTTGGGGCATAATTTCCATGTAATGGTTATCTAAGTCTGTGGTGAACTCGCCCACAATCTCTTCTAAAATATCTTCTAAGGTGGTTAAACCTAGCACATCGCCGTATTCATCCACGACGATGCCTAAACGACGTTTTTGCGCTTGGAAGTTGATGAGCTGTTGGTGCAAAGTGGTGCCTTCTGGAATGAAATAAGGCTCGTCGCTTAATTGCATGATGTCTGCGCGGCTAAAGTCTTCGCGTAGCAAAAAGCGGCTCACATTGCGCATGTGCAGAATGCCCACAATGTGGTTGAGGTCGCCACGGTAAATAGGCAGGCGTGTGTGCTGAGAGTTGCTCAGGACGCGCACGGTTTCCACTAGTTCATCCGCTAAATCCACACCATCAATTTCGCTGCGTGGAATCATAATGTCTTCCACCTTCACTTTCTCAAGGTCCAAAATGTTAAGCAGCATGCGTTGGTGCTTGGCAGGAATAAGGCCGCCGGCCTCATTAACTACGGTGCGCAGTTCTTCTGGGCTTAAATCATCCGAAGCATCCTCGTTTGGTTTAATGCGAAATAAACGCAGCACAAGGTTGCTAATGCCAGTAATGGCCAAAATGGCTGGCGCAAACACGACCATAACGGGGCGTAGCACTACACTGGCTATAAACGAAACTGTTTCAGGCTTGTGGGCAGCATAGGTTTTGGGTGTTACTTCAGAGAAAATTAATAACACCAAGGTGAAAACGAGCGGTGCAATGGTGGCACCAGTGCTGCCAAACCATGAAATTGCTAGCAGAGCAGCAATCGTAGCAGCGTAGTTATTAATGAGGTTGTTGCTCAACAAAATAGCGCCGAGCAAGTGATCCACACGCGAGAGCAAGCGCTCCACCCGGCGGGCGCCTTTATGGCCAGAGCGCGCGAGGTGACGTATGCGATAGCGGTTTACTGCTAATAGGCCGGTTTCGCTGGCAGAAAAAAAAGCGGAACCAAGCAGTAAAATAAAAAGGGCTATGAGTAATATGTGATCTGGGATGTTAGACAAGAGGGTTCATTACCAAGTTGTTAGCAAAGCGCATTGTCCGCAAGAATGCCTATGGGTGTCAAGGCTGAAAAAGCACCAAATTATTAGCGTATTAAAATATACTGCAGTACAAACTGAGTGCCAAAGAAAGCCAACACTAAAACACCAAACCCTGCTAGCGTTAAGCGAATAGCGCGTAGAGCACGCCAGCCAAATAAATAACGGCCTGAAAGCAATATAACCAATAACGCCCAAGCGGCAATAGTTAAAATGGTTTTATGTGCTACATGTTGGCCGAAAAAGTCGTCGACGTACAAAAAGCCGGTAATAATAGCTGCGCTAAGCGCGAAGAAAGTGGCCCACAGCAACTCAAACAGCAGCACCTCCATCGTTTGCATGGGTGGGAAAGAGGCTAGGGCTCCTTCGATGTGCCCGCGTTTGAGTTGTTTGTGTTGGAAAAGCAGCAATAGCGCTTGGGCTGCTGCAATGGTAAAGGTGGCAACAGCTAACACAGATAGAGCTACGTGCCCGCCTAACCCAAGGGCCATAAGTTGGTTGGTTTCAGCAGCAGGTAGCCCTAAAAGCGGTAGGATGGAAAGTGCACTAAGAGGGAATACTAGCGCGCTTATCCATTCTAGGCGGCGATACATGCCTGCAAAAGTGACAATGGCGGCTCCTGTGCCGGTAATGAGAGAAGCCATGGGAAAGAAACCTAGGTACACCCCATAATCAAACACAAGCTTGCTATAGAGGAAGGCGCTGTGCGTGCACACAGCAAGAATGCTCGTGATAATAAAGAGCATGCGGCGCGTTGGATGCTGGCAACGTAGCTGCTGCCAAACAATAGCCGTGCTTACCAAGTATAAAAGGATTGCAACAGTACCCAAATAAGGTGTCATGGTCATAAAGCGGTTCTCAAGTCAGGAGCTGTTAGTGTGTCACAGGAGCAAAATGTTTTGAAGTCATCCTTCGTTAAGCATGTGTTATACTAGCGAACTTCTGTGTTAGGCTACTGACCAATTCAACAAGCTACTATACGCCTTGCTTGTGTTGTTGTTATCCAAGGCTGCTATTCGGAGTGCCTTATGTTTGAGAGTTTAAGTGATCGTCTAGGCCAGTCGCTAAAAAATTTAGCCGGCCAAGGACAGCTCAACGAAGATAATATTCGTGAAACCTTGCGCGAAGTGCGCAAGGCATTGTTAGAGGCAGACGTCGCGCTGCCCGTTGTGCGCGATTTTACTGAGCGCGTTAAAGAGCTTGCCATGGGTCAAGAGGTGCTAAAAAGCCTAGATCCAGGCCAAGCGTTTGTGAAAATCGTTAACGACGAACTCATCCGAGTGATGGGTGAAGAAAACGTTGGGCTAAATTTAGCCACGCGTCCCCCTGCCATTGTTTTGATGGCGGGTTTACAGGGTGCCGGTAAAACCACTTCGGTGGCTAAGTTGTCTCGCTTTTTGCAAGAGCGCGAAAAGAAAAAGGTTATGGTGGTATCTGCCGACGTTTATCGTCCCGCGGCCATCGATCAGCTAGAAACGCTAGCTAAAGAAGTGGGGGCCGAGTTTTTCCCCTCCACTACCATGCAAAAACCAGTGGAAATTGCCCAGGAAGCATTAGCTGAAGCGCGCCGCAGGCACGTGGATGTGCTGATTGTGGATACCGCGGGCCGCCTAACCATCGACGAAGAAATGATGGGCGAAATTAAAGAACTGCACGCGGCAATTGATCCAATTGAAACCTTGTTCGTGGTAGATGCCATGACAGGGCAGGACGCCGCCAATACAGCAAAGGCCTTTAACGACGCGCTGCCACTAACGGGTGTTATTTTAACGAAAGCTGATGGTGATTCCCGCGGTGGTGCGGCACTGTCAGTGCGTACCATTACTGGTAAGCCCATTAAATTTATCGGGATGGGTGAGAAAACCGACGCATTAGAGCTCTTCCATCCAGAGCGTATTGCTTCACGTATTCTCGGCATGGGTGACGTACTGTCCTTAGTCGAAGAAGCAGAGCGTAAGCTCGATAAAAAGAAAGCGGAGCGCGTGGCGAAGAAAATCAAACGCGGCCGCGCTATGGATTTTGAAGATCTTAAAGATCAGTTCCAGCAAATGCGCAATATGGGTGGAATGTCTTCCTTGCTTAACAAGCTTCCTGGTATGGGAGAAGTAGCAAAAATGACAGAAGACCCAGCGGCCATGAAGCAGTTTGTACATATGGAAGCGTTGATTGATTCCATGACAGTGGAAGAGCGCCGTAATCCAGATATTATTCGTGGCTCGCGTAAGCGTCGTATTGCCGCAGGCGCTGGGCTAGAAATGCAAGATTTAAACCGCCTCATCAAGCAACAAAAAATGATGGGAAGAATGATGCGCAGAATGCGTGGCAAAAAAGGCATGCGTAACATGATGCGTAATCTTGAAAACATGGGCGGCCCAGGCGGTATGGGTGGCCCAGGTGGCGGTATGCCACCAGGTGGATTCCCTGGCTTTTAGTGGCGAATGCTAGCAAAAGCAAAATAGGGCTTTTAAAATTGCCTAAATATAGGTACAATTCGCGGTCTTTCGGGATCCGCTTGCTTGGATCTCAATGTGGCATGCAAAAAATACGCCACAATGAGCCGAATTTAATTAAGTAGAGTGATATTTATGGTAACCATTCGTTTATCCCGCGCTGGTTCTAAAAAGCGTCCGTTTTACCACGTTGTTGTAGCAGATAGCCGCAGAGCTCGTGATGGCCGCTTTATCGAACGTGTAGGTTTCTTTAACCCCATCGCTCGTGGTGGTGAAGTTCGTCTTAAGATCGAACAAGATCGCGTTGAGCATTGGGTAGGTCATGGTGCTATTGCATCCGAGCGCGTTAAATCGTTGCTGAAGGAGCACAGCAAGCAGTCAAATGAAGCTGCTAGCTAATGATGCTTTAGTGGTGGGCCGCGTTAGCGGTGCACACGGCATTAAGGGTTGGGTGAAGATACTGTCTTTTACCGACCCTAAAGAAAATATATTTACTTACCAACCTTGGTACTTAAGTAGTGCTGATGGTTGGCAGCCCGTAGAGCTCACCGGCTCGCGAGAGCAAGGCAAAGGCATTGTGGCGCAGATTAATGGCTGCGATGACCGTACTTTTGCAGAAGCTGAGTTTGTTGGCCGAGAGATCGCCATCCCGAAAGATGCTCTTCCTCCCGCGGGAGAAGGGGAATATTACTGGCGAGATTTAATTGGCTTGCGAGTACGGTTGGTAACGGGCGAAGACATTGGTGTGGTGAGAAACCTCATTCCCACCGGCGCAAATGATGTGCTTGTGGTGAAAGGCGATCAACACAGCATAGATCGCAGGGAAAGATTATTGCCTTGGGCGCCCGACGATATTATTACCGTGGTGGAGCTCGAAGAAGGCTGGTTAGAGGCAGATTGGGACCCCACTTTTTAATGGTTAAAGGTGGAAGTCACATGCAACTAGCAGTTTTAACGCTATTCCCAGAAATGCTAGGCGCTGTTACTCAATATGGTGTAACAGGGCGGGCAGTGAAGGATGGTAAGTTAAGTGTTGCGGCCATTAACCCTCGCGATTTTAGTACAGATAGGCACGGTACCGTGGACGATAGGCCTTTTGGTGGCGGCCCCGGTATGGTGATGAAGATTGAGCCGTTAGCGCAAGCGCTTGAAGCCGCTCGGCAACAGCTCAGTGACGATGCTTTAGTGGTGTATTTAACCCCACAAGGAAAACCGCTTGAACAGGCGGATGTGGATAGGCTCGCACAGCACCCCAAGATGGTGCTTATTGCTGGGCGCTACGAAGGTATCGATGAAAGGTTCGTGGAAGCAGAGGTTGATGAGCAAATCTCCATTGGAGATTACGTGCTCAGTGGCGGAGAGCTTCCCGCTATGGTGTTAATAGATGCCATGGCACGCCGATTACCCGGTGTATTAGGGCATGAAGAATCTGCAGAGCAAGATTCTTTCTCCGGTGAACTGGAAAATTTGCTGGATTGTCCTCATTATACCCGCCCAGTGGAATATGCTGGTCACCATGTTCCTGAAGTATTATTAAGTGGGCACCACGAGGCCATTCGCAAATGGCGCTTAAAGCAAGCACTAGGGCGAACTTGGTTACGACGACCAGATTTATTGCAAGCTCGAAAAGAAACGGGCTTGGGTAAGGAAGAAGAGGCTTTGCTCGCGGAGTTTATCCACGAGTACAACAGCAACAATTAATGTAGTAAGAGCAAGTAATTACAGGAGCATGCAGTCATGAGCGGCAAAACACCATTGGTGCAAGAGATTGAACAGGCGCAATTGCGAACCGATTTGCCCGAATTTGCACCTGGCGACACCGTCACTGTGCAAGTGAAAGTTCGCGAA
>DATGUF010000028.1:0-24452 GCA_035301485.1 Alcanivoracaceae bacterium
AGCAATCACCAATTGTAGCGGCTCATCTTGGCTGAAATCGATCACCATACGCATGGCAGGAATATTCCACACATCATAATCGTTGCCTAAATCGTTACCCGCCACATTCAGCGTGTTACGGTTACCCCCAGCAGGGTATGGGCCACGATCAGTGTATGTTGCTAACAGCTTCACCGCCACTTTTTCTACGCCCTTCATATAAGGGCGTAGGTGAGTGGTATCAGTTTGCCAATGGTAGTTGGCGAGTTGCCCCCACTGCCATTGCTCTGAATCGCCATCTAGTTGCTGCTCTAAGTACGGCTCTACTTGCGCCAAGGCCTGCGCAATAATTTGGCCTGGGGTTTCCACCACTTCTGGAGTGTTCACATTATCCCAAAACGGTGCATAATCACCTTCTGGCGTTTTACGGCCGAGCAGATGATCTTGGTAGCCTGAGTAAGCGTTACCGGTCATGGTTAACATGGCCTGCCACAGTGGGCTGTTTTCCGGCCCCAGTTCGTCCATGAAAATAGTCCGCGTTAATAGATGCTCGAATACGCCCCAAATGGCTGCCTCAGCAGACGCTTCATCCATCTCGCCATCAAATTGCAAGATGCGCTCTAGCATGGTTTGAGCACGGGCTTGTTCTTCTTGCCCGAGTTCAGCGATGCCCTCTTTGATCAGCTGGTTCCATTCAGCGGTTTGCCACAACGCCTGCACTTTTGCCACAAGCACATCTTTACGATCCGCTTGCATAGCTACCATGCTTTGCGCCGTGTGCTGCTCACTTTCTTCAAGCATTTGCGCCGCGCGTTCACCACGCTCTGGGTAATACCAAGAGTTGGATAACGTGGGCGTGTAACCGGCCTCCACCTTGCGGTCGTTTGCCGTTACCAAATAACCTTCTTCAGGGTTTACGGCTCGCGGCGTATCCGCACCGCCCCAATACCCTTGCCAATCGTATTCGCCAGTCCAGCCTGGGCTCGGGAAATGCCCCGTGCCTGCCTTGCGCAACGGATAATTGCCCGTCACCTGCCAACTCACGTTATTTTCATCACCTGCCACCACATTAAGATGAATAAAGCCAACGCCATTCAGCTGCTCTTCCACCTCTTGTAGGTTTTTGGCTTGCCCCAAACGGAAAAACGAATCCATGGTGGTGTCTGGAAATTGAGCCGTCCAGCTAAACGCTAAGCCATAGTGAGAAGTGGTTTGCGGCGCAATGATCGCGTGTTTAGAAGGGCCAGCGATAGAATGGTTTAATAAAGGCCCATGATGGGTGCTTTGTACAGTTATCGTCACTGCATCAGCTCCCTTTACTAGGATCGTCTCTTCACGCTCGGTAACAGGAAGCCAATCGTCTTTATATAAATACTCAGTGCGGCCGTCTTTCCCTTCACGTAGCTGCTCCAAGAAAATATCTTGTGTATCAGCCATTACCATGGTTTCGCCCCAACCAATGTGGCCGTTATAGCCCGCCACAATAGAAGGAATACCAGCTAAACCCACACCAATACCCGAATACTCAGGGCTGCGCACGCCCATCAATACCCACGTGGAAGGTTGGCTTAATAACAAATGCGTATCATTGGCCACCAAAGAAGCGTTGTTCGCTGTTTTAGAAGGATGCACCGCCCAGTTGTTCGAAGCTGCCACACCTTGGCCTGTTAGATGCTTAAATTTTTCATTAATCCCAGCCAAAAACTCCATATGAGGGGCTAAATGCTCTGCCAACATAGGCACTCCCTCGAGTTTTCGCGCTTCTTCAAAATCAATGGGCTCATCTGGATAAATCGGCACTAAATAGGCGGCCTTCTCTGCGCCTAAGGCTTGTGCCAACTGCAAGTACGCCAATTCCTCATGCAAGTTAATGCCCACGCCAAGGTTTAATAACGCAAACAAACCAATGGTGTTTTCTGGTAGCCAAGGCTCAGGGGTGTAGCCACTTAGCCTGAACTCTAGGGGCAAGCGGTCTTTGTGTGTTTCAATGTAGGCATTTACACCGTCTGCATAGCTTTGCAAGTAGCTTTGCAGCTCAGGCGATAACGTTTGGTAACGTTCTTCAATAATATTCGGCACGCCTAAAGTGCGCATGTAGATATCCATATCCACCGCCACTTCACCTGCCATTTCAGCTAATCGGCCGCGGGCCAATAAGTTCATGGATACCATTTGGGCCAATCGGTCTTCTGCTGTGGCATAGCCCACACCAAAAGTGAGGTCTGTGAGGCTGGCGGCTTCAATAAACGGCACGCCATAATCATCGCGGCGAATACTAATAGGGCTATCGATGCCACTGAGGGCAAGGGTGCCTTCCGCCGCATCAAGGTTATTTTGCGCTAGAGTGTTAAAAATATACGCAGGGCCTTTACTAACCGCCAATGCAACAGCGCCCACGACCAAGCCTACTGCTAATAGCTTTTTCTTGTTGTTCATTATCCAACCTAATTGTGAGGGGTTTGAAAGCGCACTTTACCGAAATCGCGAGGCGGCCAACATGACCTTGCACGCTCGTACCCAACGCTCTACAGCACAGTGCGGCTACACAAAGCCAGTGGTGCCCTGTATGTTGGCGTTATTGTTTAATGGGCACAGGGTAAAAGAGGAATACACACCATGTATGAAAGCAAACACAAGCCGTTGGTGTCTGCCAAAAAATTTAGGCAACGATTGTTTTTCCATGTGCTAGCAGCACTGGTGATTGTGATGACTACTTTAGTGGTGGGTGTGCTGGGGCATGTTTATTTTGATGACATGGACCTCAACTCAGCCATCGTGGCTGCTATTACGCTAGCGGGCGGCTTAGGGCTAACCATTTTACCCGAAAGCACAGCCGGGCAATTGTTTGCTAGCTTATACGGCATTCTTTCTGGCTACGTGTACATCGCGACAAGTAGCATCGTCCTCGCACCCATCGCGCATCGGCTTTTTCATAAGTTTCATTTAAACAGCGAAGAAGAATAACAGCGCCCTCTATGTTGAGCGCGCTGCACTCAGCGCGAAAAAATGCTACCAATCAATCTCAATTTCTAGGCTGCTGCCATCATCTTTTACTTCGAGCTCAATTTCCATTTCCACTTCATCCGCCACATCCACCACAAATTTAATGCCTTCACGGGTGAAACGTAGTTTATTGTGGCGCTCCATTGCGTCCGCCAATTGACGTAGTAATTTAGCTGCTTCTTCACGGCGCAGCGTACGCTTTTGCTTTACTTCAAGCAGTTCCATTTTTAGCTCCCTACAAAGTGTGAAACACAAGTATAGGCAGCCACACCCCTCTGCACTAGCGGCCTAGATCAATATTTAGCGCAAACAAGATAAACCATTGTCTTAGTTATATTTTTCCAAACACAAACCGGCTAAATAAAACAAAGCTCGCACAGCCGTTATGTAGTACTATCGCTGTAAGCTTCATTACTTTTAATAAGGTTGGATATAAATTTGGTTGCACTGTTAAAGTTTCCACATGCCCAGGATGGCAACAACAATGACGACACTTTGTTCGGGCTCATCGCCGATGATCTCGTGAAACAAGGGTATAGCATTCGGCCCGGCGCCCTGCCCGCTAACATTGCTGATGCTTTGCACGCCTATCAGCAAGAAGACCTCAGCACTAGCAAATATGTAAATGCCGGCATTGGTCGTGGGAGCAAGTATTTCAAAACAGAATTCGTGCGTTCGGACGAGATTTGCTGGATTACTGGCGAATCCGAAGCGGGTAGCCTCTGGATTGATTGGACCGCACGCTTGCAGCGTTTTTTAAACCAACGTTTATTTCTTGGTTTGTTCTCTTTTGAAAGCCATTTTGCCCACTACCCGCCCGGTGCTTTTTATAAGCGGCACTACGATGCTTTCCGCGGCGATGTGAACCGTGTGTTGTCGGTGGTTACCTATTTAAACCCCTCTTGGGGGCACGAAGACGGTGGCGAACTGGTGCTATACCAAAACGACGAAGATACCGAAGGGCGCAAAGTAATACCGCTATACGGCACTTTAGTTGTTTTTCTAAGTGAAGAATTTCCTCATGAAGTGCTTCCTGCACAACGAGATCGCTACTCCATCGCCGGCTGGTACCGCGTTAACACCTCCATTGGCAATAAAGTAGACCCACCGCGATAATAGGCTGTTCTGTTTATTATTTAGGAACCCTTTATGGCACTTACTCAGCATCGTTTATATTCTTTTCGCCGCTGCCCTTACGCCATGCGCGCACGCCTCGGCATTGTATTTGCTGGGCTACAAGTGGAATTACGCGAAATTGTTTTACGGCATAAGCCTGCACACATGTTGGCGATTAGCCCCAAGGGCACAGTGCCTGTGTTACAACTGGCGGGTAACGGCAAACATGTACTAGAAGAAAGCCGCGACATCTTGCAATGGGCCCTCGAACAGCAAGACCCACAAGGGCTTCTTAATACAGACTTAGCCCGCGCTCAGGCGTTAATAGATAAAAACGATAACGAATTTAAGCACTGGCTCGATCGCTATAAATATTTTGATCGCTACCCAGAGCTCACACAAAGTGAATACCGCCAACGCGGTGAAGTGTTCTTACAGGAATTAGAACATCTACTGGCGCAACAACCGTACTTACTTGGCCCCCGCATTAGCATCGCGGACCTAGGCATCATGCCCTTTGTGCGCCAATTCGCCCATGTGGATAGAGACGTATTCTATAACTTGCCTTACCCGCACTTACAGCAATGGCTCAAACACTGGCTAGAGCACCCTGCCTTTGTACAAACCATGGTGAAATATAAGCCCTGGCAAGAAGGCGATGACCTCGTTATCTTTCCCGAACAAGCACTGCCCGCCTCGCCTTCCACAGCACACTAACCGCCCTGCTCCGTCTTATTGCAGAATATATTTTACCGGCTGCAATAATGGCGGCGGTGGTTCTCCAAGCGCCTCGGCAATGGATATTTCATTCACACGGCACAGTGCATCCAAGGGCAAGTCGTTGGCTTCACGGCCAAATGGCCCCTCTAACTCTTGTGATAGCACGTCGAACCCAAAAAACGTGTAAGCCACTAAAGTGGTGAACAACACCGTGTAAAAACCCAAAGGAGCCACGAGCACAAAGGGCAAAGTGTAGCAATAAACTAAAGCCGTACGATGGGTTAACAGGGTGAAGGCAAAAGGCAAAGGCGTGCTCGCAATACGTTCACAAGCAGCTTGCACCCGTGCCATTTCGCTTAAATGTTCATCGAGAATGCGCAACCCTATGCTATCTATGTATTGACGGTGGTATAAGGTCCCCAATATTCGCCCGGCATGGCGCAAGCAATAATCAGCAGGGTTGGCGTGCGCCAGCATCTGCTCAGTGCTTGCTTTACCAATCCAAGGTTCAATATCTGCGCGGCAATCTTCTTGCCGCAGCGCACCGCGCAAGGCATGGCAATGAGCAGCCATCCAATGTAGCAGTTCGCGCCGTAACTGCCCGGCTTCCCCTTCCTGTGCCTCGGTGCCTAACAGCGTTTCACTAGAACGCGCCAACCCACGAATTTGATGCACCATATCGCCCCATAGCGTACGCGCCTCCCACCAACGGTCGTAAGCAGCTTCATTACGAAAGCCTAGGAAAAGCGACAAAGCGATACCTAAAATAGTAAACGGCGCCAACGAAAAGTTGGGCATTTCCATCCAATGAAAGCGCTGCAAAAGCACAATGGTAACGGTAAAAGCAATCAACAATAACAAGGCGGGCGCAATGCGCGGCACAATAGAGCCATGCATGGTAAACAACAACGAACTTATTTTCGGCCGCGAACGAACAATCACACACACCCCCAACAACAAAACACGATGCTAATCAAAATGCAAATATATTTTCATCGATAGATGCTAGCAACATACGGTAGCAAAGAATGTGCTTAAACGTTATCTCGCTCTTCATTACCGTCACGCAAAAAATGGCTGAGCGATACAGGCAACCTTAACGCAAACTGGCCTGACGCTCTTACCGCAACCGGCTTAAAACATAAGTAGATCTAATGCTGTAAATAGAACTGTTGGTTGAAACTGAGAGTTTCTTACCCCCCTGCTTTCATTGCAACTTGTTCAAACCTAAAGAGAGGGTGCGAGAATATAAAACAAAACAGCCGCTATGTTTCCATAACGGCTGATAGATTAAGAAGCAGCGCTGAAAGAAAGCATCCATCAGCACTGTTTTTAATTAGGCAAGAGCCGCCTGTTTACGGTTTTGGAGATACACCAACAATGCTACGACTGCTGAAGCAACTCCTCCCACTAAGGTGGTATACAGGCCAGGGAAGCTAAAGATAAAACCTGCTAACGCTAAGGGTAAACGTAACCAGGAACTTACCACACCCACACCAAGCAAGTACCCTTCAAGCCCACCACTGATCAATACTATTCCAATAATGATGGATGGAAGCACGTAGAAGAGCGGTGTTAAATCCCCTTGTAATACCAAAGCTGGTTGGAACAAGAAAAATAACGGCACAATGTAAATCACTACACCAAGGCGCATTGCTGTAAAGGAGGTTCTCATTGGGTTAGCGCCTGCGATGGTTCCAGCGAGGAAAGCTGCAGCCCCAACAGGAGGAGTGATCACTGACAGCATTGCGTAGTACACAATGAAAAAGTGCACTGCCACCACATTAAAACCACCCACTTCAGCAATAGCTGGCGCCAACGTTACGGATAGGAATATATACGCAACAATCGCAAGCCCAGCCATCCCCATCACAAAACAGGCGAACACTCCAAACAATAGAACGAGGTAAAGGTTTCCGCCACCTAAACCTACTAAGCCTGAGGTTACCGAACCAGTCACACCGGTAATGGTTAAAGCACTTACTACAAAAGCAATGGGCAAAATAATGGCTGTGGTTTGTGTCACTAAAACCCCTATTTGCATCAATGCTTCAGCTGTTCGGCGCGGTGTTAAGCGTGTGGAAGCTTGGAAGAATGACAAGAACACCATTAATAATGCTGCGATCCAGGGGGTGTAATACTCCCAACGCATATACACTAAGCCCCACACCAAAAACACTAATACCACTAAGTAGGGCCAACCTTTGGCAAGCACGCCTTTCGTGGCTGGCAACTGCCCAGTATCCATAGGCTTCAATTTGTTTCTAGCTGCAAACGCATCAATTTGTAGCAACAGGCTAAAATAAAATAGCAGTGAAGGAATAATAGCCGCCAACATCACTGTGACATAGTCAACACCGATAGTAATCGCCATCACAAAAGCGATAGCTCCCATTACCGGTGGCATCACCACACCGCCTGTTGAGGCGCAGGCTTCAATCGCACCAGCATAATGTGGCGGAAACCCTGCTTTTTTCATCGCTGGTATAGTAATCGTTCCTGTTCCAGCAATATTTGAAAACACAGAACCCGACAAGCTGCCCATAAAACCACTGGCAACAACTGCTACTTTTGCTGGCCCACCTCTGTATTTACCAAAACCAGCATTGGCTAAATTAATGAAGAAGTGCCCCGCACCAGTAGCTAGTAACACCCCTGCAAATACAAGAAACCCAAGAATAATTTCAGCAACAATTTTGGTGGTAATTCCCATCATGCCTTCAACACGGAAAACATGAGACTCAATCATGTTTTCGAAGCTATAGGGAATCCCCATGAAAATACCGGGAAAACGATCCGCCACCAATGGATACATGCCTAGAATAGCTACCACCAACAAGAAAGGCATACCACCACTTCGTCGCGCCAGCTCCATCATTAAGAGCCAAATAGCTATTCCAACATAAATATTCATCCATCCAGCATGGGCCATATCCCAAGCGTGTGAAGATAAATAAAAACCTAAACCCAGTACTACTATCGCTAAGACTGTATCGTACCAAGGCACTTTATTTTTCTGTGATTTAGCTGGGAGCAAGATGAAAGCCGCAGCACTAAAAAGACCGATAAATATCCAGTAGTACTTACCTTCCGACCAGCGCTCACCAAAAAAAGTAAAACCAAAAATATAAGATAAACCCAGCACTAACCCAACAGTGGTTAGTAACATAAACACTATACTCTGCCAGGAGCTCAACCTACCTAAGCGCGTGGCTTCTGCCATATCTGGCTGTGCGTTTTCCAAGGAATTGTCAACAGTCATGTTATTGCTCACACTTACACCCTTTTTATGGCGCATAGCTAACAGCTATGCGCCTTGCCCTATTTCAATGACGTGTTACAACCTAGTGGTGAAACGTTCTAGGTGCTTTGTGTGTTGCTCAAGCAATTCCATAAACTCAGGGTTATCATGCCCAGGCCTAATGCGTTTTTTCTTCGCTTCTGCGAGCGCCGCATCACGGGCACTACTCCACTTGCTCATTTTCTCAATAGCTTCTTGGTTCCAAACATCATCTTCTTCTGTCCAAGCACCTACTTCTTTAAGGTACTTCACCGTCCCTTCATGAACAGGAATAGGGCTTCGGTCAAGATAAGTGCGGAAAACTTGCAAGCTCATACGGCTATTTAAGGGGTGGGTACCTTTATAGTCGTCGAAAGACTCATGCAACCATTTGGACATGTTATAAACAAAATCTACAGAGGCATCTTCAGGCATCACGTAGACAAAATTCGACGTCAAACCGTCCACTCCACGCGCACTGCTCACACCAATTTCAATAGTGGCTGGTAGAGCTGTAGGGCGATACTGCAGGAATCTTTTCCATGCCTCTACATTATCGGAATCCATGGAGAGCCACTTAATACCACCAGGAGCGCCTTCCATCTCTGCTAGCACACCACTAATTGGTGCGCACATGGCAACGTCTACTTTTCGTTCCACTACTGCTTTGCAGCTTTCCACATAGCTAGCTGTAGGCACCAACTCAAAATAGTCCTCTACATCTTCTGGCGCTATACCAAGATAAGCCGGCAAGGCGTGTGTCATATTCAGTGTCAATATCGGAGAGAAACTCGGTACAGACACCTTTACTTTTCCTTTTTTGAGGTCTTCTACCGATTCAATTTTAGAGTCGCCTCTCACCACAAGGCCCCATGGTGTATCAATGTTATGCCATACAATGCGTTGGGCTACTGCAGGGAATCCAGCATAACCATCTAGGCCTTGGATTTGTGCCTCTAGTTCAGAAACAGATACTGCGCTCATGCCCAGATCTTTACGGATGTTCAACCGGCGATAACGCTGAAGCTCACTATCTTCAGGAATAACACGCACCGTTACACCTTTGTCTTTTTGCAATAATGGCGCCCACCCGTTCGTACCTGCAAAACTTGCAGTTAGCGTACTAGGTGTTCCAATAGCGAGAAGACGAGGAAAAGCTGAATCATCAGCTTGGGCTTGTGCTGTTAAACCAAAGGTTAAACAAGCTGCTAGGAGTAAACTTTTTTTCGTGGCCTTTATGTGACGGCTCACAGTGGCTATTTTTATCATTCTGATACCTTTATCGTTTTTCTATTTGTTAGTTATCGGCACACTTAAGCCTATTCTCTCACTCCAACACATAATCTTAGATAGAATCAAAACACTTCCCTGCGCCAGACTTCTCTCTTGATGGAAAAACAGAGCACTTAAATGAAACCTTATTTCACTTTAGCGGGTACACTAGAATTCAATACGAGCGCAGCTCTGATGTCAACTAAGCTCAACGAATAAACTTTTGAAATCTGAAAGAACACAACGAAACCAAACACACGAAAACGAAGGCGTAGGCGCGCCTATCATCATTTTTTAACTAACGAGGAATATTTTCTGACGAGAATAGTTATGGAGTAAGCACTAGCACATCTGATCAACATGTGCTGAAAACAGCAAGGCTGCCTTAGGTTTTCTAGAACACTGCTTTTTTGAAAGAGACTGTGGAAAGTAGAGAAAGAAGAACATATTTGGTAGGCACGAGTGGATTCGAACCACCGACCCCCACCATGTCAAGGTGGTGCTCTAACCAACTGAGCTACGTGCCTATTGAGATACACACTATCAGTGATGGACACAGATAGGTGTGAGGAGAACGTGCGCTAGTTTACCGAGAAAGCTTGCCGTGTCAATCCCAGCCCCTCTCTTGCGCCTACTTAGCATACAAAACACCGGCCTGCTTGCCAGGCTTCAATAAAAAAACGGCCTTTACACTAAAGTTGCACGAAAGTACTATCAAAGCCTTATAAAAACGCCAAATACTATAAAAAAACAATAACAAGGCAGGTTTATTATGCAGGCACGTTCCACGGCGCACTCTCGTTTTTTATTTCTAATACTGTTTTTCAGTTTGTTGTTATCTGGTTGTCTAAATGAATCCAGTGAGGCCATTGATAACACCGCATTGCAATCATCAGACACTAGCCCTCCTAGTGATGACACCACCCCCAAAGACCCAGGCAGCACAGACGATGCTGAAGACCCTAAAGAGGAAGCACCCGCTTGGTTTGGTAGCCCGCGAGTGCCTGTTACAGAAAGCCGTGCGGGTACGGTTCATAACGAAAAAATCAACATCGACGCCACCGGTGATGTCATGGCTATCACCGTTATGGAGCCTACAGAACTCACAGCGGGTGAAACGTATCCCTTAATCCTGCATGGCCATGGCTACGGCGGCAAACGCGCACTAGAACCCTCTGCGTTTCAACAAAAGCTCCGCGATGCTGGCTACTATGTCATTTCCATCGACCAGCGTGGTTTTGGCGAATCCTCTGGCACGGTGCGCATTATGTCCCCCGATTTTGAAGGCCAAAACCTCATTGGCTTACTAGACTGGGCCGAAGAGCTGCCTGGCTTAGCTCGTTTCGCCGACGACAACAGAATGGCCGTGGGTTCTTATGGTGGCTCTTACGGCGGTATGTACCAATACCTATTGATCGGTGCAGACCCTTTAGAGCGCCTGCGTGTGATAGCGCCAGATATGACACCGTATGATTTAAGCTACTCCCTTTCCTCACACAACGTACCAAAATCTGGTTGGGCCGCCGGTTTAGTGGCCATGGGCGAAGTCCCGATTTTAGATTTCTTCGGCTTAGATTTTCCTGAACAATTTATGCGCTTTTTGCAGAAAGAGCTAATTAATGAAGAAACGCGCGGCGAGGCCACCAACCAAGACCCTATCGTGGTGGAATCCTTGTTGCGCGGCTTATTGTCAGGAAAGCTATCTGAATCCACCAACAATATGCTGCGTTATAACAGTTTAAAATACTTCTGCGACGGCGAACCCGCCGGCCCACAAGATGGCTTTATCCTTGGCCAATCTAACCCTCGCGTAGAACCGAAGCGCTTGCCACCAATAGATGCCCTCATTAGCCAAGGAGTGAGCGATACACTCTTTAACTTAAACGAAGCCGTTAATGCGTACGAATGCCTTAGCCAACAAGGCGGCGATGTGCGTTTGATCACCCATCAAAGCGGCCATATTTTGCCCTTATCCGCCGATTCTCTACCACAATGGACTGAAGTATCCGACCCACTTTACGCCATGTTCCGCGTGCCTGAATTCCAAGGCCCTGGTGGCGGTGAGCACTGTGCTACCACGGAACGTTTTGATGCCACTTTTTCGTGGTTTGAAGAAAAGCTCAAAGGCAAAACAGAACTGTTAGATAACACTTTGTTGTCTGGCAAGAACGTGTGTTTAAGCTTGGCCGATGACAGCGCTGTGCACGTAAAAGAGGTCAAGAAAGGCGGCACGGAGTTCCCACTCAACACAGACACACCCACCATGTCTGGCCCATTTGGTTTGCTGGCCTCGTTAGCCGGAAGCCTTCCTAGCGAAGCATTTATGCAGACACAACCTATTTATACTGTGCCAGCAGAAAGTGGCAGCCAAATACTCGCCGGCATTCCGCGTCTAGAAGTTAATATTGAATCTGTGTTTGGCCCAGAGCTCACTCCTGGCGAATGCTTCAGCCCGCTTTCTCAATTGCCTGTTGATGATCTCTTACAAGAAATAAGCAAAAACACTCCCATTGAAGATGTGCTTGGCGGTATCGGTACGGCCTTAAATGAAACCATCAATGCCTTACCTTTGGTGGGCGATTTACCTTTACTAAACGGCATCACCAAACTCGTAAGCGGTTTGCTAGGCAACGTATTAAACTTGCCAGGTTGGTTATTAGACACCACCTCCGATGCCTTGCCCCTAGCGTGTGATCCTATTTACTTCATTTCTTTAGGCAAGCAGCTTGAAGGCACACAGCGTTGGCACATCATTAATGGCCAAGTTACGCCGCTGCGCGGCTATGGCTACCACTCTGTGGATTTAAATGGCATCGCTACAGAGCTCAACCCAGGCGACAAAGTGGCGCTCATGATCATGGGTGGCAACCTGCAATACCCCTTGTCTTTCTCGCGTGACCTTCTCACTATTTTCGCGACAATGAACGGTAAAGTTTACCTGCCATTATTAAGTGAAGAAGAAATACTTCATTTGGCTCAAGGCACGCCTGAGCAAGTGCCTAGCGAGGAAGAGGAACACTAACCCTTCTACCTCCACCCACAACAATGCCCCGGTTCACAGTGAACTGGGGCATTTTTTTAACTGCAATAACCGTTAATGCCATCACCCTTACGCTTCCTTGGTGTTAATCACCAGCGCGCCTGTTAGAGTTCTGTGCACTGGGCACTTGTCAGCAATTTCTAGCATGCGTTGGCGTTGCTCCGCAGTGAGATCACCCTCTATTTTCACCTCCCGCTCAATCAATTCTGAGCGCGCACCTTCTTTTTGAGATGTTCTGCTGTGGCGCAAAGTCACCGACACATCATCTAGCGGTAATTTTTTATGCGTGGCATACATTCTCACTGTCATGGCCGTGCAAGCGCCCAGCGCCGCTAACAAATGATCATAGGGCGACGGACCTAAGTTTTGCCCACCCACGGTAGTGGGTTCATCGGCCAACCAGCGGTGGCTATCGCTGGCCACATCCACGGTAAAGCGATGGTCTTTTTCAGCCACCACCACCTCGCCTTTGTCCGCTAGCGCACCCTCTTCATCAGCGCCGTAGTCCAAATACTTTTCCGCCCAGCTACTGATCACACTGGCGGCGTACTGAGCATCTTTTTTGTTCATGAGAAAGTGATCAGCGGTGTCGAGGGAAATAAAGCTTTTCGGGTGTTTGGCCGTGTTGTATATTTTTTCCGCCTCAGCAATAGACACTGTGCTGTCTAAGGGGCTGTGCAGCACTAACAGGGCTTTTTTATGCAGCTCGAAATCATGGCGGCTGTTTTCATTTAAATCTTCAATAAACTGTTTTTGAATATCAAACTCGCGCAGGCCCAAACGCACACGGGCCACACCGTCCCGCTTAATTTCGTCGATGTGATCGGCAAAGTTGTGCACCACGTGCTCAGCCTTCGACGGCGCACCAATGGTGGCCACGGCCTTAACGGTGGGAATATCATTTGCCACCGCTAACACCGCAGCACCACCTAAGCTATGCCCAATGAGCAATTGCGGTGATTCATACTGCTCCGCCAGAAACGTAGCCGCCGCCCTTAAGTCATCCAGGTTAGAGGTGAAGTTAGTATTGGAGAAATCGCCATCGCTGCTGCCTAAGCCAGTAAAATCAAAACGCAATACAGCGATGCCCTTTGCCACCATGGCGCCAGCAATGCGCGATGCTGCAACAATATCCTTACCGCAAGTAAAACAATGAGCGAAAATAGCGTAGCCCCTTACATTGCTAGTGGGCGTTTCTAACAAACCAGACAGCTGCACACCCGTGCTCATAAACTCAACTTTCTTTCTCACGTTTCTTTCCTTTTATCGCGGCCATTTGTTGTACTCAGCGCTCCTCAAACAACCCTTTGGCGGGCATTGGCGCTATTAAATTCGTTCAGTGTCACACAAGCTTTTATGCCATACTAGTAAAAATTATTAATGGAAAGGATTAGACATGGCAGGCACAGCATTGGTTACCGGTTGCTCCTCTGGTATTGGCAAAGAACTGGCCTCACAATTGCACGCACAAGGTTGGACGGTGTTTGTTACCGCCAGAAACAAAGAGGCGCTGTCGTTTTTCACGCACCACGAAGGCTTCATTCCCGTGGTGCTAGACGTAAACAACGCCGAGCAGCGCGCCGCCTTAGCTGAGCAGCTAAACGCCCACGGCCAACTCGATTTACTGGTGAACAATGCCGGCTATGGCGCCATGGGCCCGGTAATTGAAATGCCACCAGAGGCGTTGCAGCTACAATTCGCCACCAACGTATTTGCTCCGCTAGCCTTGGCACAACTGTGTTTTCCACTATTACGCCGCAGCCAAAACGGGCGCATTGTTAATTTAGGCAGCATTTCGGGGCTGATTACCACCCCCTTTTCCGGTGCTTATTGTGCTACCAAGGCGGCGTTGCACAGCCTCTCCGATGCCATGCGTATGGAGCTTGCGCCCTTTGGCATCGAAGTAATTACCATTATGCCAGGTGCCATTGAATCGGAATTTGGTAACAACGCGGCGCGTTCTTTGGCCGATACTTTGCCTGCTAATTCGGTTTACCAACCGGTAAAACAACATATTGCCGCACGCGCCAACGCTTCTCAGCAAAACAGCACACCCACAGTGGGGTTTGTGGCCGCCATGGTGAACACCATTACACAGCCTCATCCTCCTGCGGAAAAACGCTTAGGTAACGGCAGCACCACTTTGCCACTATTGAAGAAATTATTACCGCTAGCGTGGGTGGATAAAATTCTGCAGAAAAAGTTTGGCCTTAACCAACCACTTTAAGGTGCCCGAGCCTGCTTTTAGCAAGCCTGAAACCCGTAAGGAGGTGCCATGAATTATTTAGCCCATTTGTATTTAGCCGGCGACGACGACGCGGAAATCACGGGTGCTTTGCTCGGTGATTTTGTTAAAGGGCCGTTGGAAAAAATAGCCCTGCCCGAAGACATTGTGGATGGCATTCAATTGCACCGTGCCATCGATAGCTTTACCGATACACACCCTATTGTTGAGCGCAGCAAGCAACGCTTGGCTTCGCGCGGCTTGGTGGCGGGCATCATTGTTGATGTGGTGTACGACCATTACCTCGTTAACCACTGGGAGTATTTCACCCATGAACGGTTTGATGCCTTTACCCACTACCGCTATGAGCGGTTGCTAACGCACCTAGATATGTTTCCTGCCCCCATGCGTAAAATGGTGCCGCTTATGTGCGAACATGATTGGCTAGGCGCCTACGGGCACATTGAAAACGTAGCGCTTGCACTAGAGCGTATTGGCAAGCGCCTAAGCCGCCCTGGTTTACTCGATAATGTGAAGGCCGATTTAATCCAGCACTACCAAGGCTTAGAAGAAGATTTCTTCGACTTTTTCCCTGCTGTCATCGCGCAGCATGCGCGCCAACAACGCATCGATAGCGCACCTCATCTACCGCACTCACCTATCATCACGTCAGCGCGGTAACGCCTCGGCCCTAAGCGGCATGTTAAGCATGCCCTGCTGCAGCAAACCTTTGCCCTCGCGCAGGAGCGCCACATATTGAGCCAAGGGATGCGCCGCAGGCACCGCCGCCTCTATACCCGCGAAAAAAGGTATTTGCTCCGCCGGCGCCTGCCAATGGGTGGCCGCTGCTTGCGCCTGCTCCACACTCGGCAGCAGCAGATGGCTAAAACCTTCATGCACGGCCATGCTCACACCTTTGCAATCTAGATCAGCGAACAACACCTGCGGCAGCTGTTGCTCTGCGGCCATTGCCTGTAAGGCCTTAACACTGGCAGCCATGTGGTTATGCCCGCGGTAGACCACTAAATAATCTTGCAGAGCCAAAGGGGCTGGCCATTTTTCACTGCCGTACCAATAAAATACATCTAAATTTTCGATTACCATTAACCCTTTACACTGGCTAAGTTCCAGCTGCCGTCTATCCACATCGAGGTGGTAACGGCTTTGCGATACCCGTAAAGGAAAGCATCTTTTACTGTGGGCTGGGAAGGAGCATAACACCCTAAATTCTGTCGGCTGTTCACCATAATGCTTATACTCATTTGCCCCTTGTTGCAGCCGCTTCACGCGTTCCGCTTCCAAGGCCACATTGAGCGGAGCAAGTTTTTCTAGCGCTAAGGTTTCTTCGAGTGCCGCCATACAAACCTTCGTAAACACCCAGCCGCCACTGGCCAATAAAGGCTGCCCAATGCCTTGCTCATCGCACCACTGCTGCAATGCGCACAACGTTGCTTGCCGCATCTCTTTCGCACTGAATTCCAATTGTTCTGTGCCGCGTAGGAAATCGGCTTTCCACGCCTCTGCTTTGTTGCGCATTCTAAGGCTAAAAGGCTTAAACATGCGACGTTCTCCTTAAGTTCAAATGGTAATCCCTCACTAACCGTAGCGCGTTGGTGGCGCTCGCTTGCTCTTCTTGCGCAGCTAAATAAAAGTACCGCTGTTGGCTTTTAGGCAACCCTTGGTATTCGCTTAACACCTGAAACAACCAAATATCTGCGGGCCATTCATGCTCTTCTTCACGCCAAAAATCCATGGCGCTGAGCACCTCGCCGTTGCTTTCCACCGCACGCATATAAAACGCGGTGGCAGCTTGTTTCACTTCGCCTTGCAATGGGGCCACTGAAGCTTGCTCTGCCACCTGCACCGCCGTGGCGGCGGCTAATTCTATACTGTCTTCACGGCGTTTAGGCATGGCCGCAAATAAGGCTAACATGGCTTCTTGGTCTGCGTGGCGCTCCACTTGCGGGTGGGCCACCAAAGGCAAGGCCGCTGCCACATTAAATAAAGCCGGCACTTGGCTGCGCTGATGATAAGCATGGGGTTGGTATTGGGTGTTCGTGCGCAAATAGTGCACCATGCCACGCACCAGTTTGGCGCTAGCTTGCTGCTCACGAAAACGAGTAATCAGCAGCTCCAAACGCTCAAGTACTACGCGCAAACTGCTATAATGCTGGCTCACTTGCTGTTGCCATTGGCTCACCAATAACTTACGCAAAAAGCCATGGCTGCCTGCCACATCAATCCATTCTTCAAAGTCGATGAGTGCCAAACCATCGTTCAGTCGCCGGGCTTGCTCCTGGGCGCGGGCGTTCTCGCGAATTTTATCCGCCAGGGTATCCACAAAGCCAAAATCACTGTTCAGCCGCTGCCACAAGCTATCAATGGCGTCGGCAAAGCGGCTGTTGAAATCGTCCACCGTGTTGGTGAGCAACGTACGCACATGCTCAAGCGTGCTGTAATCGGCTTTGTTTTGTGCTTCCAAGTAACGGTTGGTGAGGTGGCGCAACTCTTGTAGAAACGCCCCCACATCTGCGTGGGCCTGCCGGCGCTGTTCGTCTGCAATCATTTCTGCAATCAGCTCACGTAACTTGTGGCTGATGCGCAGGCTGCCGTCTTCATCTGAGCGCCACAGCACCCGTGCTTGCAGCAGTTGCTGTAAGGCTGCCTCGGTGAGCTGTGCTTCATCAATGGCCGCGCCCGCGTAGGCATTCATCAACACAGCGCTGTGGCGATGCAAAAGCCGCAGCCGCTTCATGCCTTCTTCAATCAAGCGATGCTGATAAGGCTGCGCACTCATAGCTCAATGGCCTCTTGCACGGCCACTTCTTCATCGATGGGCAAGTTTTCTTCGTCTTTTAAGAAACGCACCAGCTCCATCAAGTAATCCATTTTTCCAGTGATGCGATAAGTTTGCCGTTCAGCATTAGGCTGAATGGCGTAGCCGTGCTCCACCAAACGCCGGAAAATTTGCCGCACTTGCAAGGTCACATCATCGGAGCTGGAGTTGAAGAAACGGTCTGCGGCTAATTTGGCTAAACGGTCGCGCAAACTAGGGTTATCCTCACACCGTTGGATCATATCGGTTTGTTGCAATACGTCGCCGGCGGTGAGGACGCCATCGCGGCCAGAAATTTCTTGCACCAACAGCATCCACTCCAACAGTGGCAATAAGCTGCGATACACCTCTTGCAAATGTGCTCCGAGCTGTTCACGCAGCTCGGGGGTTATTTGCAACCACGACAAATAAAACACAGCCCCATCGGCGCTTAGCACCACACTGCGGTTTAACGGGCGTAAATATTCATTCAGCGCTTCTCGCAGGGCTTCATCTTGTAGTTGGCGATAATACGTTTCATGGGTCACCGCGCACACAAACTGCCCGCTCAATAGCAATTCAAGCAATGGCCCTTGCTGTAACATAGACATTAGGCGCCCTCCCCAAGATGAGCTTGTAACGTAGCCGCTAACGGGCTGAGCTGTGGTTCAATGCGTTTCAAATGGCGCACCTCTGAATCCTTTTCTTTCTCAATCAAATAACGGTGCTCAAACAAGGTGAGAACGTCTGACTCTGGGTTCGGAAAAGCCCCCAAAATAAGAATGTTGTTTCTGCTACAGGCTTGGAATAGCTGCTCCACATTGCGGTAAGCCAAAGTGCCGATTTCATCGATGGGCCAGTGAATTTTCACCTGCGCCGAACCGCGTAACAAGCGCGTGAAGGCCAATAAAAACTGGCACAAAATGAGGTACGCCATACCATGGCTCGAAGATTCCAGCAGCTGCCGGTCGTTACGAATAATAAGGTTGTTGCCATTTTCCGTGAGGTGTAATTCCAGCTGCAAAAGGCTTTCAAAATTATAGCGTTGATCTTGGCGCAACAACTCCGCCACAGCCGCTAGCGCATTTAAATAATCCTCGCTAGGTAATGCTTGGCCGCTGCTCTCCCACTGTTGGTGCAAGGTGGAAAATGCTTTGAGGGGCTCCCAAAAATCGAGCTGGTCGATGGTGGATTCTATCTTCACCTCGGCACGGCTAATGCCTTCAAGGTTCATCTCGTGGGCCACTTCATTGCTCAACTTACGGCTTTGTGCATGAATACGGCGGTTAAGATCGCGGAACACCGTGAAAAACTTACTTAAGTCGCCGCCTATGTTGCGCCCTTGTTGCAGCAATTCTTCTTGTTTACTGCGTAGCAGCTGCAGCATACCGGCATAAATCGGTAACTTTGGTAATAAAGCACCGCCCTGCTCTTGCTCAACAGCTGCCAACTGATGGTGCAAATGGGTAATAAAATCAGCATCTGCGCCTTGTACTAACGCGGCATCGAACGCCTGCACTGCTTTGCGTAACTGTTCCTCTTGCCGCGCTCGTTCTTGCAACAAATAACGCCCGCGCTCAATGCGCTCATCTTGGTTACCCATGGTGGCTGCTTCTGCAGGTTCCACTGGGGCTTCGGGTGGCGTCAGCTCGTTGAACTGCTCCAGAATTGGTGCGAGCGCTTCGAGCCACTGAGCACTTTGCTGTTGCACGGCCTTCCACTCTTGCTGCGTCGCCACCAATGCTTTGCGCTGGCTATTGTACTGCTGCTGGCAAGCGCTCAAGGCATCGCTGTCTACCCTAATGTGTTCTTCTAACTCAGCTTCGCGCGCCACTAAAATAGGTTTAGTTTGCTCCCATTCAGTGCGCATAAAACTGCTGTATTCAGTGAGTTCATCACGGCGTTTTTCAGTGTTATGAATGCGCTGCTCAAGCTCTTTTAGCTTGGCTTCCGCTTGTTTTACTTTTTGATGATCAAGCCCTTTGCTTTCCAGCTGCGCATAGAAGTGCTGCTCTAGTTCAGCTAAACGCTCATCGTCATCTGCCTTACGGCGCGCACGTTGTTGCTCGATGTCGCGCATGCTTTCCCGTTGGCGCTCAATGGCTTCGTCGTGATCAGCGTTGAGTTCAATGCGTTTATGCTGATAATCCTGCTCGATTTCTTGCAAGCGCTCTTCTTTATCGGCGGCAGCTTTATGTTGGCGCTCCTCTAACTGGGTTTGTTCAGCGAGCCAATCATTACGGCGCTGACGTTCTTTCGCTTGGTGTTCTTGGCGCAAATTATCCCGCGCACTTTTGGCATATTCCACTTCTTGCTCAGCTTGCTGTGTGGCCCGCTCGGCGGCATGTAACGCCGTTGTAAGTGCCGCCACCCGCTGCTCTGCTTCTCGCGCCGCTTCCGCTTGTTGTGCTTCAGCTTTTTCAGCTTTGGCTAAGGCCTCATTGGCTTCTGCAATGGCTTTGTCGAGCGCGTATTCTTCGAGCGCAAATTCAGGGGGCGCAATGTGCTGAAGGGCTAAGGAAACGCCAGCAAACTGATGTGTGTTGCCCTCTTCCACAAGCTGCGGCGCTAAATCCAAGCGATCAAGCAAATCTGCACGAATAATTTTACCTAGATACTGCTCCCAGCCTGGCTGATGGCCGCGTAAAAAGTGGCGCAAGGTGCCGTTGGCTGGGTCTTTTTGCCGCTGCAAGGCATGCACGGCTTGCTCTTGCTGAGCACGAGCGCGGCTCAAGGTGGCATGGGTGCGCAAGGCCTCTTGATGCGCATTATGCGCCTGCTGTTGCGCACGGGCGGCGGCCGCTTCTTGCTGTAGCGCTTCTTGATACAGCTGCTGATGGCGCTCCACACGGCTTTGCGCTTCGTGCTTTAGCTCCAGTTCAGCGGGGGTTAACAAGCTGCCCTGCAAGCGTGTTTGTATTTCACTGAGCTGTTGCTGCAAACGGGTTTCTTGTTGGTTAAAACTAGCGAGCGCACTTTCGCGGCGGGCATGGTAGTTTTCCGCCAGGGTTTCCCGTTGTTGCTCGTGCTGTGCCTGTAAGGCATCAATGGCATCGCGCAAGCTGCTAATGCGTTCCGCGCACTCTTGTTGGTAAGCACTATAGGCTTCCAACACCTGCGAACGACGGCTTTGGTATTCGTTATTCAGGTCTTCGTAGCCCGAGGTAAGCGCCCGCACATGCTCCGCTTGCAGTTCTTTTTCTTGGCGCCAGCTGGGCAATTGCGCCATGGCATCTGCCAACCCCGCCATATTACGTTGCAAATAATCATCGTAGCGTTGCTGAATATCGTTAAGCTGTGTTACCACACGCTCTAATGCTTGCGTATGGTCGAGTTTACGGCCATTTAAGCGCTCGTAATCTTCATGATAGGCCTCTTTCAAGGCGCTGAGTTCACGCCCCACTGCCAATAATTTTTCCGCGGCATCAGCGTTTTCGCGCTGCTGTTGCGCCACATCTTGCTGCAATAATGGCTGCCATTGCCACAGCTGCTGCTCGGTATCCTGTAAGTCAGCACTTTGTTGCTCGCACTGAGTGAACAAGCCATTTAAACGCTCTAACCCCAACGATTGCCGCATGCGGCTAATCCACTGCCGCGTTTCTTGATTACGCACATGAGTAACCGGTAATTCCACGCCATCTTCTTCAAAAATAGCGGCCAACATGGTTTTCAGCGTGTCCATTTTGCCTTCTTTGGCATGCACTGCAGACACCAGTTTTTCCATGTGGCGCAAGCGATGTTCCGGCTTCACCAAGCTATACTTCATGGCTAACTGGCGCAGCTGCTGGTTCTCACGATTACGACCACGCAATTGCGCCGCATCATTCAGCATAATGCTGCGGTACTCGGCGGTGGTATCAATTTTGGGGCTAATTTCCACACCTTGGCGGCGCAGGTGGTTAGCCAACTCGCCATATGGAAGGCCCACGGGGCCGTCTTTGGTGTCTGTTAAAAACAACTCAGGCGCGTAAGCGGCCTTGGCAAAACGGTATTCCACGCTGCTTTGCGCATGGCGTGTCACTATTACCATGGCGGTGTCGCCCGCTTCACGGCGGTATTCATACACCAAATAAGAATTTCCGGTGGGCAGATAAAAAGCTTCAAAACTTTTACGTGTGCGCGGCACCACATTGCGGGGCTGCTCACCATAAAACACCGGTATTAAACGCTGTAATGTGGTTTTACCCGCAGCGTTATCGCCGCAAATATTAGCATCGGCGTCTAACTGAAATTCCACCACCCCTTCAAGGTGCGTGTGAATTAAAATAATGCGTAACAAATGGCCCATACATTGTTCCTGGCTCATTAAAATAAAACGCCATGTTATCCCATGGCGTGGTGTAGCAACATATTTTGTTTACGGCGAATGCTAGAAAGCGGCGGCGCGCAAACGTTGAATATGGTCGCGTAGCTCTGCTGCCTCTTCAAACTCCAAATCACGGGCGTGCTGCAGCATTCTTTCTTCTAAACGCTTCATTTCCGCAGCAGCCTTGCTCGGATCCGTCAGCAATTCATAATCCACATTCGCCTCAGCCACCGCTCGCGAACTGCGGCCGCCGCCCTTGCGGTTAGCAGCACTAGCCCCCGTGCTATAAGTGTCTTCTAAAATATCGCGAATGGATTTATTCAAGGCTTGTGGCGTAATGCCGTGCTCTTTATTAAAGGCCGTTTGCGTGGCGCGGCGGCGCTCTGTTTCATCAATGGCTTTTTGCATGGAATTGGTAATGCGGTTGGCGTACAGAATAGCGCGCCCCTCTAGGTTACGCGCCGCTCGGCCAATGGTTTGAATTAGCGAGCGCTCCGCCCGTAAAAAGCCTTCCTTGTCCGCATCAAAAATAGCCACGAGAGCCACTTCAGGCATGTCTAAGCCCTCACGCAGCAGATTAATGCCCACTAGCACATCAAATTCGCCTTTGCGCAAATCGCGAATAATTTCCACCCGCTCCACGGTATCAATATCGGAGTGTAAATAGCGCACCCGCACACCGTGCTCATCTAAGAATTCGGTTAAGTCTTCGGCCATGCGCTTCGTTAACACAGTAATGAGTACGCGTTGGTCTTTTTCCACCGCTAAGGTGATTTCACCCAACACATCATCCACCTGAGTGTCTGCTGGGCGCACTTCGATGGTGGGGTCTAACAAGCCTGTGGGCCGCACCACCTGCTCCACAATTTGAGCAGCGTGTTCTTCTTCATAACGGCTTGGGGTGGCAGATACAAAAATCATTTGCGGCGCCAGCGCCTCCCACTCTTCAAACTTAAGGGGGCGGTTATCCAAGGCTGATGGCAAACGGAACCCATACCCCACCAAAGTTTCTTTGCGCGAGCGGTCGCCTTTATACATGCCACCAATTTGCGGAATCGAAACGTGGGATTCATCCACCACTAGCAAGGCGTCTTCAGGCAAATAATCAAACAAAGTGGGCGGTGGTTCGCCGGGCGCACGGCCAGAAAACAAACGCGAATAGTTTTCTACGCCGTTACAAAACCCCAACTCTTGCAGCATTTCAATATCATAACGGGTGCGCTGTTCTAAACGCTGCGCTTCCACTAGTTGCCTATTGTTGCGTAGCACTTCAAGGCGTTCTTCTAGCTCCACTTCAATTTTCTCAATGGCCTGTAACACTACTTCCCGCGGCGTTACATAGTGGCTTTTCGGGAACACGGTGACGCGCCCCACACGGCGCAGCACTTCGCCGGTAAGCGGATCAAAAATGCTTAAGTTATCCACTTCATCATCAAACAACTCCACGCGGATAGCTTCGTTGTCTGAATCAGCTGGGAATATATCAATCACATCGCCCCGTACGCGGTAAGTACCACGGCGAAAATCCATTTCATTGCGGGTGTATTGCAGTTCAGCCAAGCGCCTTAACATGTCGCGTTGGTCAATAATGTCGCCGCGCACTAAGTGCAACACCATGGCTAAATAGCTGTTTGGGTCACCTAGGCCATAAATCGCCGATACGGTGGCCACAATAATGGTATCGCGGCGTTCAATCAGTGCTTTGGTGGCAGAGAGCCGCATTTGCTCAATGTGCTCATTCACTGAAGCGTCTTTCTCAATAAACGTATCCGACGAGGGCACATACGCTTCTGGCTGGTAGTAATCGTAGTACGAAACGAAATACTCCACCGCGTTATGGGGAAAAAATTCTTTAAACTCGTTGTACAGTTGGGCGGCTAAGGTTTTGTTCGGCGCCATCACAATGGTGGGCCGCTGAATTTGCTGGATAACGTTAGCAATCGTAAAGGTTTTACCGGAGCCTGTTACCCCCAGCAAAGTTTGGTGAGCCAAGCCATCATTAATGCCTTCCACCAAAGCGCGGATGGCTTTAGGTTGGTCGCCGGCGGGGCTGTAAGGCGCCACCAAATCAAACCCGGCATTGTTTGTAACACTAGTTGCCATTTAATCACTTCTCTTATTCAGGTAGAATGCTTCGCCTACTCCGCGCTATATCTAGCGCGTTTGAACTTTCACTCGATAAACAACGAGGAGCGCATGTCAGAATTGCTGCTTTCCAATCGCGTACAACGCATTAAGCCTTCACCCACACTCGCAGTAAGCGCTAAAGCTGCTGAATTACGCGCCCAAGGCAAAGATATTATTAGCCTAAGCGTCGGCGAGCCAGATTTCGACACCCCGGAGCATATCAGAGACGCTGCCATTGAAGCGATCAACACCGGGCACACCAAATACACCGCTGTGGGCGGCACGCCGAGCCTTAAGCAGGCCATCGTGGAAAAGTTCAAAAACGAAAATAACCTGGCTTACACGGCAGAACAAATCTTAGTCTCTACGGGTGGCAAGCAAAGTATTTTCAACCTTGCCCTGGCCTTATTAAACAACGGCGATGAGGTGATTATTCCTGCGCCTTACTGGGTGTCGTACCCCGATATTGGTTTAATCGCTGGGGCCAACCCTGTGTTCATTGAAACCAGCGTTGAACAACGCTTCAAAGTAACCCCTGAACAGCTCGAAGCGGCCATTACGCCGAAAACT
>DATGUF010000029.1:0-2859 GCA_035301485.1 Alcanivoracaceae bacterium
GGTGGTGAATGGTGTGGTATCAGTGCCCTCTAATTCAATACCAATAGAGAAATCATTACACTGCTCTCGCCCACACCAGCTAGACGCTCCTGCGTGCCAAGCACGTTTATCGCACCCCACATATTGATGCAAGGCGCCATCGCGGCGAATTAAAAAATGCGCTGACACCTGTAAGTCTTTAATCTCAGCGAAGAAAGGATCGGCTTCTATGGATAATTGATTTTGAAAAAAATCGTCGATGTAAGGGCCACCAAACTGGCCGGGGGGCAAACTAATATTGTGCACCACGATCAAATCCACCACAGCCCCGTCGGGGCGTTCATTATAATTGGGTGACGGCACATGCCTGGCTTCTTGCACCCAGTGATTGACCATCGTTAACACGCCATCTCTCCACCAAACTAGAAAGCTCATACGGTACAGCATCAGCACACCGCCACCAACATAAACAGCCATCCTGTCGCACAGTCTGCCGAAAAGAGTACAGCAGCACAGCCCGCGTTTTGCTACACTTTCCTTATTTAGTTGTTGACGCAACAGAGGAAATTTCATGCACAACGAAGCACAACGCATTACGCTTCCTGAATGGGTTAAAGCGGATATTCAAGTACAGGTGTCGCAAGCCTTAAAAGAAGACATTGGCAGCGGCGACATCACCGCAGAACTTATTCCTGAAGACGCCATGGCAAAAGCCACCCTTATTACCCGCGAACCCATGGTGCTCAGTGGCCAAGCTTGGGTGAACGAAGTGTTAAACCAGCTCGGTGGCAACGTTGCCATTACTTGGCATTACCAAGATGGCGACCGGGTGCCCGCTAATGGTGAAGTGCTTGAATTGCATGGCCGTGCGCGCACCATTTTAACCGCCGAACGTACCGCCCTTAATTTTCTGCAAACCCTTTCCGGCACTGCCACCACAGCCCGCTACTACGCAGATTTAGTGGCAGGCACTGGCTGCACCTTGTTGGATACACGTAAAACCATCCCTGGGTTACGCACCGCACAAAAATATGCCGTTACCTGCGGCGGCTGCCAAAACCACCGGATTGGCTTATACGATGCTTTCTTGATTAAAGAAAACCACATTGCCGCCCATGGTTCTATTACTAAAGCAGTGCAACAAGCCAAGCAAAAATACCCAAATCGCTGGGTAGAAGTGGAAACCGAAACCATGGAGCAAGTACAAGAAGCCATGGCAAGCGGTTGCGATGTGATCATGCTTGATAATTTTAGCTACGCTGACATGACAGCAGCCGTCAAACTGGTGAACGGCAAAGTAAAGCTAGAAGGCTCTGGCGACATTACCGAAGACACCCTGGCTAAAGTAGCCGCCACTGGAGTGGACTACATTTCCATTGGGGCGCTGACAAAACATTTGCGCGCCATCGATTTCTCTTTACGCTTGTCCATGGAATAAATGGCATAAAAAAGCCCCAAAAATCATATTCAATTTTTGGGGCTGTTACTACAATATGGCGTTTAAGCCATGGGGTTAATTAGAAGTCGTAACGCAAACCTAAAGAGAAGGCTTCGCTATCGCGGCCAGGCACACGCACTTTTTTGCCAGTACCATCGTCTACTTTACCCGCTACAGAGTTAGTGCGCCCACCGGAGGTATCCCAAGGGGTCACTATGGCGCCGTCGCCATTAGTGGCGATGGCGTAGTTAGCATATACACGCAATGGGGGTGCTATTCTGTACTCCACACCTACAACGCCCATTTCCGCATCTTTATCGCTATCGCCATCATGGCGCTCCATGTACATACCTTTCAACGTTACGGCCTTAGTAAGCGCATAGGTGGCACCAAGCCCGTAAATGTTTGCGCTACGCTCATCTTCAGTGCTGCCCACGTGCTGGTAAAAAGCCACACCCTTGGTGCTAGGCACAAACTGATAAGCCGCCGCTAGGCGCACCGCATCACGCTTACCCTTACCAGTGTCTTTCTGGTAGTTTTCATAAGCGAGCGCCGCATCCCAAGCCCCTTCTTTATAGGTGGTGGACACACTATAAGACTGTGCGTTTTCGTCCTTACCTTCGTTGGTGAGCTCTTCATGCAATGAGTAGGCAAGGTTTACTTGCAAACCGTAAAAGCGAGGGCTTTGCAGCTCCACCGAGTTATCAAAACGGTTATCAAAACCATCGTTTCTGGTGAGGGCACGCATATCACCCACCTGCGAGCCAAACAGATCTGCTGGACCACGTGCGGTTTTGAAAGGGCTGTCAAAACGCCCAATGCGCAACGTTCCATAGTCATTTTGCAACCCTATAAAAGTGTTACGTGTGGCCAGTTCCCCGCTGGTGTTTTTGCTACCCTGAAGCGTGTTGTATTGCTGCTCAAGCTGCATAAACACGGTTACAACATCCAAATCCTCTTTCGCACGAAAGCCAATGCGCGAAGAGTTACTGGAAAAGTTGACGCCGTTGTACACGCTGCTGGTGGAAAGATAGTCTGCCGATAAGTGCACACGTCCATAAATTTCCACATCAGCCGCCAAGGTATTACCACTGGCTGCGGCGCCTAGCGCCAGCAACAAACACTTTTTCTTCATCGTTATTCCTCATTATGTTTTTAAAGCCCCCGACTCTAGCAAGGGAGACGGCCATTAAATTAAGCCTCAATTGTTACTGTTTCATGACAAGCAATCCAATAACAGATTTTTATACCTTGTCATATTGTTGTCATATAGTGCGGGCATAGTGGTTCACGCAAAACCCAAAAACATTGCTACCCATCAATTATGTAAGGGAATAAACAATGCAACGCTTAACAAAAACCGTTTTATGTGCAGCCCTCGCTGTTACCAGCAGCTCAGCTATTGCCCGCGATATTATCCAAATCGCAGGCTCATCCACCGT
>DATGUF010000030.1:0-46273 GCA_035301485.1 Alcanivoracaceae bacterium
TCTACAAGAAAACCATCGGTTACGGACTGCCGGACTTCGCAGAGGAACTCAACTACGGAGTCGATCTATCAACCATCTGAGGGTGGTATCAGATTGATGGGGTGAAGGTGCCCCATCAACCATTAAATCCGTATACCCGAAATTATTAAGCAGCAGGGGTTGTTTCTTGCGGCTTCTCTTTTTCGGGCTCCTCCGCAGCGGGCTCTTCCGGGGCGGTGGGGTGCGCTTCTTCTTCCGCTTGGCGCGCTTCCTCGCGTTCATATTCACGCAGCAACAAGGCTTCAACGCGCATTTTTAATAGCTTGTCTTTTTCTTCCATGCGTTGCCATTCTAAGTTGAGGTCTAGGTACAGCGAGTAGGCCATGAGCACCATCAACAACATGAAGGGGAAAGCGGCCACAATCGACACAGTGCGCAAACCTTCTAAGCCACCACTGAGCAGCAGCATGCCTGCCATCATTAATTGCAAAGCGCCCCATAAAATGCGCACAAAACGCGTGGGGTTGAGCACCCCTTTGGAGGTGAACATACCGAGCACAAAGGTGGCTGAGTCCGCAGAGGTGACCACGAACATGGACACCAACAACACTGCAGCAATGGAGGCATAGTAACCCCCAGGCAGCTGGCTGAGCATTTCATAGAGCCCTGCGGGCACTTCTATGGCCACGGCATCGGCGATGCCAGTATTGTGAAATAAATCAAAGAAAATAGCAGAGCCGCCGAAGGTGGAGAACCACAGCATGCTCAGTGTCACTGGCACAATCATCACGCCGAGAACGAATTCTTTAATGGTGCGGCCTTGGGAAATTCGGGCAATAAAACTGCCCACAAAAGGCGCCCAGCTCAGCCCCCAAGCCCAATAAAAAATGGTCCATTCTTGCACCCAGTGGCCACTGGTGTAGGGGGTGGTCACGAGGCTCATTTGAATAATGTTGCCAAGGTATTCCCCTAGGGTTTGGGTCATTTCACTAAAAATAAAGGAAGTGGGGCCCATGAGGAGAACGAACAGCAGCAGGCCTGAGGCGAGGGTCATGTTGGCGTTACTGAGCAAGCGAATGCCTCGGTTAAGGGGCGTCATGGCGGATAAAATAAACAGCACGCCTAGCCCTGCAATAATCAGCATTTGTGGCTGCACGCCATAAGGGATGCCGGTGAGCCGTGATAAACCACTGTTAATTTGTAAGGCGCCCAAGCCTAGCGTGGTGGCCACCCCAAAAATGGTGGACACCACCGCTAAGGTATCAATGGCTTTACCCCAACCGCGGTCCACGCGTTTGCCGAGCAAAGGGCGGAAGGTTTCACTGATCAGGCCGTAACTGTTGTGGCGAAAGCGCACATAAGCAATGGCTAACCCCACCACGGCAAAGTTGGCCCATTGGTGCAAACCCCAATGGAAAAACGCATAGCGCAGGCCCGTTTGCGCAGCCTCCGCGGTTTTGGCTTCGCCAATGCCAAAGGGAGGCGAGCTGAAATGCATAATAGGTTCTGCCACGCCCCAGAACACCAGGCCCACCCCCATACCGCCCGAGAAAATCATGGCGAGCCAGCTGCCATAACTAAATTCAGGCTCTTCATCTTGGGGGCCTAAACGAATGTTGCCAAAACGCGAGATGCCTAACCACAGCGTGAAGATCACAAACCCAGAGGTAACAATAAGGTAAAGCCAGCCAAAATCATCGGCGGTGGCATCGAGGGCTTTTTGTGCCACGGTTTGAACGCCGTCGGGGTTATACAGGGCAGCAAGAAGAAAGGCGCCGATGATGAAAAGGGAGAGGTAAAAAACGAGGCCTACATCGCCCAGCAAGCGGTTCAGCCATTGTTTTAGCGTGGTCATGGTGGTCCTTATTGGTGATGAACAACAATTGAGAACCTGACATGGTCGTCTGTTTATTAGCAGAGGTCAAAATACAAAAAAACGCTCCCTGCCTTTTGCGTGGGCAGGGAGCGGGGCTAGGTAACGAAAGGAACGTTAAAAATCATAGTTCACAGAGAGCCAGAAACGTCTGCCTTCGTCGAGGGTGCCGGTGGTGCCTGGGCCAAACACAGCGTAGTCAGACGCCGTGTCTTGATTGCCGTTGCTGTCCGTGTAGGTTCTCGCTTTCATGAAATCTTTATCTAACAAGTTATACACGGCCGCGGTGACTTTTACGTTGTTGGTGGCCTGGTAGCTGCCGCCTAAGTGAAACAAGGCAAACCCTTTTAGCATGCTGCCTAGTTGGTCCTGCTGTGCTTGTTCGTCCGCTCTGAGGTTGTCGTAAAGCGAGAGGTAACGGGCGCGTTTGCCGCGGTACTCACCCCGTAGCCAAAGGTTGAGCTTGTCGGTGCTTTGCCAGCTGAGCGTACTGTTGGCCAAGTGTTTAGGGGTGTGCGTGAGGGGTGCGCCTTGGTTGTCGCCACTCTTTTGCTCGCTGTCTGTGTAGGTGTAATTTACGGAGAGCTGCACGGTTGGAGTAAAGGCGTAGCGTGTGCCCACTTCGGCACCATAGGTGCGCGCTTTGTCCACGTTTACCTGCTGAGCATAAGTGTCGTCAGGAATGCTTGGGTGGCCAGTCACTATTTTGTCGGCGCCGGCGGCAATCTTATCCTTGAAGTGGTTATGGAAAAAGGTCACGTTACCGGTGAGCTTATCGAAGCTGTCGTAGTAAAAACCCACTTCCGTGCTAGTGCTGGTTTCAGGTTTTAAATCGGGGTTACCAATGGTGAGCTGCTCGCCTTGCCTGATGGCGCCGTTTACCCCGCTGTGTAGTTGGTCTAACCGCGGTGTTTTATAGCCTTGGCTAACGCCACCCTTCACGGTCCAGTTGTCATCTGTGTTCCAAATAACATAAGCACGTGGGCTAAATTGGCCACCAAAGGCATCGTGGCGGTCGTAACGTCCGCCGAGCGTTAGCGACACATCGTCATGTAAGAACCATTCATCTTCAGCGAACACCGCCCACATTTTTTGTTTGAATTTGTCGGGGGCAATGCCGTCTATCATTTCGGCGTCCCACCATTGGGTGCCCAAGGTGGCGTAATGTTTTTCGCCAATGGGGGCGGTGAATTTAGAATCGAACACAATATTCGTGTTTTCTAATTCCCGGGGAGAACCTGCTCTGCGCCCTGTGCTTGCTGTTGGCGCGCCGTAAACGCTGCCAGGAATGGTGCGGCCGATGGTTTCTGTAGTGTTATGCATAAGGCTAGAATCCAACTGCCCTAAGGCAAAACGGCCCGTGTGGCTGAGGCTCACTTGCTCACGGTTAAAGCGTAGCTCATCGGCATAGCCTAGCGCAGCTGTTGGCGTTTCCACCTCGCAAGATCGGTCGCGGCCATCGAGGGTGCCCAGTTGGCAATCGTCGTTGTTGTATTTTTGTTTGGCGCTATCAACATCTAGCGTGAAGTCATGGTTTTCTGTGGGGGTGTAGCTAAGTTTGGCGCCAATGCTGTGCACACGGCCTTCCACGGGGGAAGGGCCGCGTTTGGTTAACTTAGAACCGTCGCTTAAATATAAATCAGAGGCATCACGGCGTTTAACATCCGCCCGGAGTGATAACCCCACTGTGTCTTCAATCAGCGGGCCGTGCACGGCAATGCTGGCGGTTTTTTCATCGCCGGCCTTACTGTGTTGCTGCAGCAAGTAGCTCGTAGTAACGCTGCCGCCCCATTCTTTCGCCACTTTACGCGTAATAATGTTGATCACACCGCCCATGGCGTCGGAGCCATAAAGGGTAGACATGGGGCCACGGATCACTTCGATGCGCTCAATGGCAGACAGCGGCGGCAAAAAGCTGGTGCTCGTTTCATTAAAGCCGTTGGGGGTGACATTACCCGCTGTATTTTGGCGGCGACCATCAATTAAAATTAAGGTGTAATCCGAGGGCATGCCGCGCAAACTAATGTTTAAGCCACCGGTTTTACCTGTGTTGCCGCCCACATCCACACCCTCAAGATCTTGGATTGCTTCGGCAATATTGGTGGCGGATTTTTGCTGTAACTCTTCGCGCGTAATAACAGAAATGCTCGCTGGCGCGTCCACAATTTTTTGCTCAAACCCAGCCGCAGACACAACGCTGATGCTGTTTAAATCGATGCTGTCTGCTTGTGCCGCAGTGGTAGCCAGTGTCGCCACGGCAGCGGCCAGTAGGGTTTTTCTTATCATAAAAGTGTTGTTGTTGTGTGAGGGGTGCATGTCCCATTCCTTAACGATGAGTAATGTTGAACGAATGAAAAACAGTCTATGGAAATGAGAATGATTTGCAATAGCGTTCACCGCTTTTTTTGCGAAAAATATAAAATAAATATTTGTGCGCAGAAAAGAACAAAAAAGAACGCTGCCCACTAGGTGGAAAAGCTTGGGGGGGAAGGGCTCATGAGAGCGGTGAAAAATGGCTTAGCAGCGGCTGACTACTAAGCCAGAGGGTTATTTTGCAGCGTGTTTCCGCATGCGTTGTTGCTGCTTAATGAGCAACATGGAGGTGGTAAAAATGCCGATGGCCGCCAACAAACGTGCAAACACCCAGTAGAATAAAGGCGGTTCGCTGAGTATTTGCATGCTAAAGCCACCAAAGTAAAACAGCAGCACAAATGAAAACCACATTAAGAAACGTGAATCTGCAGACCAAACGGGGAGGCAGAAGATCAATAAAGGCAGGTAAATGGCAAGGGCCATAAAGGCTACGACGGGCCATGGCGTTGCCACGGGTGCTTGATAAATTAAGCCGCCAAAAGAAGCGATTAAGAGAACGAGTAAAAAAATGCGGTGTAGGGTTAAGAGCACGTGAATATCCTATGAACGCTTGTGAAGGGCGAGGGCGGTGGTGGCTAAACGTTGACCAAAAGCGCGTGCTAGCGCTTTTTCATCGGCGCTCAGTTCAGTGTTGTTGTGCAACCCCGCCACATGGCTTGGGCCGTAAGGGGTGCCACCGGTGGTGGTGTTGTTCAGTGCTGCTTCACTGAAAGGAATGCCAGTGATCAGCATGCCGTGGTGCAGCAGTGGCACCATCATGGAGAGTAAAGTGCTTTCTTGCCCGCCGTGCATGGTGCCTGAAGAGGTGAACACGCCGGCCGGCTTGCCAATGAGGGCGCCATCAAGCCATAACTCGGTGGCTTCTTCGAGGAAGAACTTCAGCGGGGCGGCAATATTGCCGAAACGGCTCGGCGACCCAAGCGCTAGGGCGCTACAGTGCTGTAAATCTGCAGCGGTGCAATAAGGCGCTCCCTCGGTGGGCACCGCCGGGAGCACGGCTGCGGTTTGCACACCCACCGGTGGCACTGTGCGGCGTTTAGCAGCCAGGCCAGCGGCCTCACAGCCGTGGGCTATTTCCTTGGCGAGGTTGGCCACGCTGCCGCTACGGCTGTAATACAAAATGAGGGCATAGGGCGCACTCATTTTAGCAGCTCCAATACATTCTCTGGTGGGCGGCCTAGTACTGCTTGATCGCCTTTGACCACAATGGGGCGCTGAATCAGGCGTGGAAATTTGGCCATGGCGGCCATCACAGTGGCGTCATCACTAGCGGCACTTAAGCCTGCTTCTTTATACTCAGCTTCGCCGGTGCGCACGAGATCGTGGGCTTTTTCTAGGCCAAGTTGTTCCACTAAGGTGGTGAGAGCAGCTTCGCTAGGCGTGTCTTCTAAATATTTAACAATGGTAGGGGTGATGCCTTGCTCTTCAATCAGGCTTAAGGTTTCACGAGATTTTGAGCAACGCGGGTTGTGATAAATAGTCACTGCAGACATGTTTTGCCTCCTAAATTCAACTGGCGCATAGTTTAGCAGTACTCGCGCAATTTGTCTGAACGCAGCAATGGAAACAAGGAGCTTGTGGTGAAAGTATCAAACGCTGTTGAAACTTTACAGGGAGCGGTTCGCGATGCATGGGCTTTTATGCGCTTGCTGACAGAGCAGTTTATTGAGGATGGCTGCCGGCAAAGTGCTGCAGCGCTAACCTATACCACCTTGTTTGCCATTGTGCCCGTGTTAACAGTAACTTATTCAGTGCTAGCGCTCGTTCCCGCTTTACGGGAAAAAGGAGATGCTATTCAAGAGTGGCTACTAGGAGTTATTGCCCCATCTGCAGGGGAACAAGTGCAGCTTTACATCGGTGAGTTTGCGCGTCAAACCAGCAACTTAACCCTGCTTGGCGGTGTGTTTTTGCTTGTTACCGCCGTTTTATTGTTGCGCAATATAGAAACCACGCTTAATCGCATTTGGCGAGTAGCGCGGCCGCGGCAAGGCATGCTTGCTTTGTTGATATATTGGGCAGTGCTCACCCTTGGGCCTTTGTCCTTAGCGATTGGGCTCGGGGTGAGTTCTTATCTCGCCTCGGCCGCACTGTTCACCGATACCCTAGCCATGGTGGGTGGCGTAAACATGTGGTTGAAATGGCTGCCGTTTTTTAGCAGCGTCATTATGTTAACGCTGTTATATGTGCTAGTGCCCAACTGTCATGTGCCTTTTAAGCAAGGGTTTATAGGAGCCGTGGTGGCTGCGGCCTTATTTGAGCTAGCGAAAATGGGGTTTGCGCTATTCATTAAAATGGCACCCACTTACGAGGTGATCTACGGGGCTTTTGCCGCAGTGCCTCTATTCCTTATTTGGGTGTATGTTTCTTGGGTGATCGTTCTTGCGGGCGCAGAATTAGTGCGCACGGCGGTTATTTTTTCTGAATACCGCGGTAATGTGCCTAAAATGCAGGCGCTGTTGCGAGCCTTACATGTACTTTGGCTATGCCAACAACAAGGCACCGTTTTAAAACCAGAGGCATTGCGCAGTACCCTGCAAAGCGCACGCGTAAACCAATGGGATGAATACCGAGATTTACTGGTGGAGCTTAAGTTGGTGCAGCGCACCGACGAAGGCGCCTATGCGCTAACCCGCGATTTACGCACACTCACAGTGGCAGAATTGATGGCGATGACGCCTTGGCCATTAAAAACCCTTTGGCAAGTGCAGCAGCAGGGCGAGCAACAACAGCCTTGGGAGCAATTGCTAGCAGAACGATGCCATCATGCTCGCACTAACTTTAACGAAACACTCACTTTATCGGTGGAAGAATTATTTGTAGCAAAACAAAACTAATACTGTGAGAGATAAATATCTGCAGTAACATAGGGCTGTTTACAGCAAAAATTGAGGAGAGGGAGTTTAGATGTTATCTCAATGGGGTCGGCGCATAACAGCAGGGCTGCTTGTGCTAGCGGCTGCTTATGTAGGCGCTACCTGGTGGGCAGGGAAGCAGATAGAAAAATTTTACATGGCAGCGCCCTCGTGGCAACTGCCATTAAGTTGGCAAGCGGTTTTGCTTAACGATGAGAGCCACATTGAGTTGGTGCCACACTCTTTTGAACGTGGTTTATTTCATTCCACCGCTACTTTTTCTTTACATGTTGTGGGCACCTCGCTACCCATACACAGCATTGAATGGCAGCAACACATTGAGCACGGTCCTTTTCCGTGGTCGCGGGTAAAGCGCTTGCAGTGGCTACCTGTGCTGGCCGCAGGCACTGTGCGTTTAGCACGTGATGAATGGTTGGCGAATGTGGTAGAAGTGATGCCAGAAGGGTGGGCGCGAGAGATTAGCCAAGCGGTGCGTGTGCGCTACCAGGTGGGGTTAAGTGGCGCCACAGAAACCACTTTTACTGCTGCACCTTTGCAGCTAGCAAGTGATGAGCTGGATTGGCAATCAGACGCATTGGCCATGACGTTACGTATGGATAAAGACGGTTATTTAGATACCTTCAGCAGCCATATTGACGCCTTAGCCTTTAGGGCGCAGGAGGCCGCTTCTCCGCTTTATTTGCAAATTGGCCTGCAAGAGGCGGCATTAAATGTTGACCAACAAAGCAAACGTGATGGGCGTTTACGTTTTCACAGCCGTGCTGAAACGCAGCAAATACATGTGCATCTGGAAGATAAACGTAGCCACGATACGCTTGAAGTGCGCCTAGATGGGTTGATGTCGGTGCACAATAACGATGCCACCATCACGGCTAGCGACACCTTTATTCATCACGCCACTTCAGATTTCACCATACAGCAAGTAGCAATCAACGGCCGTGAATTAGGCCGCCTACAAGCAGATTGGGACATGGAAAATGTAAACGTGGGCGTACTGTCTGTGTTTGCGAACGAACAGGATGAAAATATCGTACCGTCCATGGAGAGCCTGTTAGAGGCGCTGTTGGCGCCGCAGCCGAAGATAGAGTTAAAGAAATTAGCGTGGCAAAACGAAGGTGGCGAGGCAGTGCTTAATGTGGTGGCTCGCTTAGCGCCCAATGAAATGCTAGCACCCACACAAGGTTTGCTTCCTAAAGCTAACGCCAAAGCTGCGTTGCGGTTTGATCGCGGTATGCTGCAACAGCTGTCGGAGGATGTGGCGTCGCTTAGCACTCAATACATAGAGGGCAGCGAACGTGCCGAAATGGCTGAAGAAATTGCACAATATGAAGATTGGCTTGACGAGTTAGTGGCATTAAAAGTGCTACAACAAAAGGATGAGCAATACAGTCTTGATGCGGAAGTAGAATTAGAGCAAGGGCTGCGCCTGTTCCTCAATAGTTATGAAATCACCGAGGGTGAAATTATGGCGCTTTGGTTTATGTTGATGCTGTTATTCAACGGCGCCTCCCCTTAAACCAGCTCAATATTGTTACTGTAGATAGATTTCCACTTATTTTTTCGTGGGCAGGTATAATAGCTGCCTGACAAGCAACAACCGGAGACTTGCATGACACAGATTCGCCAAGACGACGTTATCCAGAGTATCACTGATGCGTTGCAGTATATTTCTTATTACCATCCTGAAGATTTTATTAAGTCGATCCATGAAGCTTACGAACGTGAAGAAAACCCAGCAGCCAAAGATGCACTCGCGCAAATTCTTGTAAACTCGCGCATGTCTGCTGTGGGCCACCGTCCACTGTGTCAGGACACCGGAATCGTGACAGTGTTTTGCCGCGTGGGGCAGAACGCCACCTTTGATACAGATACCTCACTCACCGATATGATTAACGAAGGTGTGCGCCGCGCTTATACGCACCCTGATAATATTTTGCGTGCTTCTGTACTGGCAGATCCAGACGGCAAGCGCCAAAACACAAAAGACAACACCCCAGCCGTTATTCATTTCGAAGTAGTGCCGGGCAATAAAGTAAGCTTTCAAGTAGCAGCAAAAGGGGGCGGTTCTGAAGCCAAGGCACGTTTTGCCATGCTTAACCCTTCAGATTCCGTAGTAGATTGGGTGCTTGAACAAATCCCTGTGATGGGAGCGGGTTGGTGTCCTCCTGGTATGCTCGGTATTGGTATTGGTGGTACCGCTGAAAAAGCCATGCTTATGGCTAAAGAATCACTCATGGAATCCATTGATATCCACGAGCTGCAAGCCCGTGGTGCACAAAACCGTGCCGAAGAATTGCGTTTAGAGATTTTTGAGAAAGTAAACGCACTTGGTATTGGTGCACAAGGTTTAGGTGGCCTTACCACCGTACTCGATGTGAAAGTGTACGATTACCCCACCCATGCGGCGAACAAACCCGTCGCCATCATTCCTAACTGTGCCGCCACTCGCCACGTTGAATTTGAACTAGATGGCTCGGGCCCAGTGCAGCTTGAAGCGCCAGATTTAGATGTTTGGCCCGATATTGCTTGGGGTGATAGCGATAAATCTAAACGTGTGGACCTCGACAATATTACGCCAGAAGAAGTACAAAGCTGGAAGTCGGGCGATACACTATTGCTAAACGGTAAAATTTACACCGGCCGCGATGCCGCCCATAAGCGCATGGTTGATATGCTCGCAAGAGGCGAAAAGCTTCCTGTGGACTTCACCAACAAGTTTATTTACTACGTAGGCCCGGTTAACCCTATGGGTGATGAAGTAGTTGGGCCCGCTGGTCCCACAACGGCCACACGTATGGATAAGTTTACGGGCACTATGTTACGAGAAACTGGTCTTATTGGCATGGTGGGTAAAGCTGAGCGTGGCCTAGACGCTATTAAAGACATTAAAGATAATAAAGCAGTGTATTTAATGGCAGTGGGAGGCGCAGCTTATCTTGTTTCCAAAGCCATTCGCAGTGCGCGCGTAGCGGCCTTTGAAGATTTAGGCATGGAAGCTATCTACGAGTTTGAAGTAAAAGACATGCCCGTTACAGTGGCAGTAGATAGCGAAGGTGTCTCCGTGCACCACACGGCACCGAAGGTATGGCAGGCTAAAATCGGAAAAATTCCGGTAGTGCAAAGCTAAATATTAACGGCACGATAAAACACCCCCAGAGTTTAGTGTGATACTAAGCTTTTGGGGGTGTTTCGCTTAAAGGAGAAATAATGAAGCACAAAACTCAGCGCTGGCCCTTGCTTGGAATGTTCGCCGGTGCAGCAATGTTAACGGGTTGTGCCACGTTAACAAATGTGTTCGGTGGGGTGCCTGCCCCCGAACGCGTACAGGGAATGAGTTACTTAGCCATTTCTAACCTTGGCGCTTTAGAAGGCAGTTGTTTGACACTATCACAGCACTATGAGCAAGGCACGAGGATGCTAGAAGAAGAGCTTGTTGAGCACATAGAGGCCTGTGAACAGCTAATTGAAGGTGCGCATAAAGAGCTGAATGCCCGCGTGAAAGCAGCGGAATCAGAAGCTATTTCAGCTTCGGTGCAGCAAGATTATGAAAGCTTCGCCGCACAGCAGCGCCAAAAACAGCAAAGAAAAAAGGAAGAGTGGCGCAAAGCGGAAGAAGAACGCCGAGCCGCCGCTGCGTTACAAGCTCAATTAGAAGCGGCCAAGCGCCAAGCAGCAGCAAGGCAAGCCGAGCTCGAGAAGAAGATACTTACTACCGCCGTGCTTACCGCAGTGGCAGATATCGAAGACAAGCCCATTGCCCACAATATTAACCAACCATCGAAAACAAATTTAAAAGAGTTTCTCGCTTGCGTGGAATTGGCGTACCCTAACAAAGGTTACGATGTGAAAATGAGCGGCAAGCATTTAAGCATCGTGGTAAAGAAAGCCAGTTTACCGCGGGGTGATTTCCCCATAACCATGGCTTTTACCGAAAACCCAGAATATTGGCGTATGACACAACTTAAAGTGGCAGATATTGAAGCGCGCAGTGACGTGGATCGTTTTGTCCTGTCGCAAAATTTAACAGCAGAAAGCTGCCCGCGTGATGGGGGTTTGTTTTAAATAAAGACAACAACAAAAGGTGAGCGAAATGAAACAGTGGAAAACAGCAGCAGTACTGGGCGTATTATTGGCCTTAGGCTTAGCGTGGGGTGGCAGCTACATGAAAAGCGCCGCACAAGTATGGGAACAATCACAACGCAGCATTACTGTGAAAGGGCTAGCTGAGCGTGAAGTAAAAGCTGATTTAGCGATGTGGCCGCTGAAGTTCACAGTGAGCGCAAACACCCTGGCCGAATTAGATACCCGTTTGCTAGCAGCAGAACAAAAAGTGCGTGCTTTCTTCAGGGAAGCAGGTTTAGCGGAGAAGGACATTAGCCAAACAGTGCCCCGCATTACCGATGAGTATGCCAACCGCTATAACGAAAATAAGCCTGAAGAGCGCTATAGCGCAGAGTCTATTTTGTTGGTGCGCACCAAAGAGGTGGATAAAGTATTAACCGCCATGGCAAAAACAAATGTCTTGCTGCGTCAAAATGTGTTGTTAGCGCCTACATATGAGTACCGCACTGAGTTTTTGTTTACCTCATTGGAAGACATCAAACCAGAAATGATCGCTGAAGCTACACAAGATGCGCGCACTGCGGCACAGCAGTTTGCACAAGATTCAGGTAGCCGCGTAGGCGACATAGTAACGGCCTATCAGGGGTATTTCTCCATTGAAGACCTCGACGGTTACACTCCGCACATTAAGCGTGTACGTGTGGTAACCACCATCAAATACGGGTTAGATGATTAAGCACACAGGGCGGGCTAAGCCGGGTATTCATGGCGATGAATCACCTCGATGAAGCTTTGCCCATAGCGATTTAATTTTGTTTGCCCTACGCCGCTAATGCCTAACAGCTCTTGTTCCGTTAGCGGCCTGTCCTCCGCCATTTGTATTAACGTGCGATCGTTAAAAATAATGTAGGGCGGCTTTTCTTCGGCTTTTGCTAAGCGGTTTCTTAACCCGCGCAAAGCTTGGAACAGTTTTTCATCATCAGGATGCAAATCGGCTGCGTGGGTGCGCGTGCGTGCGGTGTTAACAATAGGCTGCTTATCGAGGCGTAGATAAATGGCCTCATCGCCGCGTAAAACAGGGCGGCAGGCTTCCTCAAGTTGTAGGGCGCCATAGGCTTCTAAGTTAACGCTAACAAGTTTTTGCGCCACCAGTTGGCGATAGATGCTGCGCCACATGTTCACAGATAAATCTTTACCGATGCCGTAAGTACTGATGCGATCGTGGCCAAATTCACGGATACGTTCAGTGTTGGCACCTCTGAGCACTTGCACCAAATGGTTCACACCAAAGCGCTGCCCCGTGCGATGAATACAAGACAAAGCTTTCTGCACCGCAATAGTGGCATCCCACGTATCAGGTGGGTGCAAGCAGTTATCGCAATTGCCACATTCTCCTTCGGCCTCTTCACCAAAATAACGTAGTAAGAGCTGGCGCCGGCAAGTGGTGCTTTCACATAGGCCAAGCATGGCTTGCAGCTTGTGGTGTTCCTTACGCTTATGCTCCTCGCTACCGCTAGAGTCCGCTAACATTTTTTGCAGCATTACCACATCATCAAAGCCATAGCTCATCCACGCTGTGGAAGGTTCGCCGTCACGGCCTGCTCGGCCTGTTTCTTGGTAATAGCTCTCAATGCTTTTGGGAATATCTAGGTGGGCCACAAAACGCACATCGGGTTTATCAATGCCCATGCCAAAGGCAATGGTGGCCACCATTACAATATTTTCTTCGAGTAGAAACTGCTGTTGGTGCAGGGCACGGTTTTCTGCGCTCATGCCTGCATGGTAGGGCAGGGCGCGAATACCTTGGCGGCTTAACCAATTGGCAGTGTCTTCTACTTTTTTGCGCGATAAACAGTACACAATGCCCGCTTGGCCAGGGTGCTCGTTTTGAATGAAGCGCAGTAGTTGCTCGCGGGCACGGTTTTTCTCGGTAATGCGGTATTGAATGTTAGGGCGGTCAAAGCTGCTCACAAAGTGCTGCGCTTCCACTAAGCCTAGGCGCTCGGCGATTTCTACCCGCGTACGCTCGTCAGCGGTGGCCGTGAGCGCAATGCGCGGCACCTGTGGAAACTGCTCGATGAGTAGCGTGAGTTGTAAATAGTCGGCGCGAAAATCGTGGCCCCACTGGGCCACACAGTGGGCTTCATCGATGGCAAATAAATTAATGTTGGCGCGTTGTAACAGCTGTAACGTACGTGGCTGCACCAAGCGTTCTGGCGCTATATAAAGCAATTTCATTTCGCCGCGCAATAAGGCCTGTTCGGTAGCCACCACCTCCTCATAACTGAGGGTGGAATTAAGAAAGCCAGCGTTTACGCCCACTGCTCGCAGGGCTTCCACTTGATCTTGCATCAGGGCAATTAAGGGAGAAATAACAATGGCGCTGCCAGGCCTAGCGAGGGCGGGTATTTGATAGCACAAGGATTTCCCGCCACCGGTGGGCATGAGCACTAACGCGTTATCACCAGCCACCACCGTGCGCACAATGGCTTCCTGTTGGCCACGAAAAGCATCGTAGCCAAAGGTGTTTTGCAGAATATTTAAAGGTTGGTCTTGCATGCCATTAGTGTAACGCACCTAAAAAATGAAGGGGTGAGCGTGCTGCGCTATTCTCTGTCAGCCGGAGGCGCAGGATCGCTGTCTTCACGCCAGGAGCCTTCTTTGTATGAGAACGTAGGCAAAGACAGAGACCAACGAATGGCCGCCATGCGTAAGCCCATGCCTAAACAGAAGGAAGCAATGAGGTTAATCTCGTGGTTAACATCAAAATGGATCAATGTTAAGTAGAACAGCGCCACAATTAGCGACACACTAGCATAGAGCTCTTTGTGTAGCACCATGGGTGTTCTGTTACACAGAATGTCGCGCAAAATACCACCAAAAATACCAGTGGTGATGCCCGCCATAATAACCACCACAAGGGGGTAGTCGTAATCCAGCTTGAGGGCAATGTTGCAGCCGATCACGGTGAAAGCCACTAATCCCATGGCGTCGGTAAACAAGAATAAGCGGTGTAACCGATGCATGTAGCGGGCAATGATGATGGTGAACAGCCCAGCAGGGATGGTGAGGTAAATGTAAATGGGGTTTTGCGTCCAGTTTACCGGGAAATTACCGAGCAACATGTCGCGCACTGTGCCACCGCCTAGTGCGGTAATAAAGGCCACTAAGGCCACACCAAAAATATCCATATTGCGGCGGCCAGCCACGAGGGCGCCAGACATAGCCTCACCGGTAATGGCAATCATAAAAATATAGTCAAGCATGCAAGCTCCTATATAGAAATGTGCCGCTCCCGCTGTCCTGATTACCTGAGAGTTTCTGCGCTGGTACGCTTGCCCCTTCGGTGGGCTGCTCTAAACAACCTCTCTCCAGACGGCTATTAATTGGCATTGCAGTACATGGGCCTGAGCGTTTATGGGAGTTTGCGCCTTCGGCGGAGTGACCTCTCTCTCCTGCAATGGGCGCCGATTATACAAGCAAATAGCGAGGATGCCACTGCCCGTGTGGTTTCGGTATACTGCGCCTGTGCAAATTCATCGAATGTGGCGTGTTCAACCACGTAACAACATAGGAAATTAAATGGCTATTACCCCCGTTATAAAAAGCTTTACTTGGCCGGTGGCTGAAGATGAGCAAGATAAACATATTTTCAGCGAGGTAAACCAACAAGGTTGGCATGGCCTTCATGTGCCAGCAAAAAATAAAGAACCCAACTATTCTTTCAGCGTGGGGCACTACCTAACTAAAAAGCATCCGGAAATTATTATTGTGGGGGCGCCCGAAAAAGTGGCGCAAAAACTGCTAGCGCAGGTGGCGTTGCGTGTACAAGCAATGGATGAAAAATTGCTGCCGAACAAGCCGTACCGTAATTTTTTACAAGGGCTTGATGTGGCGTTTATCCCCGTGGCCATGCGCCACTACAACACCTACTTAGGCTTTAATAATTGGTTTTACGGCAGCCTTGAGCACGCTTACCCCGTGTTGCAGCTAGTGTGGCCGGATACCGCTGGGGTGTTTCCTTGGCAGCGCCGTTACGATAAACGTTTTAAAGCATTACAGCCTCTGCTCGGCAAAGCGCCAAAAACCGTGGTGCTGCATTAATAAAAAAGGCTCAATACTAAGTAGCATTGAGCCTGTAGGTGGGTTACTGAGCTAAGTGTTCTTTCAACTTAGCGGCCACTTCATCGGCGGGCCAGTGGTCGTTGTCTGAAGCGGTGCGTAGGCGGAACTCTACGCGGTTTTCATCAAGGCCTTTTTCGGATACCACAATACGTTGTGGCATGCCGATTAACTCAGCATCGGCCAGTTTTACCCCTAAGCGCTCGCGTTCGCGATCATCGTAGTACACGCTAATGCCAGCAGCGGTAAGTTGCTCGTACAGATTATCGCAGTATTCGCGCTCACGCGGGCTGCGGCGAATATTCACCGGAATGAGAGCTACATCGTAAGGGGTAATAGCTTGCGGCCAAATAATGCCATGCTCGTCGTGGCTTTGCTCAATTACTGCCGCCACTACACGGGTAACACCAATGCCGTAACAGCCCATGGTCATGACGGAGCTTTTCCCGTTTTCATCTAGCACAGTGGCGTTCAACGCTTTTGAATAAGTGTCGCCAAGCTGGAAAATATGGCCCACTTCAATGCCTTTACGAATGGTGATATTGCCTTTGCCAGTGGGGCTTGGGTCGCCTTCCACCACAGTGCGCAAGTCAGCCACTTCGGGTAGGGCTACATCGCGCTCCCAGTTGATGCCCGTGTGGTGGAAACCTTCTTCGTTGGCGCCACTACAGAAATCAAACATCTCGGCCACAGTGCGGTCAACAATCATAGGAATGGCGAGGTTAACAGGGCCTAAGCTGCCAGGTGTTACACCGGTGGCCTCTACAATTTCTTCATCGTAGGCAAAGCATAGCGGGCTCGCTACTTGTGGCAGCTTCTCCGCTTTAATTTCGTTAAGCTCGTGGTCGCCACGTAACAGTAAGGCGATTAAGCCACCACCAGTTTCTTCGCTCGCTTTAACAATAAGCGTTTTAACGGTTTTTTCAGGCGCAATATCGAGGTGCGCGCAGAGCTCATCGATGGTCACAATGCCTGGGGTGGCTACTTTCTCTAACTCAGCCGTGGGGGCTTCGCGCTTGCCGAGAGCTACGGCTTCGGCCAATTCCACGTTAGCGGCATAATCAGAGCCGTCGCAGAAAGCAATGTCGTCTTCACCTGAATCAGCGAGTACGTGGAACTCGTGCGAGGCAGAGCCACCAATGGAGCCCGTATCGGCTTCCACAGCACGGAAGTTAAGGCCTAAGCGGGTGAAAATACGCGTGTACGTGTCGTACATGACATCGTAAGTAGCTTGCAGGCTTTCTTGTGTTAAGTGGAAAGAGTAGGCGTCTTTCATGGTGAATTCGCGTGAACGCATCATGCCAAAACGTGGGCGAATTTCATCACGGAATTTAGTGTTAATTTGGTAAAAGTTCATGGGCAGCTGGCGATAGCTGCTGAGCGTGTTACGCGCAATATCTGTAATCACTTCCTCGTGGGTGGGGCCAAGGCAGAAGCCATTGTTGTGCCGGTCCACAAAGCGTAAAAGCTCGGGGCCATAATCCACCGCACGGCCAGATTCTTCCCATAGTTCAATGGGCTGCACCACGGGCATCATGAGCTCTTGGGCGCCGGCGCGGTTCATTTCTTCACGTACTATGTTTTCAACTTTTTGTAATACCCGTAACCCCGTGGGCATCCACGTGTACAAGCCAGAGGCTAGGCGGCGAATCATGCCTGCTCTGAGCATGAGCTGATGGCTTTTAACCACCGCATCAGAGGGGGTGTTTTTTTCTGTGGCTAGTAAGTACTGGGAAACACGCATAAACTTCTCACGAATTAGTTTGTGACGATAACATCGTTGAAAATACTGGCTGATTGTAAGTAAAACAGGGGCATTAGGCCAATAGCTTCAAGATAGGTTAAACAGAAAAGTAGAATAAGAAGAAAGGGTTTAGTATGGCGCAAGGTACGTTGTCAGTACAAGAAGTGGAAGCGGTGATCCATGAAGGGTTGCCCGCCGCTAAAGAAATGGGGCTTAGTGTTGAGCGCATAGAAGGCCAAGAGGCCTGGGTGCGGCAGGCGTTTCAAAGCAACCAAATTCGGCCTGGTGGCACTATTTCAGGGCCCACCATGATGGCGTTGGCTGACGCAGCCATGTATGCCGTGGTGTTGGCTAATTTAAACGGCGAAAAAATGGCGGTGACACAAGATCTGCACATACGTTTTTTACGCCGCCCGCAGCCACAGGATTTATTGGCGCACAGTAAAATCGTTCAGCATGGGCGGCGGTCAGTTATCATGGAAACGTTTATTTACAGCAGTGGCGACCTGACAAAGCCGGTGGCGTGGGTGACGGGCAGCTACGCCGTGCCCAGTAAATAGGGAAGGGAGCAAGCGGCGTTGCACCGCTTGCTGTGTGCATTACTGTTCGTACAATTCGCAGGCGCGAGCGTGGCCAGCCGTGCAAGCTTTGCCGTAATAGGCATTAGCCAGTGCGCGGTTTTGTTTTACGCCGGCGCCGTTATCGTGGATGACTCCCAACGTATACAAGGAAGCCGGATGGTTTTTCTCGGCTGCATCCATAAACCATTGGCGTGCGATGCGAGCATTGGGCTTCACCCCTTTGCCACCAAAATAGGCGATACCCACTTTATATTGGGCCACGGTAGCCCCTTGTTTGGCGGCTTTTTTAAACCAATACAGTGAGCGTTCTGCATCTTGCAAGGTGGGTTCGGTGTCGTAAAGGGTGCCCAGTGCTTGTTGGGCATTGCGGTGCCCTTGCTCAGCCGCTTGTAGCCACCATTTTTCCGCTTCTTGTGGGTTTTCTTTGATTTGCATGTTAGCCACGCCAAGGTTGTATTGTGCTTCACGCTCGCCCTGGTTGGCTGCGGCCTCCCACCAATACAGCGCTTCCTCGAAGTTGGCTTTTACGCCTTCTCCTTGCAGGTACATCAAGCCTAAATTGTTTTGTGCAGCAGGAAGTTCTTGCATAGCGGCTTTCTCATACCAATACACCGCTTTTTCAAAGCTGAAATCGCCACCGAGGCCGTTTTTATAAAAATTGCCAAGGCTGTTTTGGGCTTCTGCATGGCCTTGAGCTGCTGCCAGTTCATACCACTGGCGTGCTTCACTGTAATCTTTTTCCACGCCTTTACCGGTTTGGTAGTGGGTGCCCAGCAAATACTGGGCGGCTGCATCGCCTTCTTCAGCAGCGGTGTACTGCTGTGGCGAAGGCGCGGTGGCGCAACCCGCTAACAGCAAAAATAACGATGAAACAAAAAGTGTTATAAAACGTGTTTTCATGTTGTGTCCTATGTGTATTAACGCTCAGTGCGGTAAATAAGATCTACGGTTTGCTCTTCAGCGTTCGAGCGTGTTTCTAAATTAAGGTAACGGTTAATGGCATAACTAAGCATTACCGTGTTCAGTGCTTCAAACAAGCCGATGCTGTAGCGCAAATACAGCCGTGAAGATAACTGTTTGCCTAGCATTAAAGCGGTGTCCTCAAACTCGCCGTCGGCATCGATGCCCACATCAAGGCCCAATTTGTCGCCCACACGGTCGGTAATAAAATCACCTTTTTCAATCCCGTAAAGCGCAATGGCTTGCATAATAGCGGCAGCATCGGTGTCGCTACCACTGTCTAAAGGTTTGCCCGTGAGAAGGAACGACATGGCTTCGGTTTCATCCATGTCGGGTTCGGAATAAACCCGTGAGCGCGGGTCGGAGAGGGTGCCGCCTAATTCTAAGCCAGCGCGTACATTGTAAGCCTTCACATCACGAAACGCGCGTATATCAAGGCCTGGATTGTTTGGCGATCCTTGGAAGAAAATAGTGCCATTTTCCACGGTTAAATCTTGCCCTACGGCTTTAAAACGCCCTTCAATAATACGAATGTCGCCATTGATACGGGTGGATTTGCCCGGCTTTTCGGTGACCATCAGATCGCCTCCAAAGCGTGCATTCAGGCCAAAGCCTTCTACGGTTACTTCGTCACCGAGCACTACGCGCAGCTCGGCATCTATATTGAGCAGTGTTTTATCCTCAATTTCTTCATCTAAAATAATTTGGTCATTGGATACATTGACAGCGCTCGTGGGTAACTGCTTGGGGCTAATATGGGCTTTTGGCACCGTCACTACCCCGCGTAAAAACAGATCCATGCCCACTAACTCAGCCTGCACATCGGGGTTTATATATACCTCTGCTTCAGGAATATTGGCCACTTGGAAGTTCTTCCCTGTTACAGCCAAGGTAATGGGGCGTGGGAATTCCCCCGTGGTGGGCACTTCGCCCTTGAGGTTAAGCTTGCCTTTGCCCGATAAAATGCTGCCATCAATAACGATGGGTTGCCCTTGTTTGGCCACAGCCGTTACGTTGCCTTCGCTCAGTGCTAAGCCGAGCATGGGTATTTGTAGCCCTAGGCCGGTAAGGTTAACGTCGCCGTCGAGGGTGAAATCGGCCAATGTTCCGCCAACGTACAAGTCTGCGGTTATGGTTCCTTTCGCCTCACGAATTTCAGGAGACACAATTTCCACCCAGCCCAGCTCGCTCATGTTCATTTTGAAGTGGCCATTAATGGCCTGCTGTAAATGGCCGGCAAGGGTGCCCTGAATGCCGGTGTGCTCATCGATAATAAAGTTGAGCTTGGTGTCGAAACGTTGGTTTTGCAGGGTAGCGGTGGTTTCAAGGCCTTCCCAGGGAATGAGGTAGGGGTTATCGTCTCCGGTGTCGAGCTCCACATGGCCTGGGGAAATAGTGAGGCGTAAATCGCCCGCAGCGGGGGCTTTACCAGCTTGTTTGAAGTTACCCTGGGCATTTAGTTCACCGGTTAATTTTGCTGCTGCGCTAGGAATCAGCGGGTTGAAAGCTGCCAACGGTACAGCGCGTACATCTAGGTGGCCTGTGGTAGTGCCGTTTTGTTGCCACTGGCCATCGGCACACACGGCTGCATCTGCCTGCTGTAGGCAGAAGTTTTTAATTCCTGCTTTGCTAGCAGAGGCATTGAGGGTGACGGTTTGCGCGAGGCTCCATAAGCCAGTCATCGGGCCTGAAATATCAAATTGGTTTAACTTCCCAGCCCATTCGTTTTTCTTGTTAAGTTGGCCAGTGAGGGTCGCTACATGCTGATATTCCCCGGCATTGAAGGTCCAGTTTGCGTTGTGCTGGCTGAAGCGGCCTGTAACGTTAAGTTGCGCGTCATTGAGCAAGGTCTCGCCTTTGTTTTGAATTTGGTCAGCACGAAAAGCAACATTCACATTGGGGTCTTCAACGCGGCCGCTAGTGTTTGCATCTAAACGTAGGCGCTGAATGGATAAATCGTTGATGGCAATCTGATCACCCTGTAGGTGGCCCTTTAAAATGGGGGCTATTTTCTTTCCCGTTACTTTTACATCGCCGTTGATGGTGCCTGTGAAGGAGGGCACAAAGTGGCTTAAATCTCGGATAGCTAACGCAAAGTTGGCGTCAATGTTGTCATTCATCTTACCGTTGACGTTTACTTGGTTTTCGCCTAAAGCCACTTCTAGTTTGCCTTGCAGAGCACCGTTGTGGCTAAGTTTGGCGTTGCCTTTGCCGCGCAAGGGTTGGGTTAGCCAAGAGCCGTTTAAGGTGAGCAGCTCCGCCACCGCGTCGATACCTTGCTCGGTGAAACTACCTTGGCTTTTTAGCTCAGCGTTAATGTTGCCGGGGTAATCTTTAGCCACAATGCTTGGGTCTAGTTTTTTGGCGCTAACAGCTACATCCCAAGTTAGGCTGGGTTGCCAGTTTAAAGCGCCGTTAATGCGCAACGTGCTTTCACCAACAGTGACGGTAATTGGCTTAACATTTAAATGAGAAAGGTCGCCATCGGCTTGAATTTCTAACTTCACCGCGGGTTGTGCATCGTCTGTGAGCGCTACCTGAGTGCCTGTATTAAGCTTAAGCTGATAGTTATCTAAATCGCCGCTAAGTGTGAGCGTGCCTTCTTCCACGGGCAGGGTGTCAAACTTGCCTTCAGGCAAATGTAACGTTAAGGCTTCCCAAGTGTGTTTTAAATCCACCGCAAGGGGGGTGTCGAAGGCCGCGAGCGTGGCCTGTGTTTGCATACGGGTGGGCGTTTCGAGGGCATGCTGTAGCTCGAACTTGGCTAACGGCCCTTTAAGTTTAAGTTCGCCTTTTGCCTCTTCAGCACCGCCAAATAAGGTTTGTGCCCCTTCAGGCAAGAGGGTTTGCCAATATACCGCAGCATCTAAACGCAAAGGTTGTAGCAAACCCATTTGGCCGTAAACGCGCACTTTTTGCTCGGTGGTTTTAACGCCTAAGTGTTCAATGCTGAGTTTGTTTTTGGCAATGTTGGCGGATAATTTCACGTGCTCAATAGGAATTTGGCCGCCTGTAGCGGTGGTGAGCATGAAGTTGTGTAGTTCAGCATTATAAATGTGTACGGAAACGGGCAGCAAAATATTGCCAAGCTGGTCAGGATGAAAGGGCGGTTTATCTTCTTTCTCTTCTTCCTTTTCAGTGGGCAGTAGAGTGATGTGCAAATCATGCAGTTGTAACTGTGAAATAGTAACACGGCGCGCCATCAGCTCAGTCCACTCAGGGGTGAAGGTAATATCGCTCGCACGCACCACCATGCCGTCGTTGCTGTAGTGCAAGCCGGCCATGTTAAAGCCTTTGTAAACGCTGCCCTCAAAGGTGTCGTAGTTAAGCTCGCCTGGCACAAAAGGGGTAATCCTATTGAGTAACCAGCGCGTACCCCCTTCGCTATAGAGCAAAGCGCTAAGCGTTAGGCTTAGCACCACAACAAGCAGCAAGAGGCCAATCAAGGCCCACAACACCACACGTTTTATCATAAATCTGGCCCCATACTAATGTGTATGCGGAAGTTATCTGGCCCATCAGAGGGCACAGCAACATCAAAGCGAATAGGCCCAATAGGGGAACGCCAACGTAACCCCGCGCCATAGCCATACAGCATTTCGAAATCATCAAGGCTGTCGTAAGCGTTACCGCCGTCAACAAAAACAGCCCAGGCTAAAGTTTTAGTGAAAAGGCGATCGTACTCTACAGTGCTAGTAAAACGGTGGCGGCCACCAATTACATCGCCGTTATCGTTGCGCGGCCCTACGCGTTCAAAACCATAACCTCTTAAACTGTGGTCGCCCCCTGCGAAGAAACGCACGGAAGCGGGTAAACGTGTTACCGAATCAGCTAGGGTGGCACCTCCTTCAAGACGAACCAAGATGCGGCCGCCCGCTAAAGGATGAATGGCTTTTCCAGAGCCGGTGAGTTGTACAAAGCTAACTGTGGAAGCAAGGTTTTCATCCGCCACTCTAATTTGGCTGTTCACACGCCAGCCGCGGGTGGGGTAAAGAGGGTGGTTGGCGCGTGTGCGCGAAAGGTCAAAGCCTGGCATCACGAGGTTAGTCGTGTTTTTTTCGTCGGCGACAGTAAAATGTTCGCGTTCAAAATCAAGAAACGGTGTAGCCACCCAACCTGAATCAAGCTCACGAATGTAGGCAATACCAGCACGGTACAGTTCGCTTTCACTGGTTTTCGTTTTTTTGCGCTTGTAGCCCGCTCCTAGGCTCACGCGTTCACGGTGTGGGTCGCCAAGCGGGATGTCGTATTTAAACCTGTATTCGGTGCGCATCTCCGAGGCTTCAATTTCATTCTCGTAGCGGTGGCCTTTTTTATTGGCACGGCGGTTTTCAAAACCAAAACGCACGCGTGGGCCCACATCGGTGGAATAACCAATACCGGCCATATAGCCGTGCCTAGGCCTAGGTTCAGCAGTGCCTTTAACGTCCACCGCTCGTTCGTCATGGTCTGTCTCAGATTGCACACGCACATTACGGTAGTAGCCGCTTGAAGAAAGAGATTGTTGAAACCTAATAAGCTTGTGGCTTTCATACATTTCACCTTCATCAATAGGGATGAATTTATCCGCTAAAGATTGGTGCAAAATGTCTTGTTCAAAGGAAACATGGCGAAAGTGATAACGGGGGCCGCTTTCTAAGGCTAAATAAACCTCGGCTGAATGCTTCTTTAAATCAATCTCGAGGCGGTGGTCCACCAACTCGCTTTTTAAATAACCCCTATCGGCGGCGGTTTGTATCAAGGCCGCTTTCACACTTTCATAATGGTTATGCTCGATGGGTTGGCCGATTTTGAGCGCTTCGTGCTTGCGCACTTTATCAAACGCTTTGTCGTGGTTAGCCTCGCCAGAAATAGTAAGGTGCACGTTGGTAAGCAGCACAGGTTTACCTTGCTGAATATCGATGATGACTTCCCAACACTCGTCGGTGTCTTGGTAGGCTGCTTTTATTTTGGCGTCGTAATAACCGAGCGCCTGTAATGCTTGTTTGCTGTTTTCAGTGGCTCTGCGTTCGATACCGCGAGCTCGCCAGGTGGGCAAGTCGCACTTTTCGCTGCTGAAATCGTTGTGTGCTTTAACGTTGGTTTTTAGTGCCCCTTCAACCCCGTTAATAATGATGTCGGGGCTAGCGGCATACAGGGCAGGCGATAAAGAAAGCAGCCCAGCAAGCAATAAGGGGCGTTTAGCCTGGAAAAACGAAAGTAAAAAGGTACGCATAAACGGCCGCTTGAAAAAAGATAAATGTAAAGGACGTTCCATTGTAGTGAAAAGAAAAAACTTGTCAGCAAGTGAAGGTGATTATCTTGCAGTAATTTACGGGTTAGCGCTGTACCTTGCTGTGGCAGGTGTTTTATTATGCAGCGCGCACTAAAAACATTCGGCATGGCTGAAATGATGCTATGCAGTTATACTATTGCCCTTTTATAAATACTATCTTTTGAACGACCACTGGGAACAAACTCTTATGCGAAGCCATTATTGTGGTGATTTACGTGCCTCTCACCAAGGAGAAACAGTCACACTATCAGGTTGGGTGCACCGCCGCCGTGACCACGGCGGAGTAATATTTATCGACTTGCGTGACAAAGCAGGGTTGGTGCAAGTGGTGTTTGACCCACAGCATGAAGCAGCTTTTCAACAAGCAGACCGCTTGCGTAGTGAGTATGTCATCACCGTAACAGGGCAAGTTACCTTGCGCGATGAGGGCTTGCGTAACCCACGCATGAAAACAGGTGATGTGGAAGTGATGGGTACCGAAATTACGGTGCATAACGCTTCAGCTACACCGCCGTTTGAGCTTGATGAGCACTCACAAGCAGGTGAAGAAGTACGTTTGAAGTACCGCTACTTGGATTTGCGTCGCCCTGAAATTTTGAAAAACTTCCAGTTTCGCTCGAAGCTAACCTCGGCCATTCGTCGTTATTTAGATGATAATGGTTTTATGGATGTGGAAACGCCTATTCTTACGAAAGCCACACCAGAGGGCGCGCGCGACTACTTGGTGCCTAGCCGCACCTATCCAGGCTATTTCTTCGCCTTGCCGCAATCACCACAGCTTTTTAAGCAGCTGCTTATGGTGGCGGGTTTTGATCGCTACTACCAAATTGCCAAATGTTTCCGTGACGAAGATTTACGTGCGGATCGTCAGCCTGAATTTACGCAGATTGATATTGAAGCTTCCTTCGTGGAAGAAAAAGACATCATGGGCATCACAGAAGAAATGGTGCGTGGTATTTTCAAATCCTTGTTAGATGTTGAATTAGGGGAATTCCCCACCATGCCTTATGCAGAGGCCATGCGTCGTTTTGGTTCTGATAAACCAGATTTACGTAACCCGCTTGAGTTGGTAGATATTGCAGATCTATTAGCCGATGTTGAGTTCAAAGTGTTCTCAGGCCCAGCGAATGATCCTAAAGGCCGTGTGGCGGCGCTCAAAGTACCGGGCGGCGTAGATCTCAGCCGTCGTGAAATAGATGATTACACAAAATATGTGGGCATTTATGGTGCGAAAGGGTTGGCTTACATTAAGGTTAACGATCTTGAGGCGGGCGAAGAAGGCTTGCAGTCACCAATTCTTAAGTTCTTAACGCCTGCAGCCATTGAAGGCATTCTAGAGCGCACAGAAGCCGCCACGGGCGATCTTATTTTCTTCGGCGCAGATAAAGCAGACATTGTGAACGAAGCACTGGGTGCGTTGCGTGTGCGTCTAGGCCACGACCGTGATTTGCTCGAAAGCGAGTGGGCACCTTTATGGGTGGTGGATTTCCCCATGTTTGAAGAAGGTGACGACGGTAAGTGGGCAGCGATGCATCACCCCTTCACGCAGCCTTCTTGCACTGTTGAAGAGCTCCTTGAAGCTCCTGAGAAGGCACTGTCACGTGCTTACGACATGGTGCTTAACGGCACTGAGTTAGGTGGTGGTTCTATTCGTATTCACGATAAGAAAATGCAAAGTGCCATTTTCCAAGTGCTGGGTATTGAGCAAGAAGAAGCCCAAGAGAAATTTGGTTTCTTACTCGATGCTTTACAGTATGGTGCACCGCCGCATGGAGGTTTAGCGTTTGGTTTAGACCGCATGGTAATGCTGATGACGGGCTGCGACTCTATTCGCGACGTCATTGCATTCCCGAAAACACAAACAGCGTCTTGCCCCATGACACACGCACCTGCCGCAGTGCCTAACGCACAATTACGTGAGTTAGGTATTGGTATTAGAAAGAAAGAAGCAGAGTAAAAATGAGCGGCTCGCGTTGCGGGCCGCTTTCCCCGTTCATGCCATGCTAAATATTGTTTCGATGAGAGGGAGTTATGGCCGGTCATAGTAAATGGTCAAACATTCGCCACCGCAAAGCGGCTCAAGATGCCAAGCGCGGTAAAATTTTCACCAAACTTATTCGTGAAATCACAGTAGCTGCCCGCGAAGGTGGCGGTGAAGTAGCGGATAACCCACGCCTGCGTGCAGTGGTAGATAAAGCGCTGTCTGCGAACATGACGCGTGACACCATCGAGCGTGCCATTAAACGCGGCACCGGTGAAGATGATGGCGGCAACATGTCTGAAATCACCTACGAAGGCTACGGCCCAGGTGGTGTGGCAGTGTTGGTGGAAACCATGACGGACAACGTTAACCGCACAGTGGGTGAAGTGCGTCACGCCTTCACTAAGCACGGCGGCAACCTTGGTACCGATGGCTCGGTGGCGTACCTGTTTAGCAAGCGCGGGGAAATTGTTTTCCCACCGGGTGCTGATGAAGACCAGCTCATTGAAGTGGCCTTAGAATCAGGTGCAGAAGATGTGGAAGCTGAAGAGGACGGTTCTTTTCTTGTGGTGACAGCGCCGGATAACTCATTTGGCCAGGTGGTGGATGCCTTGCGTGCTGCAGAGCTTGAGTTTGCCAACGCAGAAGTAACGATGCACCCTAGCACCCTCGCAGAAGTAGATATGGAAACCGCCGAGGTCGTGGCAAAAATGATCGACATGCTAGAGGATCTCGACGACGTACAGGAAGTGTACACAAACGTGGACTACCCAGAAGAGTTTGAGGGCTAAATCATCAGCTTTCATAACTTTGCCATTGGAGTGCCACGGTCACTGGCACATAAAGCAGCAAACTAGGTGAATAAATGTTCATCCGTGTGAAATTAAAAGTTTGTGCTATTATGTGCGCCCGAAAGCCTACCAGGCTATGAATTAACTCGTTGGAAGGAAAGGGGCAAACCCTCACCTTAGATGCCGATGAATGCAAAGGTTCTTGATCTTATTTCCACTCAAAATAACCTCAATATTGTGGGTGAAATGAGTGATGAAGAGCGCGCTGAGTACCGTGAGCGCATTAAAGTTCTTTTGAAAGAGCGTAACGCAGTTTTAGTTGCGCATTATTACACAGACCCTGAAATTCAATCCTTAGCTGAAGAAACAGGGGGCTGTGTAGCAGACTCCTTAGAAATGGCTCGTTTTGGCCGTGATCACGACGCTGACACTTTAGTAGTGGCGGGCGTTCGCTTTATGGGCGAAACCGCTAAAATACTAAGCCCAGAAAAACGCGTGATTATGCCAACGCTAGAGGCAACTTGTTCTCTTGATATTGGTTGCCCTGCAGATGAGTTTGCTGAGTTTCGTGCTCAGCATCCAGATCGCACAGTAGTGGTTTATGCTAATACTTCTGCAGCAGTAAAAGCGCAGGCTGATTGGGTAGTCACATCTAGTATTGCCGTAGAGTTGATTAAACATTTAGACCAACAGGGTGAAAAAATCCTGTGGGCGCCCGATAAACATTTGGGCGATTACGTTGCCAAAGCCTCTGGCGGCGACGTTATATGCTGGGATGGCGCCTGTATCGTGCACGAAGAGTTTAAATCTCAAGGCGTGCTCGATCTTAAAGCTGCTTACCCCGACGCAGCAGTATTGGTGCATCCTGAATCACCTAAAGCTGTAATTGAATTGGCTGATGTGGTGGGTTCCACCTCACAGTTAATCAGAGCAGCAGGCGAACTGAAGCAAGAACGCCTGATTGTTGCCACAGATAAAGGTATTTTTTACAAGATGCAGCAGATGGTGCCCAACAAAATCTTGATGGAAGCACCTACAGCCGGCGCTGGCGCCGAGTGCCAAAGCTGTGCACAGTGCCCATGGATGGCCATGAATGGGTTGGAAAACCTCTGCCAGGTACTAGAGGCGGATGATGCAGCAGGCCAAGAAATTCTAGTGGATGCAGAGCTTATTAAGAAAGCGAAGCTGCCGTTAGATCGTATGCTCGAGTTTGGTGCATCAATTAACCCTTAAGCGTTAATGCAACACTAAAAGCCCAGTTCCACTAAGAGCTGGGCTTTTTTGTGCCACTTAAAATTGTTCGCCGGCTAATTGCTGCATGGTATCTAAGCGCGCTTTAACCTGGCTATAGAGGGCGAAGTTGCCTTTGCTGTGTTGTAGAGCATAGTGCAATTGCTGAATGCCGCCTTCATCGTCACCTAATGCAAACAGCAGTTCGCCATGGGCCAAATGGCTGCGCGCTTTATCTTTTTTCTCGGTCCAAATTTTGGCCACTAAGCGCTTTATTTCCACTGTATCGTGCTGCCACTGCAAGCGCTCTAAAACCTGCCTAGCGGTATCAAGTTCATTGATGCTAATGAGGTTGCGAGCATAAATAATGCTCGCGCCATAGTGGCCAGGGCTCAAACGCAGCACCTTAGCAGCCGTGTCGGCCGCTTCTTGATACTGCCTTTGGCGTTCTAGGTTTTCTGCCGCCGCAAGCTGATACCAGATTTGGTTAGGCGCTTGCTGCTGTAGTAGGGCCAATGTTTCCTGTGCCACATCGTATTTTTTTGCGCGCATGGCAGCCATGGCCAAACCAAAGCCTAAGGCTTGTTGCTCGGCAGAGCTGCCTTTGTTGTAGTCGCGCTGAAAGTGCCGTATGGCATTCTGTGGATCGGCGATATAGAGCGCCTGCAAGCGGTTGCGGATTAGCTCGAACTCCAAGGCGTCGCGGCGCGGGCCCCTAGGTAGCGCACGTGCACGGCTTTTACTATCTGCCACCCGTGTTTCGGTAACAGGGTGGGTAAGAATAAACTCGGGCGGCTTGCCAGAGAATTGTTGCGTTTTAAGCAAACGCTCGAAGAAAGTGGGCATAGCCTGCGGGTCGAGCCCAGCATCGAGTAATATTTGCATGCCCACACGGTCTGCTTCTCGTTCGTGGTGGCGCGAATAAGTGAGTTGTGCTTGAATCGCAGCAGCCTGAGCACTCATAACCCCCGCCATGCCCGCTTCGGCTTCACCAGCGATGGCGAGGGCAAGACTGGCTAAAATCCCGGCCATCATGTTGCGGCTTATTCTTTTACTGTCGGCGTAACGGCGGGTGAAGTGTTTCTGGCTAACGTGAGCGATTTCGTGAGCAATTACAGCAGCTACTTCATCTTCACTTTGTGCATGCAAAAAAAGCCCAGCATTTAAACCAATTACGCCACCGGGAACAGCGAAAGCATTAATTTCTCGATTGTTTACCACCACAATGGCCAAATCGGGTTCTTTTAAATCGCTATGGGAGGCGAGGCGATAAACGAGGTGCTCAACGTAATCTTGCACCAAAGGGTCTTCAAGTAAAGAAACTTGGCCGCGTAGTGAGCGCAGCCAAGCGCGGCCTAAACGGTGTTCTTGTTCAGGCGTAAGTAGTGCGCTGCTTGCGTCACCTAAATCGGGCAGGTTGTTGGCCTGCACAGAAAGAGGATTTAGGGCAGCGAGCATTACGCCTACCATAAGTAGCAACAGCAACGCTTTATGTATAATTGCTTTGGGCACTACTTTCTCCGTGTAAGCAAATGAGAAAACAAATGTAAGCCTAGGCTAACAACGGTGTGAATATACAGTATAAGGTGAATAAACGATGGAATCAGGCTGGCATGCAGAGCAAACACTCGACGCCCGGGGCTTATTGTGCCCAATGCCGTTGTTGCGAACCCGCCAAGCGTTACGGCGAATGGTGGCAGGGCAGTTGTTGCTAGTAAAAACCACAGATCCTGGTGCCCATCGTGATATTCCTGCCTACCTAAGACAAGCAAGCCACGAACTGGTTCGTTTTGCAGAGCAGCAGCAAGAACTGTGGTTCTTAATTAGGGTGGGTGCAGAGTAGCTTATAACTCTTGCAACGCAGCCAAGGCATCAGCGGCATTGCCTTTTGCTCTTACCTTTCGCCACTCTTGGCGTAGCACGCCATTGCTGTCAATCAAGAAAGTGCTGCGTTCGATACCGAGGTGCTCTTTGCCATAGAGTTTTTTCAGTTTGATAACATCAAAAAGGCGGCAAAAGCTTTCATCCTCATCCGCAATAAGAGGGAAGGGGAAATCGTGTTTTTCGCTAAAGCGTTCATGGCTGCGCATAGAATCTCTTGAAACGCCGATCACTTCGCAATTTAAAGCCTTAAACTCTGCATATAAATCGCGAAACTCTTGCCCTTGGATGGTGCAGCCTGGGGTGTTGTCGCGCGGGTAGAAATAAATAACGGTGTTACGGCCTTGTAAATCTTTCTCGGTGAGGGTGAGTTCACCGGTGGCCTCGGCCGTAAAAGCAGGGATAGGTTTATTTAATAGAACTGTTTGCGACATAAAGCCTCCATAGATAGTGTTATGCAGCGCAAGTAACAAAATGGCGCATGGGCATAGATTGTGGCAGTGGTGATAGCGAAGCGCAAAGGCAATCATACCTTGTTCAAATCCCGCAGGCCGAGTAACATAGTTTTTTTGTGGCATGTGTTATGTATCAATGTTTTGCCACTTTGTGCCTCATGGGCTCCCATGGGCATTCAATATTTTGCGAGTCATCTTTTAACAAGCGGAGTTAACCGTGAAAATTCGTGGCAGTATCGTTGCTTTAGTTACCCCAATGCATGCCGATGGCGCAGTGGATTGGGAGCGTTTAAATAAATTAGTCGATTGGCATGTGGAGCAAGGTACCGACGCTATTGTGGCGGTGGGCACCACGGGTGAATCGGCCACGTTAGGGTTTGAAGAACACGATATCGTGATTCGTGAAATTGTATCAGCGGCCAATAAACGTATTCCTGTTATTGCGGGCACGGGCGCTAACTCCACGGATGAAGCCATTCGTTTAACGCGCGGCGCTAAAGAAGCGGGTGCCGATGCGTGCTTGTTGGTATCACCTTATTACAACAAGCCTACGCAAGAAGGGCTGTATCAACACCACCTAGCTATTGCTGAAGCCGTTGATATCCCACAAATTTTATATAATGTTCCTGGCCGTACCGCTTGCGATATGCTGCCAGAAACCGCTGCCCGCCTCAGCAAAGTGCCAAATATTATTGGCATTAAAGAAGCTACCGGCGATATGGAGCGCATGCAGAAATTGATCGACCTGTGTGGCGAAGATTTCTTGGTGTATTCCGGTGATGATGGCATTGCCATTGAATCTATTTTGATTGGTGGCGCAGGTAATATTTCGGTAACGGCAAACGTCGTGCCGGCCAAAATGGCTAAGGCTTGTGCTGCAGCACTAAATGGCGATACCGAAGAAGCGCGCCGTTTAGATATGGAAATGTCGCCGCTGCACAAAACATTGTTTATTGAATCCAATCCTATCCCCGTGAAGTGGGCGCTTTATGAAATGAAGCACATTGACCGCGGCATTCGTTTGCCGCTCACACCATTGGCTGAAGAATGCCGCCCAGCGTTGCTTGAAGCGCTAAAACAAAGCGGAGCGTTGGAGAATTAATGAGAGTTTTACTTGGGGTTACCGTTGTAGGGTTGTTCGTGGCAGGTTGCGGCGTGTTTCCAGACCGCACCCTCGAATACCGCGAAGCAGAAACCATTAAAGAAATGGAAGTGCCTGCAGGCATGCATTTTTCGGGCAAGCGAGATGCGTACGTAGTGCGTAACGAAGAAAGCCGCTTACATGAAAAAGTGGCGCGTAAAGATCGCTTTGAAGTGCCAGAGCCGCCGCAGCTTGTTGCCACAACCCCCGATGGCGAAGCACCCGCCAAAGCAGAGCCCACTAATGTGTCTGCCGTGTTAGGCCGCGACGGTAATGGTTACCCCATTTTAATGCTCAATACCGATTTCACCTGGGCATGGGAATACGTGAACCGAGGCCTCGCCAAAACAGAATTTACTGTGGAGGACGTAAACCGCTCAGTGGGTGTAATTTACGTGGTGCTACCTAAGCGTTTCGCTGTGGCCAACCAACGCGCCCAGCTCAAATTGAGCAATACCGTGAACGGGGTGCAAGTGGCTGCGCTAAACCAAAAGGGCACGGCTTTGTTAGATAAAGAAACGAGCCAGCAATTGCTAGAGGCACTGCGCAGGCAGCTGTGAAACTTGCGTCTTTAGGTAGCGGCAGTAAAGGCAATGCCACCTTGGTGCGCGCGGGCGATACCTTGGTGCTCATTGATTGCGGCTTTACCATGCGCGAAACCTGCTATCGTTTAGAGCGCTGCGGGCTATCACCAGAAAACCTTGCCGCCATTGTGGTAACCCATGAGCACGGAGATCACGTTCAAGGTGTGTTACCGTTAGCGCGTAAATATGGCTTAACCGTGTATATGACGGTGGGCACGCGCTTAGCCATGGAAGCCACTGGGCGCCACAGTTTTAAAGGCGTTGCCATGCGCGAAGTGCGCTTAGGGCAGCGCTTCAGTATTGCCGATGTTGAAGTGTTATCCGTGGCGGTGCCGCATGATGCACGTGAACCGTGCCAATATTTGTTTTCGTTTCGGCAGCAACAGGTGGGAGTGCTCACCGATTTAGGTGAAATTACGCCACATGTGGTGGAATCTTATCGCCAATGCGATGTTTTGCTACTAGAATTCAACCACGATGTGGTGATGCTTGAAGAGGGGCCATATCCCTATTCATTAAAGAGACGAGTGGGTGGCCCGTGGGGGCACCTCAATAATGTTCAGGCTGCCCAGTTATTGCAGCAAGTGGAACAAGAGCGATTACAGCACCTAGTGCTATCGCATATTAGCGAACAAAATAACTGCCCTAATTTGGCGCTAACAGCAGCGACTAACATGGGCGGTTTTGATACACAGCGCGTTTTGGTGGCCGATCAAGAACAAGGTTTTGATTGGCTAAATGTTCAATAAACACAACGAGTTTTACTAATGGAAAAACGCAACGAGCTCTATGCCGGCAAAGCAAAGTCTGTTTACACAACAGATGACGAAAACCTCTTAGTCTTAAGCTTTCGTAACGATACGTCTGCTTTCGACGGCAAAAAAATGGCGCAACTAGAGCGCAAAGGTGCAGTGAACAACCAGTTCAACGCCTTTATTATGGAGAAGCTGGCTGAAGCGGGTATTCCTACTCACTTTGAAAAGCTCTTGTCTGCTGAGGAAGCGTTAGTAAAGCGCTTAGATATGTTCCCCATCGAGTGTGTGGTGCGTAACATCTCTGCAGGCAGTATCTGCCGTCGTTTAGGTGTGGAAGAAGGCCTCGATCTTAACCCGCCCACCTACGAACTGTTCCTCAAGAATGATGCCCTCGGCGATCCGATGATCAACGAATCTGTAGCACATAGCTTCGGTTGGGCAACGCCTGAGCAAATGGAAGAAATGCGCGCGCTCACGTTAAAAGTGAACGACGTTCTCAAAGCATTGTTCCTTGCTGGCAACATGCTACTGGTGGATTACAAACTAGAGTTTGGCGTGTTCGACGGCAAAATTTACCTCGGCGATGAATTCAGCCCCGATGGATGCCGCTTATGGGATAAAGATACCCGCGAAAGCCTAGATAAAGACCGCTTCCGCAAAGGGTTGGGCGATGTGGTGGAAGGCTACGAAGAAGTAGGCCGCCGCCTCGGCATGACCTTTAAGTACGACTAATCACGTAAGTCAGTGTGATAATAAAAGCACCGTAGCCCAAGGTTATGGTGCTTTTTAATGCCTAAAATAACTGGCTGCACCAACAACAAAATAAGAGGTGAGCTATGTTGCGCTCCATCCAGCAAGGGTTAGGTTTTTTAGCTTTAGGCTTTAAAGTAGCAAAGCAGAAGCGTGTTCGGGCTTGGTTAGTGCTTCCCATTCTGGCCAATAGCTTATTGTTTGCCGGCGCCTGGTATTGGACGAGCGGCTGGATAGTAGAGTGGATGCAAGCCTTCACCGCTGGATGGCAGTTCGAAGGTTTTTTCGGCTTTATAAACCCTTTCATTGGTTTTTTGGTGGGTGTTTTAAAGTGGCTAGTGTGGATAGTGCTGCTTGTTTTATTGGCCACCATTTTCACTAGCTTTGTACAGTTAGTGAGTGCGCCTTTTATGGGCTTCTTGGCAGCGCACATTGATACCTTGTATGCACGCACCCCCTTGCCAGAGGAAAGCATCTGGGCCATGTCTAAGCGCGTGGTATGGCGCGAAACAGTCAAGCTCTATTACTGGGGTTGGCGGGCCTTGCTCATCTTTCTGCTCACCGCGCTGCTGTCGTTTGTATTGGCGCCGTTTCCAGGTTTGAATTTAATTGGCCCCGCCATTTGGTTTTTGTGGGCCAGCTGGATGTTTGGCATTCAGTACATTGATTACGGCGCAGATAACCGCATTGTTTCCTTTAAAGATGCTTTGCGCGAACTGCGTGCCAAGCGTTGGCTAGTGATTGGCTTTGGTGGTGGGGTAATGGCGTTAACGTTGGTGCCGCTAGTAAACCTAATCATCATGCCCATGGCCGTAGTGGGCGGCACCTTGTTGTGGTTGCATATTGCTCAGTTAGAGAAAACGCCTAGCGACGGCGCCTCCCCCAAGCCGCTTCAATTTGACGAGCACGCTGAATCGATTCGCTCACCAAGGCCGATTGATGCTCAGCAAACTCGCGAATAATTTCAAGGGCAGAGCGCGGGTCGCGGCGGAAAATGGTTTCCACAGTGGCTTTGAAAAAAGCGAGGCACTCTTTAGTTTCAGTGTCGTTTAGATGAATGGCCATGTAGTAGCAGCGGCGTAGTGCTGGCTCTAAATCGGTGAGTGCACCTTCCACATAAGGGTTGTTGGCGTAGGGGTAAAAGAGCCCGAAAAACTTGAAGCTATTGGTGAAAAAGCCTTCTAAATCTTTTTCTGTTACTTGCTCTTGTAGATGATGAATAAGCTCGATGAAAGGGTCGAGCTCTTCTTCTTTGATGGAGCGAATAGTTTTGCGCACCACTAAGCCCAATAAAATCTGAATAATTTCATACAGGCTGCGCACTTGATGCTCAGACAACTCACACACGGTGGCGCCTCGGCGCGGCAAAATATCAATAAGATGCTGGCGTTCTAACAGCAGCAAGGCTTCACGCACAGAACCGCGGCTCACTTCTAGTTCAGAGGCAATGCGCAATTCCTGAATGCGTTCACCAGGAATAATTTCGCCACGAATAATTTGCTCACCAAGGTGTTGAGCAATTTGCTCTGCGAGGCTGGCGTTGGCTCGAAACATGAAGTGCTCCTTACTGATGTTTTAATTGTTCAACAGTTTACTTGTCTTGTTGGACTATACTACAGATCGAACAAAGGTGTAGTGTTCACTGATACATCACAGGGTGTCATTAAAGGCAAAAAAGTTACCCACAGAATCTGTGGATAACTTTGTGGATTAAGCGCGGATAAACGCCGCAAAGCCCCATTCTACGCGCACTTGCGCACAATGACGAAAAAACACACAAAGATTTAATTTGTTTAAAAATCAATAAGTTACAAGTGGTGCTAAGAAAATTAAGGAGTTAGCGGCGCCCTTGACAATGGCAAAAACTTTTCTTTGTTAAGCTGTGTAGAACTTCTTTAGGCGGCAAACCCTGAGAGGCACATACTCAGGGCCAATGCACAACGCTTTGAGGCAGTGTAAAAAAGTAACAATTGAGTGGATCTTAAAAATGCATCCACTATAAAGAGTTTTTTAGGTTACAATTTGTCGTTTTTACGAGGTGTTTTTATCACCGCTATCTTTATAGAAGAAACAACAAGGAATTCCTGAGGCCCTAAATAAAACGCTATGCGCTTAAAAAATATTAAATTGGCGGGGTTTAAATCCTTTGTAGACCCCACCACAGCATCCTTTGTATCGAACCTTACCGCCGTGGTAGGGCCGAACGGCTGTGGCAAATCTAATATTATTGACGCCGTGCGCTGGGTAATGGGCGAGTCCTCGGCTAGGTACCTACGTGGTGAATCCATGGCCGATGTTATTTTCAATGGTTCTAGCGCGCGTAAACCCGTGGCACAAGCCTCGGTGGAGCTTATTTTCGAAAACGATAAAGGCCGGTTAACCGGTGAGTATGCAGCCTTTAACGAAATATCAGTACGCCGCCAGGTAACGCGCGATGGGCAGTCACAGTACTTCCTCAACGGTGCCCGTTGCCGCCGTCGTGATATTACCGATCTTTTCTTAGGCACAGGACTTGGCCCCCGTAGTTACGCCATTATTGAACAAGGCATGATCTCGCGCTTAATCGAAGCACGGCCCGAAGAATTACGCGTGTACATTGAAGAAGCCGCAGGCATTTCACGTTATAAAGAGCGCCGCCGAGAAACAGAAAACCGCATGCGGCGCACCTTCGATAACATAGAGCGCTTAACCGATATTCGTGAAGAGCTAGATCGCCAACTTGAACGCTTAGCACGCCAAGCAGCGGCGGCCGAACGCTATAAAGTGTATCAGCAAGAAGAAAAGCAGCTCAGCGCGCAATTGCTTGCTATCCGTTGGCGTGGGCTGCAAGAGCAAGAAGGCGCACTGAGAATAGAAGTGGCAGAAGTGGAACGCTCATTAGCAGAAGAGCAGCGCCGTTACACAGAACAAGAAGCCATTATTGAAAGCCACCGCGATACTTATACAGCGCATCAAGAGAGCGTGGATGAAGCGCAGCAACATTATTACACCTTGGGCGCAGACGTAGCGCGTTTAGAGCAGCAGCTACAACATCAACGCCAACGGCAGCGCCAATTAGAGAAAGACCTCGCAGACGCTAACGAAGCTTGGCAGAAAGCCAATAGCGACAGCCAGCACGATAAGCAGCAATTACAGCAGTGGCAAACACAGCTCGAAGAACGTTTGCCGGCGTGGCAAGAATTGGAAGAAAAGCTAGCGGTATGTAACGAACAGCTTGCCGCAGCAGAGCACGATGGCGAGCAAAGTTTACGCAGCTGGGAGCAGTTTCAACAACAAGCTAGCCAACGCCAACGCGATGCTGAAATTTTGCAGTCGCGCATCCAACATTGGGAAGAATCACTTACCCGCTTAGAACGCCGCTGGCAACGTTTGGAAGCCGAACAGCAAGAACTTAACAGCGCCTCCCTAATGCGCGAAGTGGCCGAACTAGAAGCGCAAGCAGCTGTGAAAGAAGAGCAGGCTCTGCAAGCTGAAGAGCAGCTGGCTACGCAGCAAGCATTGCAGCAACGCACGCGCGAACAGCAACAAGTGTTAGAGCAAGCCGTGGCGCAAGCCCGTAAAGCACTGCAAGAACAACAAGGTAAACTCACCACCTTGCAGGCACTGCAAGAAGCCGCCATGGATGATGGTGATTTAGGCGCCTGGAAAGCAGAGCATGGTTATACCGAACTCCCCACATTAGCTGCTCAATTAACCGTGGCACCACAATGGGAAAAAGCAGTGGAAACGGTGTTGCAGCACGGCTTACAAGGGGTGTATGCCGATTTACCCCAGGGCTTAACAGAACAGCTTCATGCTTTACCACACGGCCATCTGTGGTGGTGGACTAGCAGCGCAAGCCCAGCCCCCGAAGGAACACTCGCAGCGCAAGTGCAAGGGCCAGCCCCTTTATTGCTGCATAGCATTTACACAGCACCCAACATGGCCGCTGCTTGGGAACGCCGCCATCACCTTGCGCAAGGTGAATCTGTAATTACTCCCGAGGGGTTATGGCTAGGGCCGGATTGGCTGCATCTGCAAGGCGCAGAGCAAGATGAAGCCGGCTTGCTTGCACGTGAACGAGACCTACGCGCACTAACGGCCACAGTGGCGGAACAAGAAGAAGCGCTCATTGAACAAGAAGAGCAGCTAGCCCTACAACGAGAGCAACTAAGCGAATTAGAAGAGCAACGTGAAACCGCACAACAAGCGCTAGCGTTAGTGCACCGTGAATACACTGAACTTTCTGCGCAAGCCGGTGCCAAAGCTCTTCAGGTTGAGCAAGTGCAACAGCGCTTGCAACGTCTTGAAGAAGAGCAGCAAGATATTGCCCAGCAGCGCGAAGAAGAATTTAAAGCGTTGAAAGCAGGCCGCGTAGAGCTTGAAGCGATGGTGGAAAGCATGGCTGCAGACACAGCTGAACGCGGTTTGCAGCAAGAAGAACGGGAAATGCATCAGCGTAAAATCAGTGACTTGCGCCAACAAGTAAGGCAATATCGCGAACAGCACCATCAGCTAGCCATTTGGGTGGAAGGTGCACGCACCAACATCCACGCATTAGAGCAAAGCCTTGCGCGTTTACAAGGGCAGGTGGAGCATTTGGTGTTGCGCAAAAACCAGCTTGAATTACAGCTCGGCACAGATAGCGAACCAGATACGGTTATTTTGGCGCAGCTGGAAGAAGTATTAGAGCGCCGTTTAGAAGCCGAAGAGTTGTTGCAGCAGCGCCGTCGCGATCAAGACACTGTGGCACAGCAGTTGCGCCAAGCAGAAACAGTGCGCAATACCGCCGAGCAAGCCAGCCAAAAATGGCGTGAAACGCTCAGCCAAACACGCATGAAATGGCAAGAGGTAATGGTGCGTCGGCAAACTGTGGAAGAGCAGCTCACAGAAGCGGGCTTCCACTTAGAAACATTAATACGTAATTTGCCAGAAGATTTTACTGAAGAAAAATGTCAGGCTGAACGTGAAGCGGTGGCCAACAGAATTAGCCGTTTAGGGCAAATTAACTTGGCCGCCATTGATGAACATAAAGTGCAAAGCGAGCGTAAAGCGTTTTTAGATATGCAAAACGATGACCTCACACAGGCCCTCGAAACACTCGAAAACGCGATCAAGAAAATTGATCGTGAAACGCGCGCACGTTTTAAAACCTATTTTGATAAAATTAACGCAGGCTTGCAGGAGCTGTTTCCCAAAGTATTTGGCGGAGGCAGTGCAAGCTTAACGTTAACCGGTGAAGATTTATTAGATACAGGGGTGGCCATTATGGCGCGCCCCCCAGGTAAGCGAAATAGCACCATCCATTTGTTATCGGGTGGGGAGAAAGCGTTAACCGCTTTGTCGTTAGTTTTCGCTATTTTTCAGTTGAACCCCGCTCCTTTCTGTATGCTCGATGAAGTGGATGCGCCTTTAGATGATGCTAACGTGGGCCGTTTTTGTAATTTGGTTCACGAAATGTCTTCCATGGTGCAGTTTGTGTTTATCACGCACAATAAGATCACCATGGAAATGGCTGACGTGTTGATGGGTGTTACCATGCACGAACCAGGCGTGTCCCGATTAGTGTCGGTAGATGTAGAAAAAGCAGTAGAGTTAGCAGCTCAGTAAGCGGGCATCCTAAATAGCATTAAGGTATGAGGCAAAGTAATGGGCCTGAATTTTGAAACCCTAGTGGTGATTTTAGCACTCTTAATAGTAGTTATTTTAGCCGATGGCATTCGCCGCATGATGCGCGAGCGCCGTTCGCAATCAAACCTTCACCATTTAAGTGGTGATGAAGATGATCTGTTCGGTGAGTACGACAACCCAGAATTGCCAGGCGAAGTACGTGTTCTACGCCGTAGCACCACCGCTAGCCAGCAAAGTGTGGCGGCACAGCCAGAAGCGGCACCAATACAAGAGCCAGAAGCAGTGCCGGCAGAGCCAGCTCCAGAAGTGGAGCGGCCAGCGCGCATTAATACTCCCGCGCCCACACCCGCCCCGGCGCCTGTGGCCCCACAGCCTGTCGAACCTGCACCGGTAGCAGCAGCGCCTTCAGCGCCAACACCTCAGCCTACAGCACCGCGTGCAGAACAACCCGCGCCTAAACCCGCTGCCAAAGCAGCTAAAAAACCGTTGCAACAAGAACCTAGCGAAGTTATCGCTGTGCATTTAGTGGCGCCAAAGGGCTATAGCTTCGGTGGTGAAGGCATTTTACAGCTGTTCACCTCGCACGGGTTAGTGTTTGGTGATATGAATATTTTCCATGCTTACGGTGAAGGCAAAGAAGCAAATACCGTTCAATTCAGCATGGCGAACGCAGTGGAGCCTGGCGTGTTTAATTACGACACCCTTGAGCAAGACGATTTTGTTGGCTTCACTTTCTTCCTCGCTTTGCCAGGCCCACAACGCCCCTTGGGTGCCTTAGATGAAATGCTCAGCGTGGTCACGTCATTAGCTAAAAAACTCGGTGCTGAAATGAAAGATGAGCACCGCAGCGTGTTAACTCAACAAACCATGGAGCACTTGCGTGAGCGTGTGCGTGAGTTCGAACGTCGTTCTCATTTAGTACGAGGCTAAGCGCATGGTAGTTAAAGAAAAAGCGGCGGCACTGCGCCGGCAGCTTGAGGAGTGGAGCTACCAATACTACGCTTTGAGCAAGCCCGAAGTGCCCGATGCCGAATACGACCGTTGGTTTCGTGAGCTAGAAGCCTTAGAGGCACAGCATCCTGAACTTGTTACACCAGATTCGCCCACACAACGCGTGGGCGCAGCACCCTTAGATGCCTTTCAGCAAGTAGATCATCAAGTGCCCATGTTATCTTTGGGCAACGCCTTTGATGAGCAAGAAGTGCGCGATTTCGACCGCCGCGTGCGCGATTTACTCGATACTTCAGGCACCATTGTGTATGTGGCTGAGCCGAAGCTCGATGGCCTAGCGGTAAGCCTCATTTATGAAGAAGGCGTTTTAGCACAGGCCCTCACACGTGGCGATGGCCACACCGGTGAAGACATCACGCAAAACGTGCGCACCATTAAAAGCGTGCCTTTGCGTTTACGAGGAGAAGTGCCAGGCGTGGTGGAAATTCGTGGCGAAGTGGTGATGCAGCATGCCGGCTTTGCCCGTTTAAATGAACGCCAAACCGAACAAGGGCTCCCACCTTTTGCAAACCCACGTAACGCCGCCGCCGGCAGTTTGCGCCAATTAGATGCACGCGTAGTGGCCGAACGGCCTTTAGATTTCTTTGCCTACAGCGTGGCACAGCTAACAGCAGTGCCTTGGCCTGAAACGCATAGCGCCATGTTAGCCATGGTGCGCGAGTGGGGCCTACAGGTAAGCCAGGAAGTGGCTACCTGTGCGGGCATAGAAGAAGTATTAGCGTATTACGAAAAGCTCGCCGCCAAACGTGATCAATTGCCCTATGATATCGACGGCATTGTTTACAAAGTAGATCGGTTCGATTGGCAAGAAGATTTAGGCTACGTTTCCCGTGCCCCGCGGTGGGCGGTGGCACATAAACTGCCCGCTCAAGAAGAAGTGACCACATTGCTAGATGTGGAGTTCCAAGTGGGCCGCACCGGTGCTGTAACCCCGGTAGCACGCCTCAAACCAGTGCAAGTAGGGGGCGTCACAGTTAGTAATGCCACCTTGCACAACATGGACGAAATTGCCCGCTTAGATATTCATATTGGCGATGAAGTGGTGCTTTACCGCGCGGGCGATGTGATCCCCAAAATTGTATCGGTGGTGGCAGCACGCCGCCCGAAAGACGCCAAAGCAGTGCAGCTGCCGAAAACCTGCCCAGAGTGCGGCAGCGAAATCTTCACTGCTGAAGGGGAAGCCATAGCGCGCTGCACTGGCGGTTTAATTTGCCCCGCACAACAAAAAGAAGCGTTGCGCCATTTTGTTTCGCGCCGCGCCATGGATATCGATGGCCTAGGCATTAAATTGATTGCCCAATTGGTGGATCAAAAATGGGTTAAAAATGCCGCAGATCTGTATGCGTTAAAAGCAGAAGAGGTTGCAAGCTTAGAGCGCATGGGGCCGAAATCAGCCCAAAACCTGATTGAAGCGTTAGAAAAAAGTAAACAAACCACCTTGCCACGTTTTCTTTACGCCTTAGGCGTGCGTGAAGTGGGTGAAGCCACGGCGCAATCCTTAGCGGGCCATTTTGGTTCTTTGCAGGCCATTGCCACCGCAGATGAAGAAGCGCTTATGGAAGTGGCCGATGTGGGCCCCATTGTGGCAGGGCACATTAAGCATTTTTTTGCAGAAGCACATAACCGCGGCGTCATCGATGCATTATTACAAGCAGGTGTTACTTTCCCAGAAGGGGAAGCCACCCAAGCGCCCACAGAGCAACCCTTAGCTGGCCAAACCTGGGTGTTAACCGGAAGCCTGAGCCAATTAACACGAGGCGAAGCCAAAGATGCTTTGCAGCAGCTAGGGGCTAAAGTCACAGGCAGTGTGTCACAGCGCACCGATGTGGTGGTAGCTGGAGAAGCTGCAGGCAGCAAACTAACTCGAGCACAAGAGCTAGGTATTACAGTATGGGATGAAGCCCAACTGCTAACACTGCTACAACAGAAGTCATAACAATGAGAATTTTACCGGTAGTTTTGGTGGGCAGCCTGATGTTGTCAGGCTGTGCTATGCGCCCACCCGCGAAAGTAGATAACGCTTGTACTATTTATCAGCAAAACAGCAGTATTTTTAATAGCTGGGAGCGGCAAACCAAAAAAGTAGAGCGCCAGTACGGCGTTCCCGCGCCCATTTTGCTGGCCACTATTCGGCACGAATCTAGTTTTCACCCCCGTGCGCGCCCACCGCGCAGGCGCCTGCTAGGGTTTATTCCATGGAAAAGGCCTTCTAGCGCTTTCGGTTATGCGCAAGCTCTTGATGGCACCTGGTATGAGTATAAGCAGGAAACAGGCCGAAAAATGGCCCGCCGCTCTCGCTATAAAGATGCCGTTCACTTTGTGGGTTGGTATCACGATAAAACGCATCGCATGGTGGGGGTAAGCAAAGCAGATGCTTATAGCTTGTACCTGGCTTATTACGCAGGACGAGGTGGTTTTGCCCGAGGGCAATACAGCCAAAGCATGGCCAATAGCGCCCGCCGTGTGGCAAACACAGCGCAGCGTTACGATCAACAGCTAAGAAGCTGCAATAAGCGCTAACGTTAATTGTATAAAGCACATAAAAAAGGGGCACCATCTTCATGATGGCGCCCCTTTTAGCGTTTAGAGCCTAAGGTTTATGCGCTGAACTTCTCACGCAATACCTTGGTAGCTTTAACCATTTTCTCTAGCGCAGGCTTGGTTTCTTCCCAACGACGTGTTTTCAAACCACAGTCTGGGTTTACCCAAATCTTCTCAACAGGCAGCTGCTTAGTAGCACGCTTGATGAGTTCAACCATCCACTCAACATCTGGGATGTTAGGGGAGTGAATGTCGTACACGCCAGGGCCAATGTCGTTCGGGTATTCAAACTTCTCGAACGCTTCGAGTAATTCCATGTGCGAGCGTGAAGTTTCAATAGTGATCACGTCGGCATCCATGCTAGCGATAGCCTCGATGATGTTGTTGAACTCCGAGTAGCACATGTGAGTGTGGATCTGCGTGCTGTCTTTTACCCCTGCAGTACTAATGCGGAAGCTTTCAGCCGCCCAATCTAAGTACTCTTTCCAGTCTGCTTGGCGTAGTGGTAACCCTTCGCGGAAAGCAGGCTCGTCCACTTGAATAACAGTGATACCAGCGGCTTCAAGGTCGTTCACTTCGTCGCGAATGGCGAGAGCAATTTGCTCACAGGTTTCTTTACGTGTTTGGTCATCACGTACGAAAGACCACTCAAGAATAGTTACAGGGCCAGTGAGCATGCCTTTCATGGGCTTGTCAGTAAGGCTTTGTGCGTAGGTAGTCCAGCTAACAGTCATGGGGTTAGGACGGCTCACGTCACCAAAAATAACCGGTGGTTTTACACCACGGGAACCGTAGCTCTGTACCCAACCGTTTTGAGTGAAAGCAAAACCTTCTAGCAATTCACCAAAGTATTCCACCATGTCGTTACGCTCAGCTTCACCGTGCACGAGCACGTCGATGTCGGCTTCAACTTGGAACTTAACCACTTCAGCAATCACTTCCTTGATGCCTTTTTCGTAGGCTTCAAAGCTTACATCACCGCGTTTGAAATCACGGCGTAGGGCACGAATTTCAGGCGTTTGCGGGAACGAACCAATGGTAGTGGTAGGGAACAACGGCAAGTTTAACGCTGCACGCTGCTTCTGGATGCGCTCATCGAAAGCAGGGCGCTTCACCGCTGCAATTTCGTCTAGCTTAGCCATGCGCTCTTGCACCGCAGGGTTGTGAATGCGGGCAGAAGTACGACGGTTAGCAATGGCTTCGCGTTGTGCTGCAAGGGCAGCATCAGCAGAGCTATCCTTATCGAGGCCTTGGCGTAGCAACTGTAGTTCTTCGAGTTTTTGCTGGGCAAAGCTCAACCAGCTTTTTAGTTCATCATCCAGCTTGGTTTCGTGTACAAGGTCCACAGGAACGTGTAGCAACGAGCAAGAAGGCGCCAACCAAAGGCGATCGCCGAGCTTCTCTTTTACAGGTGTAAGGGTTTCAATAGCCTTGTCTAAATCGGTGCGCCAGATGTTGCGGCCATCGATTAAGCCCACAGACAATACTTTCTTGTCGTCTAAGCGCTCAACCACTTTTGCCACTTCTTCAGGTGCACGTACACCATCAATGTGTAAACCTTCCACAGCCAGTTCTAGCGCAGTGAATAGGTTATCTTGAAGAGCACCAAAGTAAGTGGCTACCAATACTTTAGGCGTGGCCACAGCTAGTTGCTCATAGGTGCGCACGAAAGCACGCTGCCATGTGTCAGGTAAATCGAGGGCTAAAATAGGCTCATCGATTTGCACCCACTCAACGCCTTGCTCCGCTAAGCGCTTTAGCACGGTGCGGTAAACAGGCACTAAGTTTTCAAGCAATGCGAGTTTGCCCGCATCGTCGGCTTCAGGGAACGCTTCACCTTTACTGAGGTAAAGGTAAGTAAGAGGGCCAGGAATCACAGGTTTAACGTTGTGGCCTTTTTCTTTTGCTTCAGCCACTTGCTCGAAGAAAGATTCGCGCGCAATGCGGAACGTTTGGTTTTCTTCTAGCTCAGGAACGATGTAGTGGTAGTTAGTATCAAACCACTTAGTCATTTCGCTTGCCGCAGCGGGTGTACCGCTAGGCGCACGGCCACGGGCAACACGGAAGAGGGTGTCTAAAGAAACAGGCTCATTGTCGTCTTGCTCGAAACGAGCAGGGATTACGCCTAGCAAGCAGCTCCACTCTAGAATATGGTCGTACCAAGCAAAATCACCCACAGGGATAAGGTCAACACCTGCATCCGCTTGTAGCTGCCAGTGGCGCTCACGTAGCTCTTTACCTACGCGCTCTAATTCCGCGGCATCAATTTCTTTTGCCCAATATTTTTCTAATGCAAACTTCAACTCGCGCTGTGCACCAAAGCGGGGGAAGCCTAAGTTATGTATGACTGTCATTATTTTCACCTTTAACTATGATTTGGCCCCATATCAGCGTTCATGCTTTTGGGATGAGGGTATTGTGCACACTATGCGTTGTGAGGCAAAATCATAATTTACATGGTTAGTATGAATAAATTTCAAGGTAGGCTGAAATGATAGAGATTAGGCATTTAGAAACGCTCACCGCCATTAAAGAAACAGGCAGTATGGTGGAAGCAGCGGATAGGTTGTTCGTCACGCAGTCGGCATTATCGCATCAACTGCGCGATTTAGAACACAAGCTCGATGTGCAGCTGCTTAACCGCCGCACGCGGCCCATACGTTTTACCACTGCAGGTTTACGGCTGTTGGCGTTGGCAGAAGAAATTTTGCCTAAAGTAGAAGCTACCCAGCGCGAATTGCGGCGCCTATCAGCCGGCCAAACGGGGCGCCTGCACTTGGCCATTGAGTGCCACTCTTGTTTTCAGTGGCTCATGCCCACGTTAGATTCTTTTCGCAGCGAATGGCCAGAAGTAGAGCTGGATCTTAGTGCCGGCTTTGCTTTTGCACCTTTACCCGCTTTAGTGCGCGGCGATTTAGATTTAGTTATTACTTCAGACCCAGTGGCCATGGAAGCCGTTACATATGTGCCCTTGTTTCGCTACGAACTCGTGCTAGGTGTGCAGAAAGATAGCCCCTTAGCGCGCGTGCGCTTTATTGTGCCAGAGGATCTAGCCGATAAAACCTTAATTACTTACCCAGTGGAAAGAGAGCGCCTGGATGTATTTACAGCCTTTTTAGATGCAGCAGGGGTGGAGCCTAAAGCCATTCGCACCGCCGAGCTCACCGCCATGATGGTGCAATTGGTGGCCAGCGGCCGCGGTGTCACCGCGTTGCCTAACTGGGCCTTAACAGAATATTTGCAGATGAATTTATTGGCAGCAGTACCACTCGGTGAGGGCGGAGTGTGGCGCACGCTTTACGCCGCTATTCGTGTGGAAGATGAAGAAGCGCCCTATATTCAAGATTTTTTCAACCTAGCACGCGAGCGTTGTTTCCAAGATTTATCGGGAATTAAGCAGCCAGAATAAATAAAAAGCCACGTAAAACAGTGGTTTGTGATGATTTTATGTGCGTCTGGTCTAAAAAATGAACGCTTGGCGTCTTTTTTTAAATAAAGGCTTGACCTATATCCTAAAATTGCTACACTTTGCGCCGTTAACAGCAAATGCTGTAACGCACAGCGTCCCCTTCGTCTAGCGGTTAGGACACCGCCCTTTCACGGCGGTAACAGGGGTTCGAATCCCCTAGGGGACGCCATGCGGGAATAGCTCAGTTGGTAGAGCACAACCTTGCCAAGGTTGGGGTCGCGAGTTCGAGTCT
>DATGUF010000031.1:0-2782 GCA_035301485.1 Alcanivoracaceae bacterium
TAATATCCACAGCCACCACAGCAGCGCCTCGTTGTACCAGTACAGTGGTAATGGCCGCACCAATGCCCGCTGCGCCGCCGGTAACAATCACTACTTGATCAGTTAAATCGCTCATGTTCTTTCCTTGTTGTGCAATACGAATTAGCCTCAATAGCGTAGCGTATTCGTGCCATCCATGTGGGCATCTGCGTCAATTATTCAGAATATTTTACTGTGGTGGCTCAACGCGCAAGTGCTTATTCAATAATCGTTGGCTTTGCAACATTAACAACCAACACCGACTCTAGCCTTGACTATGGCCGCTGCTTAAGGTGCTACTAAAGAATATCGCTCAAGCACGGTATACATCGAACCCTCTGGGCTCGGTTGGCTCTCATACAAGAGGAATTCATTAACTGTAAAACCACCAAATTCGGTGGCGCTATATTCCGCTAACAAAGGCGCCACTGAACCGGGTTTACGGTTAAACCGAGCTAATGTGATGTGTGGGCAATAAGTGCGGTGTTCGGTGGGCAAGCCCACCTGTTGGGCTTGGGTTTTCAACGTTTCGTGAAGATGCGTTACCGCCTCGTTAGGCTGAACACCTGCCCATAAATGCTTCGGGGTGTGCGGCGTGCCAAAACAGCCCAGTGCTGAAACTTGCAAAGTGAAGGGCGCCAAATGCACCTGCCGCGCCGCCGCTCGCATGGCTTGCAGAAGCTCATCGTTAAGGTCGCCTAAAAACAGCGAGGTTAAATGCAACTGCTCAGCACGCTGCCAGCTTGCACCTGCCACTTCTGCCCTTACCTGCAACAGATGCTGCTGTATGTTAGCGGGGATGGCTAATCCAAAAAACACCCTGCGCATGGTTTGCTCCGTTAGTGGTTACGTTTGGGGTTAGCTAGCAAAAACAGCCTAGATGAATAAACATCTAGGCTGTTTGCCAAGCTTTAAGGCATGTGTAGCTTGAGGCTCTACCCCACTAAATCCATCAGCTTTTCGTAGTTATCCACCACCTCATAGCGAACCGTTGGATCATCTTGGTTCTTAGCTAACTCAATAAAAAACTTCCGCGCGCATTCAATTTTGCTGTTTTCCAGCTCACGCAGCGCCATGCTGGAGATACTGCCCTTGGTTTCGGCAACAAAATAAATATGCTTAACGCTGCCATCGGTAAAGGCGATGGCCCAGTCGGGATTGTAGTCGCCTACGGGGGTAGGGATAAAAAAGCCTCGCGGGAGCTTGGCGTACACTGCGACTTCGGCGCTGATGTCCAATGCCTCGGCAAATTTCTTTTCGATATTTGAATCAGCTATCACATAATCATACACATGCTTGCTGAGCTGCTCTGTGGCGTTGCTAAAGTCTTGCCCTGCTTGTGTGGCAGTGAAAATATCACTGTCTTTGAAGGTCTCATCCGTTAAGTTGTAGGTCAGGTGCTCAATAACCGTTGTGGCTTTTTGCTCTTTGATCAAACGGCTGGTTTCACTAATAAAATGTTCGGGGTTCTGTTGGAACTGAAAAAACGTTTTGGGCCTAATTTTGGACAAAATTTTTGCAACTGTTTGTCGTGTTAGCTCAGTGTTTTCAGAGATTTTGCCTAGTAAATCATACTTCACTGTGGAGATGACCGGCTTAGCTTCGTCTTCTTGGCGATCTTCAAGCTGCTGAAAAGTATCACCACGGCCTAAGTCTTCACCGCTGAAATATGTTTTTTGCATACCCGTTTTTACCGAATACTGCAGAACTGTCACTGCTAGGCTTTTATCTAACACCCCCACTGCCTTTTCAATCAACTCTTCTGTATCAAAATCAACACGGTACACAGCCTGCCGATTAATCTTCCCCCACAACGCTTGAAACTCTTTTTTATAGTAATTCTCATCGTTGCGGTTATTGGTTTTGCTGGTGCGATCATCCTGAATCTCAGGCAGTGCAGCATTGGTAAAGACCGTTTCGATTAATCCCTGCACCGGCTCTGCGATACTGTGTAGCTCTTCTGGCAATGGCGCGAGCGTGCCGTTACTCCGTGCCAGGTGATACTCCTCAGTAAGATTATCGTCATCATCGATATAGTCATTTCTAATCAAATAGCGATGGATTTGATTGGCCTGCTGATCAGTAATCTCATGCTGGCCACTGTCAGTTTGAATTATCTTGCCTTTAAAGTAATCGATACTGGCTTTACGTGGCCGTGGGGATAGCTCTTCCAGCATTTCTTTCTGCAGGCCATCAACAAAAGAGCTGTACGTTTCGTTAGCAACAACGGTGAGTACGTTGGTTTGGTGGACCAGTTCAGGGTTGTCCATGCGCTCCCCGTGTTTGTTCACTGAAATACGCAAGCCACGACCCACTTCTTGACGGCGCGAGATGGTACTAGCGCTTTCAGTTTGCTTAAGCATGCACAAAACAAAGACGTTAGGGTTGTCCCAGCCCTCACGCAGTGCCGAGTGCGAGAAGATAAAGCGCGTTGGCTCTTCGAACGACAGCAAGCGTTCTTTGTCTTTCATAATCAGATCATAAGCATCCACGTCATCGGACAAGCCGGTTCTTACTGGGAACTTAGGGTCAACCAATTGATTTCTACGCTTATCAATGGAGAAATATCCGTTATGGGTACTCTCTGCGGTGATATTGCGTAAATAGTCGCGGTACTTGTCGTTAGAGCAATGGTCAAATCTGGTGTACAGAGCTAAGCAGCGCCTCTTGCTGATGTTTCCTCCACCTGTATGCCATCTTGGAATTTCACGTTGTTAACCACGAGGGTCAGTAACGCAAATCCATGAAGGCGGTTCCAGCGCTT
>DATGUF010000032.1:0-46232 GCA_035301485.1 Alcanivoracaceae bacterium
CACTGGGCTTAATGCGCATCAGTTGTACACCCGTGGCTGTTTCTAGCAGTAAAGGCGTATCAACAGGCAGTTCGGGAAGGAGTAAATTAGCAAACAAATCTGCTGAGCCCGTGGCTATCACAGTGGGATAGATACCCACCACCAGCGCATCCTCGCCTTCTTCACCACAATGCTTATCTCGATACTCTTCCTCGTATAAACACGTGTATTTACCGGCTCCCAAGATTTCGGCATTGAGATTACCCGCTAAGTGCAAGTAAGCCTTTTCGGGACAATAGTCTCCTTTGCCGCCTTTACAACCTAGGTTGCCCGAGTTTACTAAGCCACTCGCACCAGCAAACTCCAAGCGGGCTGAGTTTGGAACACCAGCGCCTGCTTCTATTAGCTCTCTCGTTTGTTTAAAGATTTTATCGCCATCATCGCCACTGGTTTTGAAATACGTCATCACTGCAGGCGTATCTAACGTAGGCGTATTACGCAAAGATTGGTACACCGTGTTCGTATTCTCTGTGCCAATAAAATACATTTTGCCTACGGTAAACGCGTTTGCCTCATCACCATCCTCAATAGCCAGTGGTGCTGTCATTAAAGGCTGGCCGTTTTTGCCGCAGAAACCACTGCTGCAATTATTAGGATCCGTGTTCACCACGTAATAATATTTTTTCCCAATTTCCCATGGTTTGTTTGGGGTAAAGAACAAATCAAAATCGCCTTGCTCTATTTCACCGTCAATTAAATTATCGTCTTCATCCCTTACTTCAAAGGCACCCTGTGCAAGAGGCGCTATCGCTTTAGAGAATGTCAGGTGAATCGGGCGATTGCTTTGCACTAGTTGGGGTTTTAAGATCATTTTTTCATTACCATTTCGATCTTTATCGCCAATGCAATTCCCAATGTCCTTATTTTCATCCCACTCTGCAGCACAAGGATAGCCTGGGTAAGTAGCAAACAAGAGCGGGTTTTTAAACAGCTTTGGTGCGTAGGTGCTGCCTAGATCACCCGCATATTCCAAATTAGCATCATCAAATTGATGCGTTGTAAATGAATAAGTTAATGGTGCAATGGGCTCGCCCGCTGCTTCACGAGCAAAGAAGCGCCGCACAGCGCCGAGATTTTCACCCTGTTGTTCCACCACAGTAGAACTCGGCAAACCAGTAATCTGATCCGTCAACTTAACCGTATAAGTGGTTTGCGACTGGTAACTATTTCGATGTTTGATGACTAAACTGGCGCCATCTAAATACCACTCCACATCAGCTGCAGCCATTTTGACATCGCCTTCTTCGAGCCAAAAAGTGTGACCATAGCGTAAAGTGCTTATGTCTAAAGGCTTATCAAAGTTGATGGCTAACGCATCTGAAGGGAGAAAACTGATTGTTTCACCAGCATCTGGCTGCAGACCTTCATCCACATGAGGGTAAATCGAGCTAAACTGAGGCGCTTCTGCTACTTTCTTTGCTGCCTCATCAAATACCTTCTGGTGTTCGCTCGGCACATAAGATTTCATTTGGAAACTCAAAAATCCAAACGCCTTTTCTGCGCCAAGGATGTCTGGCTCTACCACGCCTAATGCATCCACCCGCATGCTTTTGCCATCGAGGCTCGCCATACCGTTTAATTCGATGTGCATCACATCTTGGCTTAGCACCACGTTAGGCACCGAGTTTTCGGCCGTCATGGCCACATCCATGTAAAGCTTAATTTGCTTAGGAGCATCAGGGGCGGAACTATAAGGGTTTGGATAAATATAACCGATAGCATCGGACAACACCGTCACCGATATTTCACCTGTATCCATACTGTCATCAGCAGCTGCTGGCACGTTGCCCGCTATTCGAACCTTGATATTACTGCCTGATAACACACTGCCGCGCGGTACTCGCAGCGGTGTAATGTTTGGATAGTTAGGGATATAGGCCAATTCAGCCAGTAAATCACCCTGCTGCATACTGGCGTCTTTATCGCCAAGAATAACTGAGTCCAAGGGCACGCAGTTTAAAGCTTGGCCCGTTAAAACAGACGTCTTGGGGTTGTTTTCAAGAGAGCATGGGAAATTCGCAATGTCACTGGGCTTCACCGTATCTTGAACTAGAATCGTTCTTGGCTCGGAACTCTGTGGTGTCAAAGCAAAAGTTTTACTAAAAACTTTCGGGGTTCCCTCATCGTTTTGGCCATGCAAGGCAGGTAAGTTGTGGAACACCAATTGGTACTCCTGCCCCGGCTCTAGCAACTCACTGGGGTGTACGGTCATAGTATTGTGATTGGCCAATACGGTGACGTTTTCAACCAATTGCTGTTGCGCATCTAACAACTTTACGTGCTCGCCATAACGCACCACACTGCTATTTAAAGGCTCGTTGAACTGAAAGCGATAGGAGCTAAAATCCATGATTGGGTTTTCGCTCACTTTGTTGAGATCGGGGTACATTTTTTTAATGGAGAGGCTATCACCCACCCCTAGCTCTACCAAGCTGCCACGGTGCGTGGCCGCGATGGCTGTGTTAAAGCAAAAACGTTTATTCACCACCTTCTCACCACTTGCAGTGGGGACATCTACTAGTTCCGCACAATATTTAGAGTTTGCATCTAACTTTTCACTGGGTGTGAGCACCACCCCTAAATTATTATCAACAAACTCGAACTGCTTATCTTCGTTCCATGAAATAAGAGTGGCGCCTTTGTCTTTACAGATGCCACTATCACACGTCAACTCAACACTTTCTTTTGTGAATTTTTCAGCATCCACAGGCTCAGAAAAACGGAGCACTAACGGGGTATTCAAAGATAAATTTTGTTGGCCATCATATGGAAAACTGTAATAAAGCTCTGCCTCATTCCAGCTAGCCAATACTTCAGCGTTGGTCATCTTGTGATCACCCCCACCACAGGCTGCTAGCCCTGCAGCACCGGCCACCATGAGTGTTATTATTCTTTTCATTATTCTTGTGCCTCTTAGTGTTTGAATTATAACGACATACAAGGTACATCCTTGCATTCACCTGCAGCAGTTAACTGGCAAGGTGGCGCAAGGCGGCTAAACTCAACGTGCTTGAGCGCTACGCTTCTTGTGTCATTATGTTTAAACAGGGTTTGACCCACAGACAATGGGTTGCAAAAGGCATAGTGATACCCTCCGCACATTCATAGCCTGAGATACCACCTAAATGAGTGAGTAATTGTTGGGACATCGCCAAATTCTTATTGTTTATTATTAAATTGTGCACAACGTCTTGTTTAGGTGACGTTTTATTATTTTTTTAAACTATCGCCCACGAGCCAAAATAAATGTGCTCGCAGGTTATCGTCATCAAACTTATACATTCACCTTCAACGCAGCAATGATTTTTTATCATGATTAGTTTGTCTTTACGGCCACACCACAAAAAAAAGAGGGTTCCGCTATCACTTCTGCCGCACTTTCTTGTGGTAGCAAACGCTTATAAGCAAAAAAAGCCCCATCTCAATATTGAGACAGGGCTTTGCTAAGGTGTAACGCGTACAGCTAGTTATCTTTTAAACGTCGCATTTCAATGCGTCGGTTTGTTTCACGCCCTTCAGCAGTATCGTTAGTAGCAATTGGCTTGGTTAACCCATAGCCCACCGTAGTGAGGCGATCTGCTTTAACACCTAACTCCACAAGATAATCCTTCACTGCGTTTGCGCGGCGCTCAGAAAGTTGCTGGTTATACTCCGCTGAGCCCTGTGAATCAGTGTGGCCGCTGATTTCTACTTGGAAGTGCTTGTGATGGAGCAATCTATCTGCTACTTCTTGCAAGGTACGCTTGGCATTCACGGTTAAACGCTCTGAATCGAATTCAAAGTTAACGCCATGTAGCACTTCTGGTTGCTCCACAATCACTTTAGGCACTTCAACCACACGTTCCGTTTCAACTGTCACCACTTGGCTGGGCAAGGTTTTGGTACGCCCAAACAAGGGGAAGTTAATGCCCACGTGAAAGCGAACATCGTCAAAAGGATCATTACCGCTGCCATCTTTGGTGTAATCTTGGAAATAACGGGCATCTGCGCGTAAGCTCATGGCGCCCCACACTTCACGCACCATCACGCCTAAACCAGCGTTCCAGTAGCCCTGTGTGTCTGTACCATGAATGGTGTCGGAATAAATGCCACCCGCACCTAGCACCACATAAGGGTTAAAGGTTTTGTCGCGCAACATGTATAAACCATCTACACCTAGGCCATACTGCCAATCTTGGCCGCTGCCCTTGTCGCGCTCAATATCGTTACCAAAAGCTGCTAGCTCTATATGCCAACGGTCAGCTATTTGTTTCATTAAGCCCACTCGGAGGCCGATGCCGTAATCCGCATCTCGGCGGTTGCTATCTGTATCTACATAAACACCCATAATGGATGTTTCCCAACCTGGGTTTTCTGCAGCCTGAGCCGCGGAGAAACAAAAGAGCGATAACACAAACGCCAGCGCTAAATGTTTTAATTTCATTGTTACATCCCCATTTTAATGAATGGTGTTATTGTTAACGGTGTTGCGACGCACAAATCCTGCGCCCACTAGCAATACCGTAATAAACCAAGCAAAGCTACCGATAAGGCTTTCTAAGTTAGCTACATAGATGTTCAAGTAGCCTTCCCCAACTTCTTCTGCCTCATCATACTTGACAAGTTTAGCCATTGCTTCCTCGACCCTTTCACGATTTACGGTATCTGATCCAGCTTTCGTTGCATAGAAAGAGGATCTGGGGCCAGAGGTACCAGTGGCATCAGGCTGTATTTTTTCGATCACTCTATTGATATCAGCGTGCAATGTAGCCGCTGCATTTCTACGTGCACTCTGAATACCACTTACATCTAGCTCCTTGTTAGCAGGACTTTTAACATCAAACATCCAATCCGAAAAAGCTAACGTTGCGTACATATTAGCCAATTGCCCTGAATTGTTTTTCACAACAACATCATCTATTTTCAACTTGTTTTGCTCTTCTAATAACTTCACTACTCTATTAATAGACTGCTCAATTAAACCAAACGCTTCCTTAACACGTACTTGGCGCGTGCCTCCGAGTGGATCCATATTACCCATCACCGAGGGTTGCAATGTGTTCACTTCAGAAACAAGTGCTTTTAACTGCTCTTTTAACTCTACTGTGGACGTGGCAACATCCTTTGGATCAAAACCACCTGCTGGCTGGCCTTCTTGTAAATAAATAGCCTCCTGCACATCATCTACTTTTTTACGAATGCTTTGTAGTGATGTGTAAATAGCTGCACGTAATTTTTGGCCTGAGTCTTTATGCCCATCTCCACCTGAAGGGCCATAATTATAAAAGAAACCTTCTTCCCCAAAATCACCCTCATTAGGCAATTCCAATGGTAATTCCTGAGCCTTTAAAGCACAGCCTGTACGTTCAGCATTGAAATTAAATGGTTCGTAAGCTGCCACCATTATTTGCTCGGTATAAAGCAATAACTGACTCAACAAACCCTTGCTATAGGCTTCTTTTAAAGCATCAGCGGGATCAGCGTTTGCGAGCTTCCAACCCAATAAAATATCGTGAATATGGTTTTCTGTATTATGCAGTTCAGTGAGGCACATTACCTGTGTTGGGAACACTTCAATGCCTTCGAAACCACGGAAAGAAAATAGTTGACCTAATTGATCTGTACTGTCACCACGTACCTTGTTGCTTGGTTTTTTTCCACGCTCATAAGAGAGGTTTTTTTCCAAATGCTGCAATTCTCTTAGCAACTCTCGTTGTAGAGTATTGTTCACATCACGTACGGGTGCCAACAAGCTAGCCGGACGGCCATCTTTGCCATACTCATAGCCCGGATTAATCGCATCTTCAAAGTTTGGCCCATCTACTAAATCATCTTTAACGCCGTCGTTGCCATCGCCGTTAGAGCCATCATCGCCGTCGCTGCCAGAACCATTACCGTCACCTGCTCCACCATCGCCGTTACCATCACCAGGGTTTTCAACCATCGTGTTATCACCACCGCTACTGCCTGAAGACTTACACCCAGACAGTGCAAACACACTCACAAATAAAGCTACCAACAATAATCGAATCACAGAACTCATCTTTTATCCCTAAGATACCTAGAGCCACACCAAAACTTCCCCTTGCCGCAGGGGTTCCATCTCAGTGTGGTTTATTTACAAAGAATGCCCTTACGCGGCAGAGCCACAAAAGGTGTCGAAGCAATGCAGTTGTGCGCGTTGATATTTTATCAACACAGAAATTGAATTGCTTAAAATACCACCACGCTATTTTTTGCATTTAAGCGGCGGCATCATAGTAAGAGGGAAAATGTAATTCAATCCTTATTTGTAACAACTCAGGGCATACAAATAGGTTGCAAGCAAACAAATGTGTTTATATTAATAAAAATGCCGCACAACCCGTGTGCGGCATTTAATTAGATACTACAGAGTACGTAATCGGCGGCGCATAAATCCAAACATCACCAATACCGCACTAAGTAGCCACTGCCATGCTCCTAGCATGTTTGGAAGGGCTTCAATGTATCGCTCGGTAAAGGTTTCGGCGAGTTCAAATGCATCATCCACCGCTTTTTTATCCACTTCTTCTGAAGAGCCAAATAAGCTAGAAGAAGGCGTCCAGCCCTTATCTGGATCAACTTTCATTTGCTCTACATTGTCTAACAGGTTAGCAATGATGTCGCCTTTTTTATCGTCGCTGACCCTACGATTCACCCAACCGGCTAGCGCCACATTATTCACCATACGCAACATCATATTGTAAATATTATTGGCCACTGTATCGTCTAAGCGGCTTGCTATGCTGTCTTGGAGATCGATCATGTTAGCAACGCGGTATACGGACGCTCCCACATCGGCCACCAATTGGCGCGGGCGTTTTTGATCGCTGTTTTCAAGCAATGAAAAGAAACTTTGCGGCTGAGCTCCGTTTTCCACCAATGGGGCCTTTTCATTACCAATGGCTTCGCCCATAGCACGCAAACCTTGTGACAATTGCGTTAAGCTGCCAAACACATCGGCAACATCAAAATCTGTTTCTTCGCCCTTGTACAGCGGATAACGCACTTGCAAATGGGCGCGATTAATAATCGTAGCCACTCTCTCTGCCACTTGGTTTTGGCTTAATTCTGGCGTCATGGCAATGAGCTGAGGATCGATAGTGTTGCCAGCAAACTCTGCACATTCAAACTGATCACCATTTTGTGCTTCAAAAGGGCGAATCACCGCTGCTAAGGTTTTTTCCGTGTAAGCCGCCAGTGCATCTAGCAGACCAGTTTCCACCGCTTTCGCATAACCTTCCGTTTGCTCTGCCTGCACCCAGCCTAACAACACATCATAAAAGGTGAGCTCTGCTTCGTAGAGGGGCACGAGGCAAACCACTTGTTGGGTGAACACTTCAAACCCATCGAAGGGGCTGGTTTTAAAAATCTTCTTATCATAAAAATAAGCGCGTTTTTCCTCGTTATTTTTATGCTCTTCTAAAAATTGTCTCTGCTTTTCCAAAAGCCCGGACAGCACAGTACGTGCAGCCTCAAGCTTTGCCGCCGGGGTGGTTTGGCCGCTCGCTAAGGTAGCATTAAATGCGTACTCACGTTTTGGATCAACGTTTAGCTTAAATGCGCCCTCATCTTCAATATCCTCTTCTGGCTCCGTGCCCTCTTCGCCTTCAATTGGCGTTTCAATTTCAGAGCCAGTGGGCGGAGTGGTTCCCTGTTCGGCGCTGCTGCTGCTTTCTTGGCAGCCCATCAAAAACAACAGGGTAAATAACCCAAGCAGGGGTAATTTAAACAAACGATGGCGTTGCATAGTAGTCCTCTTTTATTGTTGTTGGCTCTTTTGACGCCACACAGCTTCCACAATTTACCGTTAAGCCAGTAACCCTTGAGCCCCTTGAAGCAGGGCCAACATAAAAAATAACCCCTTTGAAGTCTATGTTTCGGGTTAGCTTTAAAAACATTGGCCAATGTATTTGTTACGATAGTGCCAACTTAATTTTTTAGCTAAGCTCCTTAGCGATATTAAAGTGGCTGCTGAGCTGCTGGTAACAGCTAGGGCTGCATATAAAACGGTTTTCGCTAAGCGTTGCATTGTTTTTCCCTTTACAGAATTGATGGGAAGCAACGTTTTCTGTTTTGCGTGAGGCACTATGCCCGCAGCATATGACAAGAATATGACAAGGCATCAAAAACCGCTATTGGATTGCTTGTCATGAAACAGTAACAAATGACGCTTAACTTAATGGCCAACTCCCTTGCGAAAGCAGGGAGCTTAAAGAACATAATAAAACAACCTTATCGATGGAGCCTAGTAATGAAACGTCGCGAGTTTTTGAAGGTAACCGCTGCAGCGGGTTTATCTGTGGGCACCCTTTCTGCTTGCGGAGGCGACACCAATGCTCCCCAAGTTACCCCAAAAAAAGCGCTCACCCCTTTAGAAAAGGCTCAAATTAAGCAAGAAGTTTTTGAGGAAAAAGCCCCTCAAATGCCTCCTTATGCGGGCCCTAATCCTTTCCGCCACGGCGTAGCTTCTGGCGACCCGTTGGCCCATCAGGTCATTTTTTGGACTCGTATCACAGCGCCTGAATTGGATGAAATTCCTGTTATTTTGGTAGTGGCAACTGACCCTGCGCTAAAAAATGTTATCTACAAGGGGGTTGAGTATGCACGCTCAACGTCGGATTACACCGTTAAGTTCGACCCACTGGTGCCCTATGCCAACACCACCTATTACTATCAATTTGAAACCTTAGGCTACCGTTCACCCATTGGCCGCAGTAAAACTATTCCAGAAGCCGGTGATGCTAGTGCGCAGCATGCTCGTATTGCTGTGGTGGCGTGTTCTAACTACCCGCAAGGGTATTTTAACGTGTATCGCAAAGTGGCCCAGCGCGCCGATTTAGATATCGTGCTTCACCTTGGAGACTACATCTACGAATACCCACAAGGTGAGTATTCCGACCCTGCGTTGCATAACGAACGCCCCGTGGACCCACCCCACGACATTGTTACTCTTGAAGATTACCGCCGCCGTTATGCGCTGTATCGCACCGATGCTGACTTGCAGGAATGCCATCGCCAACATCCCTTTATTTGTGTATGGGATGACCACGAAATTGCAGACAACTCCTGGCGTGACGGCGCCAACAACCACAGCCCCGACCAAGGCGATTACCATGCACGCAAACGCGCTGCTATTCAGGCGTATCACGAATGGTTACCTATTCGGCGCGTAATGCCCGATGACTACATCAAAATTTATCGCAGCTTCGATTACGGCCAACTGTTCACATTAATGATGCTCGACACGCGCTTAATTGGCCGCGACGAGCAAGCCACGCTGCCCCACGAAACGCGCAACACTGATCGCCATTTACTAGGGCAAGAACAAGAAAAATGGCTATTTGATGAACTCGACCGCTCCCAAGGCCGCAGTGCTAAGTGGCACATTTTAGGCCAGCAAATCATGCTTTCGCCCTTAACACTTGGCAGCTTGCCCGACATGCCTAACCTGCCCCTCGGTGGCGGCATAAAAATTAACTACGACCAGTGGGATGGCTACCAAGCGAGCCGTAGAAAGTTGCTCAGCCGTATTGAAGCCATGGCGCTCGACAATGCCGTTATCCTTACCGGCGACATTCATAGCTCTTGGGCCATGGATGTTAGTTTAGACCCTGGCAACATCGCCAAATACACCCCTCATAACGGCAATGGCTCCTTGGCAGTGGAGTTTGTTACCCCTGCTGTGAGTTCACCTGCTGCGCCCACAAAAGGCCTGTCTGATATCGCCTTTGCTCTGTTAGCGACCCTAAACCCGCATATGAAATGGGTAGATCTTTACCACCGCGGCTACATTGTGCTCGATGTGACGCCTGAGCACTGCAAAGCAGACTGGTTCCATGTGGACACCGTACAAAAGATAGATGACAACGAGCGCTTCGCCCGCTCCTATTTCACCGAGGACGGCCGTAACCGCGTAACAAGAACAAAAACACCGAGCGCGCCCAAAGCTTTTGCGCCTGCTCTCGCGCCATCATCAACGGAGGCAATGTGAGTACCATGGATCGACGCAATTTTTTACGTAATCTTCTTGTGGGTGGCGCCAGCTTAGGCGCGCTATCTGCTTGTGGTGGTTCGAGCGAATCCTCTGTGCCAAACCTTGGCCAGCCTAGCCCCACCCCTCCTGTTGGCAGCGCTAATGACTTCACTGCACAACAGTTGCCAGCTGAACCAGAGGCCCCTACCACCATTGATAGCGAAGTATCTTTTCTAGTTATTGGTGATATGGGTACCGGCAACGACGGCCAATACAAAGTGGCTAGAGCGATGGAAGCGGTTATTGCTGAACGTGGCGCGCAATTTATTCTTGCCACCGGTGATAACATTTATGAAGAAGGCGTGGGCTCCGTGGATGACGTGGGCTTCCTCGACAAATTCGAGTATCCCTACGAAAACATTCACATTCCTTTTTACCTCTGCTTGGGCAACCACGATAATGCTTGTACCCCACTAGGGGGTGGCAGCGTTAACAAGCGCGGCAACTTCCAAGTGGATTACCACTACAGCACTAATCGCCTTTCCGATAAGTGGCGCATGCCCGCCCGTTACTACACGCACCGCTTTGGCGGCACCCACGAACACCCGCTCATGGAATTGTTTGTGGTGGATTCAAACCCACTTACTAGTTTTTACCAAGACATGGACCCGGCCTTTAGTTGGGAAAACTTTGGTTACCCGCAGCAAAGATGGATGCGCGAACAGGTAAAGAAAAGCCAAGCACACTGGAAAATAGCCATGTCGCACGTGCCTTATTTATCCAATGCTAAGCACGGTAACGCAGGTAATTTAGACCCAGATTTACGTTGGTTATTCACCAGCCCCGATGCGGATGGCTTGCGCTATAAGTTATTTTTGGAAGACTGCTTTAAAAACCAAGCGGATATGCTCTTCACAGGCCATGACCACGTCATGCAGTGGTTGAAGCCGAGTCCAGATTTAGGCCCCACAGAAGTGATCGTCTCCGGTGCTGGTGGAAAAGATTCTTCCATCAGCGCTGCTGACCGTAACCCTGCCTACTTCCAAAAAGGTGGCGAATATGGCTTCGTTTGGGTTTCGCTGAACATGCATCAAATGTCGGTGCGTTTTTACGGTGTTGATAAAAACACAGGTGCGCATCATCTCAACTATGCGCGCACTCAAAACAAGCCCATTCAAAGCCTTTCACCATTACAGCAGGCGGTTTCTTAACCCTTCCTGCTTGGCCCCTTCTACCACACCTCGCATGGTGGAAGGGGCACTTAGCTGTTATGGCTATTAGCTTTAGTACCCTCTCCCACGCGCCCGCTTAACCAGTCTTTTCCTCAACGTTTTATTGCTACCTTCTGCCGAGCAAGGCATGCTTTCATGATCTAATTAACAATAAAATGAAAAAGGTATTGTTGCATGTCTGTTTCTCACGACGACCAAGCATTAAAAAACCCTGGCCGACGTCACTTTTTACGGGTAGGGATTGCTGGCACTGCCATTCTTGCTACAGCAGGTATTACTGCGGGCGTAGTTGGCTTTAAACGTGTTAGCAACCAAGAAGTAGCCACGGGCTACTATCTCTTTCGCCCCGATGATGTGGCCCTGCTAACAGCCCTCGTGCCTGTTATTTTAAAAGGCTCTTTACCTGAAGATACTTCCCAGCACCCTGCCATCATCGATGCCATTATTAAAAGCATGGATGATACTTGCATGCGCTTAGGCCCTCCGAACCAAAAAGAATTAAGCCAACTGTTTGATTTGCTGAACTTTGCACCGTCGCGCCGTTTAGCCGCAGGTGTAAAAAAACCTTGGGCAGAACTTGCCGACGAAGACATTGAGGCCTTTTTGCAGCGTTGGCGCCATAGCTCGGTGGGGCTTTTCAACGCCGCTTACCGTGTATTAACCAAACTTGCCAGCAATGCTTATTTTGCCATGCCAGTGAGTTTTGCCATTAGCGGTTACCCTGGCCCTCTCGAACACATGTACAACGCCATTAATTAAGCGGGAAAACATCATGATCAACGATATTTATACCGCTGGCATTGCTAGCGGCTGGAGCGTCACCGATGCCTCCACTTATACGAGCGACACTACCTTAGAAGCTGATGTAGTTATTGTGGGCAGTGGCGCCGGCGGCGGCACCGCAGCAGAGATTCTTGCGCAGGCAGGCTTTAAAGTGCTCATTATTGAAGAAGGCCCACTAAAAACTTCAGACAGCTTTCGCCATATGGATGAGGCGCAAGCCTACAAAGATCTTTACCAAGAAGCAGGTGGCCGTGCTACTTCTGATGGGGCCATTGCGGTATTGCAAGGCCGCTCTGTGGGAGGCTCCACCACTGTTAACTGGACCTCAAGCTTTCGCACGCCTGAGCAAACCCTTAACCATTGGGCCGACAAACATGGCGTGGTGGGTTCAAGCAGTGAAGACATGGCACCTTGGTTTACGCAAATGGAACAGCGTTTAGGTGTTAACCCTTGGCGCCAAGCACCTAACCCTAACAACTCAGTGCTGGCACGTGGTGCTGAAAAGTTGGGTTGGGAAGCCCACGGCATTCCCCGTAACGTAGTCGGCTGTTGGGACAGCGGCTACTGTGGCTATGGTTGCCCTGTTAACGCGAAACAATCCATGTTGGTGTCTACCATTCCTGCAGCACTAAAGTTAGGTGCTTCACTAGTACACCGCTTAAGCGTGCAGCGCATCGAACATAACAATGGCAAAGTGTCGGGTTTAACGGCCGTGGCCTTAGCTGAAAACGGGGTTCAGCCCACGGGCGTTACCGTCAAAATTAAAGCCACTCACTATGTGCTAGCAGGCGGCGCCATTAACACCCCTGCATTGCTGCTGCGTTCTGAGGCGCCCAACCCACACCAGCAAACCGGCAAACACACTTGTATTCACCCCGTGAACCTTACCATGGCGGAAATGCCCGAGGAGATTCATGGCTATTACGGCGCACCACAATCCATTGCTAGTAATGAATTTTTATGGCCCGATGCAAGCGAGAACTTCCCTGGCTATAAAATTGAAGTGCCCCCTATTTACCCAGCCTTAAGCGCTGCGGTACTCAGTGCACACGGCCAGCAACTGGCCGATAGCGTGGGTGCACTGCCACACAGCAACGCCATGCTTGCGTTAGTACGCGATGGCTTTGATGAAGGCAGCCAAGGTGGGCAAGTGCGCGTAGACAGCAACGGTTTTCCTTTGCTTGATTACGACCTCACAGATTATTTGCGCCGCGGCTTTAAGCACGCTTATTTACGCATGGCTGAAATTCAATTTGCAGCCGGTGCTAAACGCGTCATGCCTTCACATTTAGATGGCCAATGGGCAAGCACATGGCGTGAAGCACAACAACACATCGAAAACCTTTCTTACGAAAAGTTCCGCATGTCGTTGTTTACCGCACACCTTATGGGCGGGGCCGCCATGGGTGAAGACCCTAAACAGTCAGTGGTGAATTCCTATGGCCGCCATCATCAGCTAGAAAACCTCAGCGTTTTAGATGGCTCTGTGTTCCCCACGAGCTTAGGCGTGAACCCGCAATTATCTGTATATGGTTTCACCGCTAAGAACGCGACGAAACTGGCCCAAGATTTGGGCGCAAAGGTAAGCTAAACGATAAACACAAGCGGGCGCAATGCCCGCTTGTTAATGCTATTACTTCAATGCTTGTGCATGGTGCACAACGTGGTCTTCAATAAACGACGCAATAAAGTAGTAACTGTGATCGTAACCTTCTTGGTAACGAATGGTGTAAGGATGGTTAGCCTGCTTACAGGCTTCTTCTAACAATTCTGTGCGTAGTTGCTCGATGAAGAAGTTATCGGCCGTGCCTTGATCCACAAACAAATGCAGCTTCTCTTCGGCAGTGGCCACCAATTCCACCGTGTCGTACGCCTTCCACGCTTCTTGGTCATCACCTAAATACGCCCCAAACGCTTTGTGCCCCCAGGGTACTTGTGTGGGAGCAACAATGGGTGCAAAGGCCGATACACTGCGGTACCTACCTGGGTTGCGTAACGCAATCATTAACGCACCGTGGCCACCCATGGAATGCCCTGTGATGCCGCGTGCATCGTTAGCGGGAAAGTGCTCTTCAATTAAGGCGGGCAGTTCTTCCACAATGTAATCGTACATGCGGTAGTGCTCTGCCCAGGGCTCTTGGGTGGCATTCACATAAAACCCTGCGCCTTGGCCTAAATCATAGGCTTCATCGTTAGGCACGTTTTCGCCCCGTGGGCTAGTGTCTGGCGCTACCACAATAATGCCGTGCTCCGCCGCATAACGCTGAATATTAGCTTTCGTAATGAAGTTTTGTTCATCACAGGTTAAGCCGGAAAGCCAGTACAACACGGGGCATTTGCCTTGCTCGGCGGCAGGCGGTAAATACACCCCCAGGCTTACAGTGCTACCCAACGTTTTTGAAGTGTGCTGCCACACTTCTTGCCATCCGCCAAAATTAGCATGACGTTCAAGACGTTCCATTTCATACTCCCATTAAATTAAAAGAGCTGAACAGAATACTCAGCGCGTAAGGCCAGCCTCTTTACGCATAAAGAGGCTGAAATGTTGATGTTTTATTATTTATCTTCGAAGTGCACCACACTACGTATGGATTCGCCCTTTTCCATCAGCCTAAAGGCCACGTTAATGTCTTCGAGGGGCATGGTGTGAGTGACAAACGGTTCTAATTCGATTTTACCTTCCATGGCATCTTCCACCATGCCTGGCAATTCTGAGCGGCCTTTCACACCACCGAAAGCAGAGCCTGTCCAAGAGCGGCCAGTAACAAGCTGGAAAGGACGAGTGGAAATTTCTTTACCCGCGCCCGCTACACCAATGATTACAGATTGGCCCCAACCACGGTGCGCACATTCTAGGGCTGAACGCATCACATCAACATTACCGATGCACTCAAAGGAATGATCCACACCCCAGCCCGTCATCTCTACCACCACTTCTTGAATGGGCTTGTCGTAATCTTTGGGATTGATGCAATCTGTGGCACCAAATTCTTTCGCCAACTCAAACTTAGAGGGGTTAATATCAATGGCAATAATACGGCCCGCCTTCGCTTGGCGTGCACCTTGAATAACCGCTAAACCAATGCCACCTAAGCCAAATACGGCAACGGTATCGCCCTCTTCCACTTTGGCGGTGTTGTGTACAGCACCAATGCCCGTGGTGACGCCACAACCTAATAAACACACCTGCTCTGGGTTAGCCTCGGGGTTAATTTTCGCCAGTGACACTTCCGCCACCACCGTGTACTCACTGAACGTAGAACAGCCCATGTAGTGGTAAATCGGCTCGCCATTGTAAGAAAAACGCGTGGTGCCATCTGGCATTAAGCCCTTACCTTGTGTTTCGCGTACCGCCACACACAAGTTAGTTTTGCCTGATTTGCAGAACAAGCATTCGCCGCACTCAGCGGTATAAAGCGGGATTACATGGTCGCCCACTTCTACACTAGTGACGCCTTCGCCCACTTCCACCACAATGCCTGCCCCTTCGTGGCCTAAAATAGCCGGGAAAACACCTTCAGGATCATCGCCCGATAAGGTGAACGCATCGGTATGGCAAACGCCCGTGTGCGTCACACGGATCATTACTTCACCCGCTTTGGGAGGTGCCACATCTACTTCTACAATTTTTAAAGGCTCACCTGGGCCAAAGGCCACCGCAGCACGTGATTTCATAACATTATCCTTATTACATCAGGGAAGAACGCCTACATAGAGGCAGGTATAAACACACATCATCCTCAACCTTTGGCACAAACACAAACCCAGTATTTGGCCCGCAGTGTTACAACAGCCATTCGATGGGCAACCAGGCTAAAATACGCACCCCCATACTCTGCCACCATTTACTGCCCGGCTCGGCGTCATAGCAATGGCGCTCTCCATTTTCTTGTGTGCACCAACGCAGCGATTTCCCCTGCAAGGTTAACGCGTAGGCATGGCGCTCCACCGTGAGCAGGCTGTTGTTAACCATGGTGGCTAAGGCTTCGCTTTCAAACAGCAAGCCCATTTCCGTGTTTAAACGAGCCGATCGCGGATCCATATTAAAAGAACCCACAAACATCCAGTGGTTATCAATGGTGAAGGTTTTAGCGTGTAAGCTAGCACCGCTACTTTTTAAAACGGATTCTCGTTGTTCGCTCACTGTGGCCGACGGTTTTAGTTCATACAGTGCCACCCCTTCGCGCAGCAAAGGTTTGCGGTATTTAATATAACCAGCGTGCACAGGGGCCACATCGGTGGCCATAAAAGAGTTGGTAAGCACCGCCACATTCGCCCCTTTACTAGCCACCCGCTGCAGTAGCTTTTTCCCCTGTTGGGTGGGCACAAAATATGGCGACACAATGGTTAATTGTTGTTGCGTGGCCTCCATCATAGGAGAAATACTAGCCATCACACTGGTTTCAGCCGGCGCACGCCCTAATCCTTTGCTCGGATCATCGCTCAGCAAATAGGCATTCACCCACTGCCAATTCACCTGCGCCGTAATAAAGCGTTCAGTAAAGGGCGAAGCTGCTAGCGCTGCTAAATAGGCTTTCGCCGTGGCATCGTTCTGTTCCAGTGGCGGTGTTTTTGCCACCGCAGCCGGCGGCACAATCAGGGATAACGGATACGCCGAGCGGCTGCGCCAGTAGCGGTTGAAATCAGTGGATATAGTGGGCACCACATTACCCACCACTGCCACATCTAAATCTGCAAACGCCACCCCACTGCCAGCGTCAAAATATTCATCACCAATATTGCGCCCACCCACAATACTGATGATGCCATCCACCGTGAGGGATTTATTATGCATGCGTCGGTTCAGGCGAAAAAAATCTGTGAGGAAACCTAAAGCGCGGAAGGTGCGTTGCAGAAAAGGGTTAAACAACCGCACCTCGATGTTAGGGTGTGCATCTAACGTACTGAGAATCGCATCTTTGCCGGTGGTATTGTTATCATCAAGCAGCAAGCGCACTTTAACGCCTCTGTCTGCTGCCTGCAGCAAACGCTGAAACATCAGGCTTCCGGTTAGATCTTCGTGCCAAATATAATACTGAATATCGATGCTAGTGGTGGCTGCATCCACTAGCGCTAGCCGAGCTAACAGAGCCTCTTGCCCATCCGCCAGTGCGTACACCCCTGTTTTGCCAAGATGTTTAACGGCTAAGGGTTGCAGGTGCTGCCCTAAGGGGGTGTTGTAATGTGCTTGGGCGGGCAAAGACACCGGTGGGGTATAACTGGGCAACGAGAAAAAGAAAAACCGCACGAGCAGCAGCCCCGTTATCACCAAGGCGAACAGAGTAATACTTCGCAACAACAGCGTCATAGCAAACTCCTCTGCTGCACTAGCCTTTATACATGGGCAACCATTGGCCCAACACGAGTAACTGCACCACTATTACCACACCTGCAAACAGCATCACGAAGTACAGCCCAACACGCCCGCCTGGCGCGCGATAGCTGTTTGCTTCCGCATAACGTTGGCGGCTAGCACGCGCCAATAAAGCGGGTATGAGCACTGCCCATACCGCAGCCATTAAGCCCACATACCCCATCACTTTCACAAAACCGGTGGGCAGCCATAAATAGGCACACCAGGGTGGCAAAAAAGTAACCGCTGCAGCTTTAAGGCGGCCCGCCATACCATGGTGAAACCCAAAGGCATCGCGCACATAATCGAACAGCCCCAAGGTAACACCTAAACAGGAGCTTACGATAGCAAAATACGCGAACGCGTGGAGCCAACGCTGCATCCCTTCTGTGCTCAAATAAGGCGCCATGGTACGCAACAGCACCGCCACATCGCCATCCGCGGCAATAACTGGCCCAAACTCCGCGCGCGGCAAAGTGCCTTGCACCGCTACTTGCCACAATACGTACAGCACTAGGGCTAAGCCTGAACCTAGCCAAATACTGCGCGCCACAGGGCTAGCCTGCCCTTGGTAGTAATCCACCAAACCCGGCACGTTACCGTGAAAACCAAAAGACGCTAAACACACGGGCAAGGCTAACCATAAATAGCGCCCATAAAAGGAAGCATCACTGCTATTGAGCAGCACCTCTGTTTTCACATGGGGAAACACCCCTATCACCGCGAGAGTAAAACACACCACCATGGCGCTAATAAGCACCGTGGAAGCACGCCCCACCCAATGGATGGAGCTCACTACAAAGACGGCTAACACAAACAAAAACAAAGTGGCCGCTAAAGGCCGTGGCACGTTTTGCTGTAGAGGTAGTTGCTGTAGCAGCTCTTGCGTGAGCCCACCGCCCACAAAAATGTAGGCATAGGTAAGCGAGTACAGCACAAAAAACAAACTAAAAGCACACACCGCATTCCAGTGGCGCCCAAGCAATTGTTTCACCATGGTGTGAAAACTGACGCCTGCTGGAAAATGCATTCGAGCTTCAAGCAGCATTAGCCCCGACAAGCACATGCTTAGCCATACGTACAACAGCACTAGCAAGGAGCCCAGAAACCAAACCCCCGACGTGGCGGTGGGGTTGGCGAGCATACCGGCGCCTACGGCGGTGCCGGTAATAATCATGCTGCCAGTTGAAAGGGTTGAAGCAGAAGACATAGTGTTCTCACAACAAGTGGCAAGCTCAAGGCAGCCAGGTAGCAGTGCTACTACACTAGTTCTTTACGCTGCCGTTTGGCTTTGAAGTCTTTCGTTTCTTTTACAATAACACCACTAAGAGCCAGCAATGCGATTAAGTTAGGCACCGCCATTAAGCCATTAAAGGTATCTGAAGCTGTCCATACGAGCTCTAAACTCAACACCGCGCCGCTCATAACCGCTAACACATAAAGCACGCGATAATACGGCACGGCGCCATCACCAAACAAATAGGCTGCGCATTTTTCGCCATAGTAGCACCAACCTAAAATGGTGGAATATGCAAAGAAAATAATGCCGAACGTAACAATCCAGCCGCCAATACCCGGTAAGAGCAAATTAAAAGTTTGTGCGGTGAGCCCGGCGCCTGTGCCGGTGAGCGTAACACTGGTTAACTGCCCCATTACCAACACAATGCCCGTAATGCTGCACACCACTATGGTATCGAGGAAAGTGCCCGTCATAGACACAAGTGCTTGGCGCACGGGATGGTCTGTGCGCGCTGCGGCGGCGGCAATAGGGGCCGAGCCCAATCCAGCTTCGTTCGAAAACACGCCGCGGGCCACCCCATAACGAATCACCGTGCCTAGGGCACCTCCAGCGGCAGCCTGCCCTGTAAACGCATCCGTAAAAATCAGCGTTAAGGCTTGCATCAATAACCCTAGGTTCAGCAGGATAATCACAAGGCCACCCAGCACATAAAACACCGCCATCACTGGCACGATAATCGATGCCACACGAGCGATACTCTTGATACCGCCTAAAATAACGAGCCCAGTAAATAAGGTGAGCGCCAGCCCTGTTTTCCATCCTTCCACGTTAAAACTAGTGCGCATGGCATCGGCTACGGAGTTTGATTGCACCGAACTGCCAATACCAAAAGAGGCTAATACGGCAAAGGCTGCAAACGCCAACGCCAGCCACTTTTGCCGCATGCCGCGTTCAATGTAATACATGGGCCCACCCGACATTTGCCCACGGCTGTCTTTAACGCGGTATTTCACCGCTAGCACCGCTTCGCCATATTTTGTCGCCATGCCAAAAATAGCGGTCAGCCACATCCAAAAAACAGCGCCTGGGCCACCTAGCACGACGGCTGTGGCCACGCCCGCAATGTTACCCGTGCCAATCGTGGCAGATAAGGCTGTCATAAGGGCGGCAAAGTGAGAAATATCTCCATCTTCATGGGGGCCTGTTTTGTGCACCATGAAAGATTGTTTTAAGGCATAGGGCAGCATTTTGAACTGCAAACCCACTAAACGAATGGTGAGATAAACACCCGTGCCCACTAGTAATACGAGCATGTAGGGGCCCCAAATGAGGTGCCCTAGCGTCTCAAAGAAATGGCTGATTGCTTCCATGGTGGCGCTATCCTTATAGCTGCTTGCACATTGTTGGCGAAAAACGATTGATCAAATTAACACAAGCGTTTTAAGCGGTACAGGCAACATAAAAAAACCCCGAAAGGCATGGTTGCTTTTCGGGGTTTTAACGGTGTTCTTCACACCCACTCATTATGTGCCTTAGGCTCGTACATCTACTACTAATTTACCCACCGCTTTACGGTCATTAAGGATATGTAGCGCCTGCGTGGCTTCATTTAAGGGGAACACTTGCGACACCAAAGGATTTATTTTTCCTTCTTCGTGCCAAGCAAACAATTGGGTGAAGTTTTTCACGTTCTCTTGCACTTCACGCTGAGCAAAAGCGCCCCAAAAAACACCCACTAAAGACGCACCCTTTAGTAATGGTAAGTTTGCAGGCAGCGAAGGAATAGTGCCACTGGCAAAGCCAATCACTAACATCCGTCCGTTCCACGCTAAAGAACGAAAAGCAGGCTCAAAGAGGTCTCCACCCACAGGGTCGTAAATAACATCCACCCCTTTCTTGCCAACAATTTCTTCCAAACGACCGCGTAGATCTTCTGTACTGTAGTTAATTAATTCATCAGCGCCAGCGTCTTTTGCCACCTGTAGCTTTTCATCTGTACTCGCTGCTGCAATAACACGCGCACCTAGTGCCTTGCCAATTTCTACAGCGGCCAGGCCCACACCACCTGAAGCGCCTAGCACCAACAAACTTTCACCTGCTTGCAGCTGCCCGCGTTGCACTAACGCATGCATGGAGGTGCCATAAGTCATACTGAAAGCGGCGCCAATATTAAAATCCATGCTTGGTGGCATGGGTAATACTTTCGTAGCATCCACGGCCACTTGCTCTGCAAAGCTACCCCAACCAGTGAGTGCAATCACGCGATCACCCACAGAGAGGTGCTTAACTTCCTCGCCCACTGCTGCCACCACGCCGGCGGCTTCGCCACCTGGCGAGAAAGGAAACGGCGGTTTAATTTGGTATTTACCTTGAATAATCAGCGTATCGGGAAAGTTTACCCCTGCAGCGTGAACATCTAGTAACACTTGATGGGGCTCGATGTTTGGCGCAGCGACTTCTTTGACAGTTAAAGAATCGATGGGGCCGAAAGATTCACATAACAAAGCTTTCATTTATTTTCCTATTCTTCTTTTAATGGATTTTTTATTAAATAGCAGACCTTCATACTAGACGGTATGTTGGTTTATTCAACTACTTTTTGGCACTCACTGCATTGTTTTGCACAGTGAGTGCCACTGCTTTTAAGCTTCTGTGTTGCGCTCTACTACCAAGGCAATGCCTTGCCCCAAACCAATACACAAACTAACCAACGCGTAGCGGCCATTTATGCGTTCTAATTGGCGAATAGCAGTTAGCACTAAACGGATACCTGACGCACCAAGGGGATGCCCCACTGCAATAGCTCCACCATTGGGGTTAAGGCGCTCATCTGTTGCTTCTATACCTAGTTGCGTGGTGCAACCTAGCACTTGAGCTGCGAACGCTTCGTTTATTTCAATCACATCCATATCGGCGAGGCTTAGCCCTGCCCTTGCTAGCGCTTTTTGACAAGCAGGCACTGGTCCCAAACCCATTAGGCGCGGCTCTACCCCTGCTACTGCACCAGCTACTAATCGAGCACGAGGACGTAAACCGGCTTTTTCACCCGCTTTGCGCGAGCCAATGATCAAAGCGCCTGCACCATCATTAACCCCTGAAGAGTTACCGGCTGTAATAATGCCGTCTTGTACAATAGGACGCAGAGAAGATAATGCCTCAAAAGTGCTCCCAGCACGTGGATGCTCATCTACAGCCACTGTTTCAGTTATTTTCTTCCGGCCTTTTACTATTTCGATAGGCATAATTTCATCATCGAAAAAGCCTTCTTTACGTGCAGCTTCGTAACGTAGTTGCGATTGCAGTGCAAAAGCATCCGCCTCTTCGCGCGAAATATTTAACTCATCCGCTATGTTCTGTGCTGTCTCTGGCATGCTATCACTGCCAAACTCTGCTTCTACTTTAGCGTTTGGGAAACGTGCGCCAATAGTACTATCGAACACAGTGAACTGACGGCCAAAGGCTTGTTCGGATTTTGCCACCACAAACGGAGCTCGGCTCATGCTTTCCACACCAGCGGCTAACACTAACTCCGCTTCGTTTACGCTTACCATGCGCGCTGCATCTAAAGTTGCCGCCAATCCGCTACCGCATAATCGGTTAACAGTAATGCCTGCAACGGAAGTGGGTAAACCAGCCATCAAACCAGCATGACGAGCAACGTTACGCGCATCTTCCCCTGCCTGGTTAGTATTACCCGCCACAACGTCCTCGTACCCATCAAGAGCAAAAGGATTTCTTGCAACTAATGTGCGCAACACCTCCGCGAGCATGTCATCAGGCCGCAGCGTTGCTAAAGCACCGGCATGGCGCCCAAAAGGCGTGCGTACACCATCATAAAACCAAGCGTCTAACATAAGACCTCCACCATTGTTATTCTTTAGATGTTTTGAGCGTCTTTATCGACTCACTCAAAACTGTCCGCACAGCGAAACATCGTTTTGAAAACTTGACGATCAGAATAGACCGTGCGAAAGTGCCTTGCAAGTTATTCACACAGACTCTTACTAGTTTTAAACAATAACAATGGAACGCTCATCATGATCCGTGACCAAGAAGTTCTCAACCAACTTATTGATACTATCAGCCGCTTTGTGCGCGAGAAACTGGTACCGCTGGAGCAGCAAGTATCTGAACAAGACAAAATCCCAGCTCACATCATTCAAGAAATGAAAGATATGGGCTTATTTGGCCTCTCCATTCCTGAAGAGTACGGCGGCCTAGGTTTAACTATGGAAGAAGAAGTACTAGTAGCGTTTGAGCTCGGTAAAACTTCGCCCGCTTTTCGTTCTTATTTTGGCACCAACAATGGTATTGGTTCACAAGGCTTGCTCATTGATGGCACCGAAGAGCAGAAACAAAAATATATTCCTGCTTTAGCCACTGGTGAAATTATTAGCTCTTTTTGCTTAACCGAGCCCGATGTGGGTTCCGATGCAAGTAGTGTTCAAACCACCGCAGTGCGCGACGGCGACCATTACATCCTGAATGGCACTAAGCGCTTCATCACCAATGGCCCGCACGCTAACCTCTTTACTGTTATGGCACGTACTGACGCCAACGAAAAAGGAGCTCGCGGCATTACAGCCTTTGTTGTTGAAGGCGACCGTGAAGGTATTACTCGCGGCAAACCCGATGTAAAAATGGGACAACAAGGTGCTCACACCTGCGATATTATTTTTGATGATTGCCGCGTACCGGCCGAAAACATTATCGGTGGGAAAGAGGGCCAAGGCTTTAAAACAGCCATGAAAGTGTTAGACCGTGGCCGTTTACACATTTCTGCAATTTGTGTAGGGGTAGCCGAACGTTTAATTGAAGATGCTCTGCAGTACGCCATGGAACGACGCCAATTTGGCAAACCCATTGTTGAACATCAGCTTATTCAAGCTATGCTAGCAGATTCACGAGCCGAAGCATTTGCTGGGCGCTCCATGGTACTTGCAGCAGCACGCACTATGGACGAAGGTAAGAAAGTATCCTTAGATGCCGCTAGCAGCAAACTATTCTGCTCCGAAATGGTGGGCCGTGTGGCAGATCGCGCTGTTCAAATCCATGGTGGCTCTGGCTATATTTCAGAGTATGCCGTAGAAAGACTCTATCGTGATGTACGCTTATTCCGTATTTACGAAGGCACCACTCAAATACAGCAAATTGTTATTGCTAGAAACATGGTGCAAGAAGCTGGGCATTAATTGTTTTGAAATTTCTTCAACGTAGCCTTGATCTCGCGCTCCCCACCTGCATGGTGGGGACGCTACTCTTCGTCATCTATGGGCTCGATGCGGGGCTATGGATAGCAAGGCCTGCCATTGCAATTTATCTTGCTCAACACTGGCCATCGTTACCTCTCATGGGGCGCGGGCTGCTAGGGCTCACTATTGCCACTGCATTAGGTTTACTCACTTTTCACCCAGATCCCTTACCTATTCTTTTAGCAGGCTGGGATAGCTTAAGTTTTTTTGCCACTTTCATTACTTCTTTAGGATTATTACGGGTGGCCGCGAGCAGTTCATCACTGGTGCGCTCAGCTGGAAAAACTTTAGTCAAACAAAAACCAAGTTCTCGTTACCCCACCCTCTCTTTAGGTACCGCCTTATTTGGCATGATTATTAATGTTGGTGTGCTCAGTTTATTTACCACTATGGTAGTGCGCAGCAACACATTACAAGCTGCTAATGGCAGCGTTGAAATTCAAGATGCAAGAGAAAGGCGCATGGCACTCGCCATTTTACGAGGTTTTGCACTGGCCCCTATTATTTCACCACTAAGCGTTACCATTGCCGTAATACTCTCGGCATTGCCACAACTTACTTGGACAAGCATGTTGCCAGTTACCTTGCCTATGGCTGCATTCTTCTTTTTACTTGGGTGGTGGTTGGACTGGTGGCAACGTCCTAAGCATCTAGCCAGCCAACTAGCGCCGCAAAAGAAGGCGCCACCGCTTACCCCTCTCTATCGCTTCACTGGTTTAGCCGCTTTGATCACCTTATCAGTTTTTGTGGTAGCGCTCGTATTACAAGTGCCTTTACCCGTCGCCGTATTAGTGGCATGCCCCTTATGTGCTTTTCTCTGGCTAGCTGTACAGCGCCGACGCTTAGGTGGTGGCTTAGGCTTACAACGCGCAGGCAGCCATGTGGCGCGTAATACCTACCACATTTTTGCCAGCTCCCGTAATGAAGTTGCTCTACTAGGCGCATCCGCGGCGTTAGGAACGTTACTTACCCCACTCATTAATCAAGAGGCACTGGCACTACTATTACAACAATGGGGCTTGCAGGGCGTCACCTTTGCTTTAGCTGCAATGCTAGCGGTGGTAGTTGTGGCGCAAATCGGTATCAACCCTATTGTTTCAGCCACTTTAGTTGCTTCACTGTTTCCAGACACATCTCTTATTCAGCTAGAGCCTGCGGTTCTAGCTGTCGCTTTAATGTGTGCTTGGTCGTTATCTATGATTTCATCGCCCTTCACGGCATCGCTGAATTTGGTGAGTGAGCAAATCCACCGCTCTAGCTATGAGGTAGGTTGGCGTTGGAACGCTTCTTTTCTCTTCTTGTTATTACCCATTATTGCATTATGGCTGCACGCTGCTCAGTACTTCCTCAGCTAGGCTAAGACGCCACAAATCGCCAAGTTTCATTGTGCTGTATGCACTGTACACCCTCTGAGCACCACAAGTTGTTAAGATGAGCAATGCTTTCACCCATGGCAAACATCATCTGATGATCATCAAGTTCGCGTTTAAACAACACTGGCAAAGCATCGTAAGCGGTTAAGCCTTGCCCTGTGCAAGCTTGCTGTAAGAGATCTAATTGCTCTACATGGTGGTCTATTAGGTTCTGCAAACGCCCTTGCACCCCATAAAACGGTAATCCATGGGAAGGTAGCACTAATGTTTCTGGCGGTAGAAACCCCTGCAGGTGCGATAAAGATTGAACGAACTCAGTAACGGGATCTGCATGGGGATCGGTAAAACGAACCATTAAATTACTGGAAATGGTTGGCAGTACTTGATCGCCACTGATAAATAGCTGCTGCGCTGCATTATATAAACACACGTGTTCAGGAGCATGGCCTCGGCCTATTACCACCTGCCAACTACCGCTGTCCGTCAAGATTTCATCACCTTCAGCAAGCCACTGGGTTACATCGGGCACTCGTTCCATCGATTTGCGATAGGTATTGCCGCGCCCCGTTAAGGCTTGCACTCTAGGCTGAGGTAGCCCATGGGCCTGTAAAAAACTACCATTGTGCTCTAGCAAATCCGCTGCAGAAACAGAGTGCACCTGATTTGCCATCTGCCATTCACCGCGGCTCATTAAAACAGGGGCTTGCCAATACTGACTAATCCAATGGCACAAACCCAAGTGATCTGGGTGATAGTGAGTAACTAGCACACCCTTAATCGGCTTGCCATCTAGCTCAGATGCCCACAGTTGCTCCCAAATAGCACGGCTTGTTTTAGTGTCAAAGCCTGTATCTACTAAAAGCCAACCATCTCCATCTTCTAACAACCATAAATTTATATGGTCTAAAGCAAAGGGAAGTGGCATACGCAGCCAATATACACCAGGAGCCACTGCAAATTTTTTTCCCACCGCTGGCAAGGTGGTGTAAGGATACTCTAACTGAACCATTATTCATGCCTTGCTAATACTGGTTGCGGCCATTTACGCATGGTGTAAAAGCACAGCAACAAACCAAATAAATTCAACCCCGCTAGCACTACAAATGAGGCGTAAAACCCTCGTTCATAAGCCAATATACGGGTGCTCTCATCAGCCCAATAAGGGGAACTTTCACTAACAAACTGAATAAAAATAGCGGTGGCAGCCACCCCCACTACAGCCCCCCACTGACGGGCAAAATTAATAATGCCTGACCCCTGAGATAATTGAGTGGTAGATAATATATTTAATGGTGTAGTACTTAAAGCCGGCATAAGGACACTCAACGCTAAACGCCCTAGTGCAACCCATGCTATCCACAGCACTATTGAACCTGCCACGGGTGTTAAGGCCATTCCTAGCATTGCCGCTGCAAATAAAATTAATCCTATATTCATTAATCGGTAAAAAGGCCAACGGTCACTCAAATGTCCTGAAATAGGGAACATTAAAGCCATCACAAAGCCTGCGGGCAGCAACATTAAACCTGCTTCCGTTGCACTTTTCTCCAACACTTGCTGGAAAAACAATGCAGCCACATATGTTGATGCAAAGAGCCCTATCCCCATCACTACCGACAACACAAACCCAATAGAAAACAACGAGTGTTTAAACACACGTAGAGCTAGTAGCGGATACGGCGAAGCCAATTGTTGCTTTATGAACAGCATCAACCCAAGCAAAGAAGCCAACAGCAAAAATAACTGTGGCCATAGTGGATAGGCAAAACCTACTGTCAGCCACCACAAATGTAAGCACCATACCACTAACAATAAACCAAGCCCCACCCAATCAAATGGCGTGTTGCCTTCTTCAGATTTCGTGCTTGGAATAAAGAAAACAGCGAGCAACATAGTAATCAGGACAATAGGCACCGCCACTAAAAATATAGCTGGCCAAGACCATACATCCACTAACACCCCCCCGAGCACCGGCGCAGAAGCCGGGCCGATAATGGCACCAAAACCATACATGCCGATAGCTAAACCACGTTGCTTCAAGGGAAAAACGTGGAAAATAGTTAGCAGAGAAAGGGGTTGCACTATACCGGCCGAAAAGCCTTGCATTACTCGATAAATAGCCAGGACTATGAACGAACTGCTTTGTGCGGCGAATAACGATGTCACCACAAAGACACCGAGGGCGTTGAGCAATATTGCCCTTTGCCCCCAGCGGTCAATGAGCCAACCAGACAGCAACATGCCTACGGGCACACTGGTTAAAAAACCTGTGGTGAGCCAATGAGCCACGTCTTGCTCAATACCAAAATCTAGCATCACAGCAGGTATAGCCATGTTTGCAATGGTAGAGGACAGGATTGTGGCTAAGGCACCCACTGTTACAGTGCACAGAGCTAACCAGCGATATTTAACGCCATAACGCTGCGATAAAGCTTCAGCGGAAGCCATGTTAAGCTATCGTTTCATCTGCACTAACTTGAACAAGAAGCTTACCTCGGTTGCGTCCTGTCAGTAGCCCTTGGAATGCATCAACTGCATTTTCTAGACCTTGCACGACATCTTCTTGGTAACGTACTTCACCAGCTTTAATCCACCCTGCCATGTCTGCATAGAACTGCTGTTCTAAATGCTGATAGTCAAACTGAATAAAGCCTTTTACTAGTAAACGTTGCACTAATACCCGCCCCATAAAGCCAGGGAGCTGATCTGGCCCTTCCGGTGCTTCAGTGCTGTTGTAGTTCGCAATACGGCCACAAACAGGGATGCGACCGAAATCATTCATCAGCCGTATGGCTGCATCGAACACTTTTCCACCAACGTTTTCAAAATATACGTCAACCCCATCAGGGCAGGCCGCTTTCAGTTGGGCGAAAAAGTCTTCATCTTTATAGTTCACGCAGGCGTCAAACCCATACGCAGACACCACGTGCTCACACTTATCATCAGCGCCTGCAATACCAACCACACGACAACCTTTAATGCGCGCAATTTGCCCCACTACTTGGCCCACAGCTCCACTTGCCGCTGATACCAATACGGTTTCACCAGGTTGTGGCTGGCCAATTTCTAACAATCCCGCATAAGCGGTAAAGCCTGGCATGCCAAGTACACCAACAGCTGTACTTACAGGTGCTTGCTCTGGGTCTAGGCGCCGCACTGCTTTTTCATCGTGGCAACCATACTCTTGCCAACCATTCACACAAAGCACCCAATCACCTTTTTTATACTGGCTGCTGCGCGACTCCACCACTTGCCCCACCGTGCCACCAGTCATTACTTCACCCAAATTCACTGCGGCAGCGTAAGACTTACCTGGGTTCATACGCCCGCGCATATAAGGGTCTAACGATAGGTAAACGGTTTTTACAAGAACTTCGCCTTCTTTAGGGCTTGGTGTTTCCACCTCACGCATAACCAAGTGCTCTGCGGAAGGCATACCTTGCGGATGTGCTGCTAAATAAATTTGTTTATGTGTTGTCATTGTTATTCTCTTTTTAAAACGCATAAAAAAGGGCGGCAGCTGCCACCCTTTTATGCTTAGTTAACTTGCTTCTTCATCAACATCGAGTAAAGAAGATAGTTTTTGTAAGTGATAGTTTTTATCACCCAACAAGTGATCTATCATCACTATACGCTTCGCGTAGTGCGCAACTGGTGTCTCATCCATCATCCCCATTCCACCGTAAAGTTGAATGGCTTCTTCTGCCACCAATGCACCAGCCTTTCCTACCATGGCTTTTGCTGCGTGCAAGCGCTTGTTACGCAATTCGTCGCTTTCCTCTAAAGAACTAGCGGCAAGCATGGTTAACGAACGAGCTTTCTCCAACGCCATACGCATATCTACCATACGGTGTTGCAGGGCTTGGAACTGACCAATTACCACACCAAACTGCTCACGCTCTTTGAGGTACTGTAAAGTTTGATCACAGGCCACTTCCATAGCACCCACTGCTTCTGCGCACAGGGCCACTATGCCGTGGTTAATAGCTTGCTCAATGCCTGCCCAGCCTTTGCCTTCTTCGCCTAGCAGTGCATCAGCGCCTACTTCAACGTTATTCAGCACAATGTCTGCGCCTTGCAAGCCATCAATGGTAGGATAGCCACGGCGGCTCACACCTTCTGCATCAGCAGGCACTACGAAAACACTAAGCCCCTCAGCGCTAGGATTAGTGCCACTGGTACGAGCTACCACTACTAATTGATCAGCGCTATCACCGTGCAGTACCACCGCTTTCTTACCGTTCAAACGGTATCCTGACGCTGTTTTTTCTGCTGTGGTGTTAATGTGCGTAGCATCGTAAAAAGATTCTGGCTCATACAATGCCAAGGCGAAGCGCGCTTCACCGCTAGCGATGGCACCTAGCAACTGTTCTTGTTGCTCTGCGTTGCCCAAGGTTTTAATAGCTGTACCGCTTAGCACCACTGTGGCGTGGTAAGGTTCTACCACGAGGCCACGGCCTAGCCCTTCAGCCACCACCATCAATTCTTGGCCGCCACCATCAAAGCCGCCAAAATCTTCAGCAAAAGTAACCGCTAATAATCCTAGCTCGGCAAAGGTGCGCCACATATCGGTGCTAAAACCTAAGGCTTCTTTACGATATTGCTCTCGTTTATCGAAACCATAAGCATCGCGCACTAAACGGCCGACGGTATCCTCGAGCATGCGTTGTTCATCAGTTAAATTAAAATTCATGGTTATAGCCCCAGTATCATTTTGGAGATAATGTTTCTTTGAATTTCGTTGGAACCGCCGTAGATCGATAATTTACGGTAGTTGAAGTAATGGCTCGCCACAAAACTACTGAATTCAGGACCTACTGGATCTGTTTCATCTAAATCCATAAAGGGCACAGCATAAGGGCCTGCTGCACGACGGAACATAGCCGTGATTTGCTGACGCAACTCGGTACCCATAATTTTCAAGAAAGAGCTTTCTGCTCCAGGGACACCACCTGCTGCTGCCGCCGCAACAGTGCGCAAGTTTGTCATTTCTAGCGCCATAAGTTCCATTTCCACATCGGTAAGCTCTGCAAGGAATAATGGATCTTCAATTAATGGTTTGCCGTTAACGATTTGCTCACGAGCTACCGTTTTAAGGTGATCCAAGGCCGCTTTCGCCATACCTACACCGGCAATACCTGTACGCTCATAGGTCAACAAATACTTCGCGCATGTCCAACCTTCGTTTTCCTCACCTACACGGTTTTCCACTGGAACGCGGACATCATCAAAGAACACTTCGTTTACTTCATGCTCGCCATCTAGCGTAATCAGCGGACGCACAGTAATACCAGGAGTGTTCATGTCAATGAGTAAGAAGGTAATACCGGCTTGCTTTTTAGCTTCTGGATCGGTGCGCACTAAACAGAAAATCATATCTGCGTGCTGCCCAAGTGTGGTCCAGGTTTTTTGCCCATTAACGATGTAATGATCACCATCACGTACCGCACGAGTTTTTAACGAGGCAAGATCCGAACCGGCACCCGGCTCAGAATACCCCTGACACCACCAAACATCGCTATTCAAAATGGGGGGCAAATATTTTTGTTTTTGCTCTTCGGTACCAAACTTAATGATAACGGGTGCCACCATAGATACACCAAACGGTACACTCGTTGGCGCACCAGCTTTATGGCACTCTTCATCGAAAATATGCTTCTCAATTGGGCCCCAACCAGTACCGCCATGTTTCTCCGGCCAGTGCACCGCAAACCAACCTTTGTTTGCAAGAATTTTTTGCCAACGAACAATATCGTCTTTGCTTAAGCGGCGATGCTTTTTAACTTTCTCCGCTATTTCCTTTGGCAGCTCAGCATCTAAAAAAGCACGCACTTCGTCGCGAAATGCTAGTTGCTCATCAGTGTATTTAATATCCATGCTTTAACCTCATGTACGGCCGCCCTCTGGGCGGCCTTTTATCATTAACCGTAAAAGCCTTTACCTTCACTTACTAACTTCTCGAGTAATGCAGAAGGTTTCCACTGTTCTTCGCCCGTTTCTGCATAAAACTCTTTCACCTTAGCAAGAATTTTATCGAGGCCCACTTGATCAGCCCAATACATCACGCCACCGCGATAAACAGGGAAGCCATAACCGTAGATCCAAATCACATCCACATCTAAAGCACGTGCTGCAATGCCTTCTTCTAAGATTTTTGCACCCTCGTTCACCATCACATACATGGTTCTTTCAAGAATCTCTTGATCAGTAACGTCACGTGGTGTGATGCCTTGTTCTGCACGGAAGTTAGCAATGAGTTGTGCCACTTGCTCAGAAGGGATAGGAGCACGGCTACCATCTTTGTAATCAAAAACACCCGCTTGGGTTTTTTGCCCACAACGCCCTTCTTCTACTAATAAATCAGTCCAGGTAGCTGCCGGTGGATTGTCAGGGTTTTCAGCACGTAATTCTTGACGGATACGGTAGCCTACATCAAGGCCTGCTAAATCCGACATGGCGAAAGGCCCCATGGGGAAGCCAAGATCAAATAGCACTTTATCTACTTGCTCTGGCGTCGCACCTTGATCCACTAATTTGTTCGCTTCTGCCTGGCGTTGGTGCAGCATGCGGTTACCAACAAAGCCATGACACACACCTACCAACACACCAACTTTGCCTATACGGCGGCTAAGTGCCATCACAGTAGCTAACACATCATCGGCTGTTTTTTCGCCACGAATGTTTTCTAATAACTTCATCACGTTAGCAGGGCTAAAGAAGTGCATTCCCACCACATCTTCAGGACGCTTAGTAAAGCTAGCAATACGGTTTACGTCCAAGGTTGATGTGTTAGTAGCAAGAATGGCACCTGGCTTACACACTTCGTCTAGCTTAGTGAAGACTTGCTTCTTAACATCCATATTTTCGAAAACAGCTTCGATAACTAAATCAACATCAGCTAAATCGTCGTAGTTTAAGGTAGGTTCAATCAGCGCCATACGCTCTTCCACTTGTTCAGCGGTGATGCGACCACGCTTAGCAGAGCCTTCATAGTTAGCACGTACAACACTTAAACCGCGGTCTAGCGCTTCTTGCTGTTGCTCGAGTATCTTGACTGGAATACCTGCATTGGCGAAGTTCATGGCGATACCACCGCCCATGGTGCCCGCACCAATAATGGCTACTTTTTCTATAGGACGCTGCGGCGTTTTGGGATCTAGACCAGGTACTTTAGCCACTTCTCTTTCTGCAAAGAATACGTGGCGTTGAGCCGCTGATTCTGGAGAAGTTAACAGCTCCATGAATAACTCACGCTCTTTTTTCGCGCCTTCTTCATAGGGCAATTCTGTAGCTGCTTTAACAGCTTCGATACACGCAAATGGAGCCTTAAAGCCACGTTGGCGACGAGCAATGGATTTTGCATAATTATCAAACAAGGCAGCATCCACAGCTGGAACATCTTGCTGGCTGATTTTACGTAGTGGTGCATTATCGGTAATGAGCTTGCGTGCATAAGCTAGTGCGCCTGTGAGCAAGTCGCCATCAATAATTTCATCAACCAAGCCAATTTTATGGGCGGCAGAAGCACTAATAGGATTACCAGAAACAATCATATCTAACGCTTTTTCTGCACCTACTACACGTGGTAGGCGTTGCGTACCGCCAGCACCTGGTAATAGCCCTAACTTAACTTCAGGCAAACCAACACGAGCACTGGCTACTGCCACACGGTAATCACACCCTAATGCAACCTCTAAACCACCGCCTAAAGCTGTACCATGAATAGCAGCAACGATAGGTTTAGTGCCTTTATCAAAGCCGTCCACCACATCTGGCAAACCAGGCTCCATAGGTGGCTTACCAAATTCGCGAATGTCAGCACCAGCAGGGAAAGTTCTACCTTCCGCAATCAAAAGCACTGCTTTCACAGCATCATCTTGCATAGCCTTATCTACACCTTTGGCTAAGCCTTCTCTTACTGCTTGGCCTAAGGCATTCACCGGAGGGTAGTTGATGCGAACAATGGCTACATCATTATCAACTTCGTAACTCACCACTTCGTTCATGTGTTGCTCCTCATACATAGCGTGTTTACGCTTTTAGTCTTGAAGTGCCGCTACTGAGAACTACCTCAAACACGGCACAGGTTATTATTTTTCTGTACTGTAATTTTCGTATTCAGAAATGGTTAACATTTCTAGCTCACCGCCACGCACCATAGCGATTGGTGAATCATGAACTAGGCCACCCTCTTCAGTGATTTCTTTCACGTTGAAGGTGTTATATTCATCAGGCAATTGTGTTAACGCTTGCCCAAACGCAGCGCGCACTTTTCTTGCATCATCTACGCTTTCAGCTACCTTCATAGCTTCTGTCAGCATGTAGAGGCTGGTGTAATGCATCGCCACTTCCCACGACAGCGAGTTCTCCTTAATTTTGTTTCTTTTTTCCACAAAGGTTTTAGCACCAACATCTTTATGGGCTGTTAAAGGTGGCACACCAATCGCTCCTTCTAGCTGATCCAAACCGCCAGCTACTTCAGCCACTTCAATGAGCTTTGCTTGGCCCATTAAAATGAAGCCACCCTTGAAACCTAATTCACGAGCTTGCCTAACCACCAAACCTGTAGGCTCAGAAGCGCCTCCTACGAACATCACGTCTGGATTAGCAGCTAAGGACCTACTCACACCTGTGTAGAAATCTGCGGACTTGTTGTAATCCATAGGGTTGTTGGCTACCACCTCACCCCCTGCTTTTTCCCAAGCAGGTATTATCGCTTGCGACCACATTCTGGCGTAGTCATGAGTTCCACTAGCAACAGCAAGATGCTTGCCATGGTGCTCCATGCCTAAGCCTACAAATGGTTCTACGTAGCCGGTATAGGTAGGCGGAATTCGAACCGTTAATGCATTACCTTGCTCGGTTATTTTGGGCACAGAGCTATAAGCCATCAAAAGAAAATTACTTCTCTCATTAAAGCCTTGTAACGCAAAAGCACCGCCCGAGTGAGGTGTATAAATAAACTTTACTTTGTCACGTTGCACTAATCGTTTGGCATTCATAGCGGTTTGGCTAGGCGCATATTTGTCGTCGAGGGAGACAATTTCTACGTCGTATTTTTTGCCTGCTACCGTTAAACCACCGCTAGCATTAATTTCATTAGCGGCCATTTGCAGCCCATCTAACGCATCTTGGCCATACAAAGCTGCACCGCCACTTAGAGGCCCGGTGTAACCAATTTTAATGGTGGCCGCTAAAGCCATTGGCGATAACAGTAAACTGGAAACAGCACCAGCTAGCACTACATTTCTAACTTTGTTTCTTAGGGACATCATTTACTCCACGCATTATTTATTGCGTCACTTATTTCTTAAGCGCCGATATAAGCTCTGCGCACTTCATCGTTGTTAAGCATACTTTCACTGTCGCCCTCCAACGTAATTCGCCCACCTTCCATCACGTAGGCACGATCTGCTACTTTCAATGCCGCAAAGGCATTTTGCTCAGCCAATAACACCGCGGTACCTTCAGCGTTGATAGTCTTAATGGTTTCAAACATTTGCCCTACTACTAGTGGCGCCAACCCTAGAGATGGCTCGTCTAACATCAACAATTTTGGTCTACTCATCAGAGCGCGGCCTATCGCTACCATTTGTTGCTGGCCACCACTTAACGAGCCTGCTGCATCGTGTTTTTTTTCTTCAAGAATGGGGAACATTTCGAGTACATGCTCAAGGGTTCTTTGAATGCCCTCTTTATCCCTACGATGCACATAGGCACCAAGAGTTAAGTTCTTCAGCACTGACATTTCAGGAAATAGCTTGCGCCCTTCTGGGCATTGCACCATGCCTGCTGATACTAAAGAGGAAGGGTTTTTGCCTGTTACATTACTGCCCAAAAAATGCACGCTTCCGGCCGTGGGTTTGATTAATCCACTAATGGTATTAAACAAGGTGGTTTTGCCTGCTCCATTAGCACCAAGCATGACCACTAACTCACCAGGCTCCACATTTAGGGAGATGCTATTTAAAGCTTTAAAACTACCGTAGCTAGCGCTAACACCTTCTAACTTAAGCATTTGTATCACTCCCTAGGTAAGCTTCAATTACCTGTTTGTTATTTCGAATTTCATCTGGAGTGCCTTCTGCAATTTTTCCACCATGATCAAGCACCATAATTTTGTCTGCCAAACTCATGATCATGTCCATTTTATGTTCGATAAGACATACGGAAATACCGTGATCTACCATCTTGCGGATAATCTCAGCGAAACTCTCAGTTTCATCAGGATTAACCCCTCCCGCTGGCTCATCGAGCAATACCAGCTTAGGCTCTGTAGTAAGTGCCAACGCAAAAGCAACACGCTTCTTTTCTTCTTGGCTAATATCTGCAGCCATACGGTGCCCAATATGGCTTAGGCCAACAAAATCAAGCATTTCTGCAGCTTTGTCGCGGCATAGCTGTTCCTCACGACGCAGGCGCTTAGAATTAACAAGCACGTCAATGAAGCGAGACTTAGTGCGAAGGCGATGGCCCACAATTAAATTGTCGAGTACAGTAAACTGATCAAACAGCGTTGTGCTTTGAAAGGTCCTTCCTATACCTAGTTTGGCCATTTTGTCACTTGGCAAACGCGTCACATCTTGGCCATTGAAATAAATTTGCCCAGACGTAGGTGTCATAGTCCCAGCTACTAAGTTAAAAAAGGTACTTTTACCGGCTCCGTTAGGTCCAATAATCGCGTTAATCTGGCTCGCAGGAAGTTTCACAGATACATCGTTCACTGCAGCCAAACCGCCAAACTGCTTTGTTAAATTTCTTACTTCAAGCACGGTTTTTCTCCTCTACCTGTTTCTCTACCTGTTTCTGCTCAGCTGCTAAGCGCGCAGTTTGCTCCTCCGCCACTTTACGATCGCGCCAAAAAAGGAAGTTACCAATAAGCCCCTTCGGCATGCCTATTACTAAAATAATTAATAATGGCCCAAACACGATCATGCGGAAATCTTCCAAGAACTGGAGAATTTGAGTAAGCCAAGTAACTAAAATAGTGCCCGCTAATGGCCCCATAACAGTGCCAATACCACCGATAAGGAGGAAAGTCAGCATTTCAAAAGTATTTGTAACGTCTGCCTCATCTGGCCCAATGAAGCCCACCATACCTGCATACAGGGCACCAGCTAGGCCGGCATAAACGGTTGAAATAACAAAGGCCAACAGTTTATTTCTCATTAGGTTAATACCTAACGACTGTGCTAACTCTTCACTATTTCGAATAGCGAAAAAAGTGCGTCCTAAAATTGAATGACCAATGCGGCTAGCTATCCAAATAGCAATTACCATCAGGAATAACGCTAGATAATAGAAAGGAATGGTGGCACTAAAATCTACCAACCCAAAACCTTCGGGTGTAGGAATACCCATAATACCCACAGGGCCATTAGTGAGCGTATCCCATTTATCTATGACGATATAAATAATGAAACCCACACACATGGTGAAAATAGCAAAGTAATGTTCGCTCAATCGCAATGAAACAATACCTGCTAAAAAACCTAGTACGGCAACGAACAAACCAGCCATGATGAAACCAGACCAGAATGACCAACCGTGATCCGCACCCAGAATGGCTACCACATAAGCCCCTATCGCGAAAAACGCACCATGTGCTAGGTTTAATTGCCCACAATAACCCGTAAGAATATTCATGCCGTACACAGCAATCGCCATCACGAAAGACATGGACATTACATACACTTTGTAATCATCATTAATGAACAAAGGAAAGAGAATGGCTAAAACAATCAGCAACCATTTCATAAGAGGAGATACAAGAAAATCAGCTAAACGGCGCATTAACGTACTCCTTTAGTGAACAAGCCAGTAGGACGAACGGAAAGAATGATCACTAAAATACCGAACGCAATGAGGTCTTTATAATCCGTGGAGATGTAATAACCACCTAAAGATTCACCCAAGCCGATAATTAGCCCACCAAGAATGGCACCAGGAATACTGCCCATACCTCCTAGGATAATAATCACAAAGGCTTTCATAATGAGCAGATGCCCCATGGCTGGATACACCAGATTAATAGGTGCATATAATGTTGCGCCGACCGCTGCCAACACACCTGATATCGCAAATGTCATCATTGCTACTCGCGTAGCATTAATACCAACCAATGAAGCGCCTTCACGGTTTTGCGCCATGGCTACAATGGTGGAGCCCGTCATTGTTTTCTTTAAGAACAAATGCAGCCCTAACATCAGGGAGAATGCGCCACCTATAATTAGCAAGCGCTGCGCTGGAATAACCAACCCACCAAAACTAAGTATCTCTGTATAAGGAGTGGGCAAACGACGGAACTCCGCGCCCCAATGCATCTGCACCATAGCTTCAAGAAACATCATGATTCCGATAGCAGCAATCATGTCGTAGATTGGTACGGCATTACGTAAGGGGTTAAACACTAACCGTTCACAAAGCACTGCCAATAAGGCCACCACCACAGCTGCTACTGCCATAGCCACCCAGTAGTTACCGCCCATATCTACCATTACCACATAAGCGGCATAAGCCCCCACCATGTATAAGGCACCATGGGCAAAGTTAGGCACATGTAAAATGCCATAAACGAGAGTTAGCCCTAACGCAACTAGGCCATAAATACTGCCTAACGTAAGCCCATTTAGTATTTGCTGAAGAAAAACTTCCAAAGCTAGTACTCCTTTTCGCCTCATCAAACTCAAGTGATGAGGCTCTTTGAATTATTATACTTTGTAGCGTCATAACGGTTGCCGAGAGAAAACACTAACAAGTTCTCACTCAAAAAACCATTATTAAAACACTATTCCATTTTACCCCATTCTTCTTCTTGCATTGCACGCCACAACACCTTTCCTGTTGGCGACAAAGGCAAGCTAGAACGAAACTCTACAACTCTTGGTACCTTATAAGCTGCCATTTGGCCGCGGGCCCACTCAATAATGTCATTTTCTGAAACGTCCTTCACTGACTCCCTCAATACCACACATGCTTTAACTGTTTCACCACGACGCTCGTCTGGCGTTGAAATAACACATGCCTGCTGCACAGCTGGATGGTGATACAACATCCCCTCTACTTCGGCAGGCCATACTTTATAGCCCGACGCATTGATCATGCGCTTGAGCCTATCAACGATAAAAAAGTAACCCTCTTCATCGTAGTAGCCCATATCGCCGGTACGGAAAAATTGCTTACCATTAACGTTAATAAAAGCTTCTTCTGTTTCTTGCGGTAAATTCCAGTAGCCTTGGAAAACTTGCGGGGCAGAGAGAATAATCTCCCCTACCTCACCCACATCAAGCAATTTGCCTGTATCACTATCGTAAATTTGCGCATCTACATCGAATACAGGAATTCCCAAGCATTGAGCTTTAGGCTTTGAAGTAGGATTAATATGAGTACCAGCCATGGTTTCTGAAAGGCCATATCCTTCCATATACCTCAAGCCCGTTAACTCCATTAATTTATTAGAAATAGCCTCTGGCATAGCAGCACCACCGCCACCCACATTCTCTAGTGAGCTCAAATCATAACTTTTCACGCTAGGATCAGAGAGTAAATCAATGGCCATGGTAACGATGTTCACCCAGCGCCCTACGCGATAGCGCTCAATAAGCTGAGCAGCTACCTCACGATTCCAACGCGTCATTAATACGATGGTACTGCCACTATAAATAGGTGAATTCATAGAGCCTTGCATACCCGTTACATGGAAATACGGTAACGTAGCAAGAATAACTGACTCAGATGTGTTTTCTGTCCACAGGCTGCCCTGAACACAAGTTGCCATTACTGAACGGTGAGTGTGCATACAGCCTTTAGGTGCTCCAGTAGTGCCCGAGCTATAAGGAAACACTGCCAAATCATCGGGGCCCACCACTAATGGCCCAGGCGTAAGCTGTTGCGCAAGAGCATCCTGCCAACTAATAGCACCGGCCTCTGTAATTGGCTGTGCTCGCTCCGCCACTTCTTCAGGCAACATCAAATCCGTTGCCACTTTAATATAGTCGTTGTAAGCGGCTACGATCACATGCTCAAGTTGATGACTACCAATTTTACCCAAGATATAAGGCGCCACTTCTTGCGAAGCTATAGCTATGCTCGCACCTGTGTCGTGCAAATAGTGATCAAGCTCAGCAGCTCGATTCATAGGGTTAATGGGAACCACTACAGCATTGGCGCGCAAAATTGCATAAAAACTGATAATAAACTGGGGCGCATTTTGCATATACAGCAGTACACGATCACCTTTCTGAACGCCTTGTTGCATTAAATAGCCAGCAAGAGCATCCACCTGCTCTTGCAACATTCGATAGGTTATCGGTGTGTCATAGTAGATAATGGCGTTGTGATCGGGGTAACGCATAGCCGTCACAGCCAAATTGGTGTACAGGCAGGTTTGCGGCAATTGTAAAGTACGAGGAAGATTTTCAGGCCAAACTTGAAAGTGACGGTCAAACATAAATTTCTCCCGTGTTTAGCAGCATATAGTGCCGCCGTATTGTTATTATTCTTAGCTCGATCAAAATTTACTTTTGACTAGCTAGTCGCCAAGTGCGAATAAATCTGACATGTTTGCTGGCAAGGGTCAACACCATTTTGAAACATCATTTCATTTTACAGGCTGACTGCTCAATATCCAGCCAAACCAGCACCATACTACATAGTATGTATGTAGCAACAGTAAAACGACTTACTTAAAGAAGCAACCTGTACATTCTTATTAATGGTGAAAAAGAAAAGCCGCCGTCGCATTCCCTCTACGCTAGTGCGGCAAAAAAACTACTACTCGGTCGGTTCGGAGCGGTAACGAAAAGTACCTTCACCCATAGCGATTAAATTGTCTTGATCGTCTAAAATTTCCACTGTACTAAAGTAAATTCGGCGGCCAGCACCGCGTAGCGTCCCAACCGCACGAATCACCCCCCCTGTGCACTGACCAGTAAAAGTGCTAGTCATACTTAGCGTGAGTGCTTTGCGCACCACCTTTGGGTCTGGGCTATAAGTACCCGCACAAGCACCAGCAATATCGATCAGGGTTGCCAAAACGCCACCATGCACTGTACCACCTAGGTTTAGGTGCTTAGTCTCGATGCGCAGACCTACTACCACGCGCCCTTCTTCCCATTCCATAAAACGCAGCCCCACCACCCCCGGGAAACCGCTAGCGAAACGAGCTGACACTGCTTCGAGATCTAAACCTTTATTATTCATATTTTACCTATTTGTAATTCTAAGCTAGTTTATTCAAATTTTTCTTGCATTATGTTTTCTACTTTTTGCGCTATCTTTAACAGCCGTGGTCCAAGATTTTCCACTAACACCTTACGGTTTAACCTCAACGCGGAGCCACCGCAGTTCATCACTATAATGCGGCCATCACCCAAGTGGACAGGCACCCCCACCCCGCTCACGTCAGCATTCCACTGCCCTTCAGCAAGGCAAAAACCATACTGTTCATAATCCTCAAACGCTTTCTGCAAACCACGTTCTATCTCTGGCCACTCTGCCGGGTTCTCTTTCTCGATCGCGGCTAAATACTTTGCACGGCTTTTTTCTGGCTGCGCTGCAAGATAAGCGCGCCCCAAAGCTGATGTTCCCAAAGGCACTTGCGACCCCACCGATAACCTCAATACCAATGGCCCAGTTCCATGACACACTTGAATATAAGTCACCGTCGTTCCTTCCACCGTGGCAATTGCCACCATGCAGTCAGTAGCATCAGCTAACTCTTGCATATAAGGTCGCGCAACAGCGCGCACACTCTCACTTGCTAAATAACGATAACCCAACTCAAGCACACCTGAACCTAAACGATACTTTTCCAAGTGGCCTGAGTAATTCAAATAACCCAACTGCGTTAGCGTAGCAGTCATTCTAGATACCGTAGGTCGTGGAATACCTGTACGGCTTGCTAGTTCCGCATTACCTAAATACTCGTCTTTTGGCCCAAAGCAACGCAAGATCTGCAAACCACGCGCTAAAGCGGTAACGAAATTTCTGTCTTTTACTACTTCCTTATTTGACACGCCACACTCCCGAAGGTAATTGCCCATTTCTAAAATGCCTAAAAAGTTTGTAAATATAGCAAACTTGGGCCACTAACCAGTATCACTAAGCTGTACCTCTAAGTGTTTACAGCCAACACTTTAAAGTTTTGCGCACCACTGCTACTCTCAGCGGGAGCCACATTATGGAACACTATTCTATTTTTAACAAAAATAGCAACTCAAACAACAAATAAAAGGCAAACCATGTCCAATATTTCATTAAAAAGCGGCTTAATCCGTGTAACTCAGCAAGCTCCCCTACTCATTGTTACGCTGGCCAGACCAGAAAAACTCAACGCCCTTACCGTTGATATGTACAAAGACCTCTATACCGTGACACGCTTTTTTGATCGTGAAGATCAATTTAGCACCATGCTCATTAACGCCGATGGCAATGCTTTTTGTGCGGGAAATGACATCAATGATTTTTTGAACGCAACACCTGAAAGCAGAAAAGATGGCAAGCTTAGCCCCGCAATGGATTTCGTTTTAGCCTTAGCTAGCACAGACAAAACTGTGATCGCTGCGGTACAAGGTAACGCTACGGGCATTGGTACCACGATGCTGCTACACACCGACTTAGTAATCGCCTCTGAAGACGCCTTGTTGCATACTGCTTTTATTCAACTCGGCCTTGTTCCCGAAGCTGGTTCAAGCCTGCTATTACCTCAATTAGTAGGCAAGCAAAACGCCGCACGTTTGTTGATAGCAGGGGATAGATTAACAGCTCAAGAAGCCAAAGAGATGGGGTTAATTGCTTACGTTGCACCTACAGCTGAGCTGCAAGAAGCCGCACTAGAGCTCGCGAACAAAGTGGCAAACTACTTCCCTGAAGCGTTAAAGGCCACTAAAGCCCTAATGAAAATCCCGCACCAAAAACTTGAAGAAAGAATTGCGAAAGAGTCAGTACTATTTGCTGAACGCATGTTTAGCGAAGAAACCCAAGCACTATTTAAGCGCTTTGTTACAAAGAAATAACCACCTACAATACGCCTCAGAACACTTCGGTTGTTCTGGGGCGTTGAAAAACAACCGTACATAAGCGCTTAACAACAGCGCAAAACCGATGCCACCCGCCATAATTTAGTAAGAAAATATTGCAACCCTAACATTTAAGCGGCTTTCATAACCCCCAGCAACACAGTATCTACTAATGTTTGCACCAGCTTTTCACGCTCAGCGTCTGTTTCATCTAATCGAGGCTGATACCAAGAAATGATCGAGTTAAGCCCTGCCAAAATCGGTTTCACAGCCAGTTTAGGATTGCTTGAAAACAACTCACCTTCCTCTACTCCCTGCGAAAGCACCGTTAAAAAAACCTCTTCGTACTCTATTCGCCGCGCTTGTAACAGCCTTAGCTGGCGACGCTGAGCCTCATTGCTTAGGTGGTGTAAATGCATTTGCACCCCTTCAGACATTGTTCGCTGAAAAGGCTGAGTTGCAATGAGTGTGCGTGCGTGTGCCAAACACATCTGATGGAAACGCTCTTGCGCTGTCATTTCTTGCTTCAACAAAGGGTTTATCACCACAAAGAGAGCATCCATACCGCGTTGGTGTATCTCAAAAAACAACTCGGCTTTGGAACCAAAATAATGGTATACCATGCCCTTAGTAGCGCCGATTCTCTCGGCAATATCATCAATACTGGTTGCGCTAAAACCGCGCTCCATAAAACACCTTGCACCAGATTCTAAAATTGCCTCTTTCGGGCTCTTCGATGGAGCTAGTTCAGCAGAATTCATTGTATTCTCTTTTTTGTTGACAAGATTAAGCGAGCAAATACTAACACGCTTGATTTTTTACAGCCAAACCCTAAGCACAAGAAAAGTACTAGACAGGACCAACTAGTCAGTGTTAAATGAAACCTAATTCCAATAACAACATGGTAGTAAGTATGTCGCCTCTGAAAGAATTTAGATTAGAGACGCGCGCTTGGCTAGAAAAAAATTGCCCAACGGAAATGCGTCAACCTATTAAAAGCATGGAAGAGCACTGCTGGGGAGGTCGTCTCTGGCAATTTAATTCAACGGCACAACGCGTATGGCTAGAGCGTATGGTGGAGAAAGGCTGGACAGCACCCACCTGGGCCCCAGAATATGGCGGAGCCGGATTAAATGCCGATGAAGCCGACATCTTGAAAGAAGAAATGGCACGCATCAATGCCCGCCCCCCTGTTAGCAATTTTGGCTTTTGGATGCTTGGCCCTGCTTTATTGAAATTTGGCAGCGAAGAGCTCAAGCGAAAGCATCTTCCCCCCATTGCACGTGGCGAAATTCGTTTTTGCCAAGGCTATTCAGAACCCAATGCAGGGTCTGACCTCGCCTCCTTGCAAACACGCGCAGATGACGGCGGCGACCATTTTATAGTGAATGGCCAAAAAATTTGGACCTCCTACGCCGATCAAGCCGACTGGATTTTTTGCCTAGTACGCACAGATCAGTCTGCGAGCAAACATAACGGCATCTCCTTTGTTCTTTTCGACATGAACACCCCAGGCATCACCACTCGCCCTATCGAGCTTATTTCTGGTGAATCACCTTTTTGCGAAGTTTTCTTCGATAACGTCAAGGTACCAAAAGAAAACCTCATCGGAGAGCTCAACCGTGGTTGGGATATTGCAAAGTACTTGCTTACCCATGAACGCGACAAGATTGGTGGCGAACCTCCTGGCATTTTGCGCGGCCAAGCCCTCGGCCAATTAGCGAAAGAATATCTCGGCAGCAATGCTAACAACGAGCTCGATGACCCTATGCTACGCGGCCACATTAGCTTGTTAGATATCGATAGCCTTGCCTTTAACGCCTGGACACAGGAATTACGCCAACAAGCAGAAGATGGCCAAGGTATAGGAGCTAAATCTTCGCTGCTTAAATATGTGGGCACAGAACTCAACAAACAACGCTATGAACTCATGATGGACGCCTTAGGCACCACCGCCCTAGAGTGGGAGAGCGAACGCACTCGTGAAGGCATGTATGCTCGGGAATGGCTACGCTCTAAAGGTAATTCCATCGAAGGCGGCACTTCCGAAGTTATGCTAGGCATCGCCGCCAAGCATTTATTAGACCTGCCGAGCGTATAAGGGAACATTATGAGACTTAACGAAGAACAACAAATGCTACAAGACTATGCGCAGCGCCTTCTTGCAGAACAGGGCCCCATCGAACATTTACGTGCGTTACGCAATGAACGTAATGAGCTCGGTTACGACAAACCCCTGTGGCAAGCCATGCATGAAGCAGGCTGGTGCGGATTATTAGCGCCAGAAGAACATGGTGGCTTAGATTTTGGCCATCTTGGCGCAGGCCTCATCGCCTTTGAAATTGGCCGCCACTTATCAGTAAGCCCTTTTTTATCTACCACAGTAATGGCCACCCAAGCCATTAGCCAAGGTGGAACAAAAGCTCAACAAGCACACTGGCTTAGCAAAATAGTAGCGGGCGACACTTTATTTGCGCTTGCCATTGACGAAGAACACAAACATCAGCCCGACAGTATCGAAGCCACTGTAACAGAAAACGATGGCCAACTTATTTTAAACGGCCAGAAAAACCTGGTACTCGATGGCCATGTGGCCGATGTGTTTCTTGTTGCTGCAAAGCGAGAACAACGGCTAGAGCTGTTTTTAGTGGAACGCAACACACATGGTATCGAGGTGGAACGCACCATTATGGTGGACAGCCGCAATAGCGCACGCGTGAACTTCAACAATGTCACTGTACAAGCCCTAGATAACGGCCACACCGCTTATGAGGCAGCCCTTCTATCTGGCCGCGCAGTATTAGCGGCAGAGTTAGCTGGAGTAGCGCAAAGTGCTTTCGAGCAAACTCTTGAATACCTTAATGAACGCAAACAATTCAACGTTCATATTGGTAGCTTTCAAGCCTTACAGCATCGTGCTGCTCACTTATATGCGGAAACAGCCATGGCGAAAGCACTAGCCATGCGCGCGCTACAAGCTATAGACAACAAAGAAGAAGATACTGCAGCGCTTGTATTCGCAAGCAAAGCAAAAGCTAATCAAGTAGCTAGGTTAGCCGTTTCAGAAGCAGTGCAAATGCATGGCGGCATAGGAATGACAGACGAATTCAACATTGGTTTTTATATGAAACGTGCACGCGCCGCGATTGAAACACTTGGCGATACAAGCTACTGCAGCCGCCAATTCGCTGCTGCCAAAGGCTATTAAGGAAGCATTATGACAACCACTATCAACCCTGAAGAACTGACAAAATTAGTCGGCACTGTGTTAGGAGAGTCTGCTTGGAGAACTGTTAGCCAAGACGACATCAACCTTTTTGCCCAAGCCACCGACGATCATCAGTACATTCATGTGGATGCTGAAAAAGCATCCACCACCCCTTTTGGAGGCACCATTGCACATGGTCTTCTCACTTTATCGCTTCTGCCCGCCTTGGCAGAAAATATCTTGCCGCGTCTAACAGGCCAAACCATCAGCATTAACTATGGTTTCGACAAGGTACGTTTTATTAATCCAGTACCTAGCAATAGTCGCATCAAAGCTACTTTCCGTTTGTTGGAAGCAGCACAGCGGGATAGCACTAGCTACCTCATGCGCCATGAAGTGACTGTACATCTAGAAGGCAACGATAAACCCGCACTCGTGGCTGATTGGTTAAGCCTCGCAGTACTATAAATCTTAATAACAAATCATATATAACCTAAAAAAGAGGACACTATGAGAGAAGCAGTTATTGTATCTACCGCGCGTACCCCTATAGGCCGTGCCTATCGTGGAGCATTCAACAACACCCAACCACAAACATTGGGTGGCCATGCCATTGCTAATGCTGTTGAGCGTGCTGGTATTAACCCCGCTGAAGTGGACGACGTAGTTATTGGTGCCGCACTACAACAGGGCGCTAGCGGCATGAACATGGCTCGCCAAGCGGCATTACGTGCAGGCCTACCTACTAGCGTTGCTGG
>DATGUF010000033.1:0-6304 GCA_035301485.1 Alcanivoracaceae bacterium
AAAAAGGATAATAACGATGGATAAACTACCTTCTCCTTTAGCGAGCACCACTGCGTTCACGCAGCGTGAACATAAACTTTTCATTAACAATCAGTGGCTAAGTGCCGAGACAGAGCAGTCCTTTACCACCCACAACCCAGCTAACGAAGAAGCGCTAGCTAGCATTGCAGAGGCCTCGCCTAATGATGTGAATAAGGCCATCGCTGCCGCCCGCGAAGCCTTCGACAATCCACAATCCGAATGGCAGCGCCTACGCCCGCGCGATCGGCAAAATCTTCTTTTAAAACTCGCGGACCTAATGGATCGCGACGCACAAATTTTGGCTGAACTTGAGTGCTTAAATAATGGCAAAAGTGCCGCCATCGCCCAAGCTGTAGACATCAGAGTAGGTATTGATGTGGTACGTTACATGGCCGGATGGGCCACCAAAATTAGCGGTAAAAGTGTTGATGTATCACTTCCTTACATGCCTGCTGACACGCAGTTCCATGGTTTCACTAGGCGCGAACCAGTAGGTGTGGTAGCCGCCATTGTCACTTGGAACTTCCCCTTCTTACTAGCCTGCTGGAAACTCGCACCAGCCTTAGCGGCGGGTTGTACTATGGTGATGAAGCCCGCTGACGAAACCCCATTAACTGCTCTCAAAATTGCTGAGTTAATAGAAGAAGCAGGCTTCCCACCTGGCGTGTTTAACCTCATTACTGGTGGCGCTGCTGCCACCGGCGCAGCCCTTAGCTCGCATCCTCAGGTAAATAAAATTACGTTTACTGGTTCCACTAGTGTGGGCAAGATTATTGGTAAAGCCGCTATGGATAACATGGCACGCTTAACCTTGGAGCTTGGCGGAAAATCCCCCACCATCGTTCTGCCCGATGCTGATGTAACACAAGCCATTGCAGGGGCAGCAGAAGCCATTTTCTTCAACCATGGGCAAGTATGTAGTGCTGGGTCACGCCTGTATGTCCACGAATCTATTTACGACAAAGTAGTAGCCGGTGTCGCATCTGCCGCGAACAGTATGAAGCTAGGTAACGCCATTGACCCCACTGTAGATATGGGCCCCCTGATCAGCGCAAAACAACAACGCATGGTGCAGGGCTATATTGATCAAGGCATTGAACGCGGCGGAGAAGTACTCTGCGGTGGTTCTTCTTTCGGCCCTGGCCACTTTGTTACACCCACTGTTATTGCCGATGTAGAGCAAAACTTCCCACTGGTGCAAGAAGAGATATTTGGGCCCGTGCTCGTGGCCATTCCTTTCAAAGACACCGAAGAGGCTATTCACCTCGCCAACGATAATATATATGGCTTAGGCGCGAGCATCTGGTCGAATGATTTGGCCACCGTGCACCGTATGATTCCACGTATTCGTTCTGGCTCAGTATGGGTAAACTGCCATAGTGCCCTCGACCCAGAACTGCCATTTGGAGGCTATAAAATGTCTGGTTTTGGCCGCGAAATGGGCGAGGAAGCCCTTATTAGCTACACCGAACACAAATCTGTGCTGATTAAGCTCTAGCTTATTTCCTGTTTACTCTGCGTTGAGTTGGGAGCCCTTAGTGGCTCCCTTTTTTGTGCGCCTTGCCGATGAGCATTCGCTTGTAAATAGCGCTCAACCGCTTCACGCCCTCTTACACCTTGCTGTTTCACCGCAGCCGCAATAACACCGCTTAAATGAGCCGCCGCCATACTTGACCCTAAACGTCCATCTACCGCACGCACCTGGGCACCGTATTCTGCAAGATGGTAACCTTGGAACCAGCTCCATTCTCCAATGGCGCAACGCGCATCGCCTGTTGCGCTAAAAACACCAGGATAATTAGCAGGAAATACGGCTTCACCCATGGCAGGACAAGAGGCCACCAGTATTTTGTTTTCATCAAAAAAACGCTGGCACAAGGCCCGTAAGGCATCGTCGTTACGGCGTAAGCCCACGCTCAGATGAACATGCTCCACCCCTAATGCCAACATCCATTCAAGCGCTGCTGCCAGTTGCTCTACTTGGCAGCGCCCTTGGCCATCGAGCACTTGTGCGTTAACAAACCGAGCTTGAGGGCAATGATATTGAATCGTTTGCAATACCGCCGAACCGTGGCCTAAGACATCTTCCACCACGGCCTCGTTCACCACCTTTCCATGGCACATTACAAAACGACGCTGTTCTACTAACCATGGTGCCTGCAGAAGCGGCGCACCACTATCAACCACGCCAATCGGTTTCATACTCACACCTCTTATTAAACCGCGGTTTGCACGCTGAGCTGTCCGTCTTCTAGCACCAACTGGTAATCCACATCCATGTCAGGCAAGGCTCTATGGGTGATGTAAAGGCGTGTACAATGGCTAAATAAAATATCCACGGTTTGCCAAATGGCCGCCTCTGTCGCCACATCAATAGCCGACGTGGCTTCATCAAAAATAAGTACCTGCGGCTCCATCAATAATGCCCTCGCAATCGCAATACGTTGCTTTTGCCCGCCCGATAACTGCTGCCCACGCTCGGCTAGCGAACTATGGATTCCCTCAGGCAATTCCTCCACTAATGTGTCTAAATGCACTTGTTTTACTACAGCTTCCAAGCGCTCATCACTGGCATCTGGATTGGCATAGCGGAGGTTCTGTGCAAGCGAGCCGCGAAACAACACCACTTCTTGGCTCACTACCACTACATTGCGACGTAAAGTGGCAAGATCTAATTGTTTTATGTTCACTCCATTGAGCGCGACACTGCCCTCATCTGGATCATAAAAACGTTGCAATAAATCAATAAAAGTACTTTTCCCAGCTCCAGATGGAGCCTGAAAGATATATTTTCTCCCTGCTGGTAACAGCAAATCACCGGAAGACAATAAGGCTTTGTGACGCCCAGGATGGCTATAACTAATATTTTTTAAGTGCAACAACCCAGCCTTGCTGGGTGGCAAAGGCGTTGGGTGTTCGGGAGAGCTCACCAACGGCGGCACATCCCGCAGCTCCATGACACGGTTCAAACTCACCGTCATCCGTTGCACCGCCACATAGAGCCCTAGTAAACTTTGAGCAGGTGCTATCACCATGCCTAAATAAGTGCCATAGGCAATCAAGGCACCCAACTGCCACTGCCCGTTGATAACCCAGTAACCTCCAATAATAAACACAATGGCACGCACCACTGTAGTCAGCATACTCGGTACGGAATGGGTGAAAAACTGCACCACTTGCAGCGTCAGTAATTGCGAAAGGTAGCGCCCACCTCGTTGGCGCAGCCGTTTTGCTTCACGCTGCTCACTGAGCATGGCTTGCACAAACTTCATCGCTGGCAGAGTTTCCACCAAAAATGCCGATATATCGGTGGCGCGCTCACGTAACTTTCGAGTGTGCCTCTCTACTTTCTGGCGCATCCATCGTAGCCATAATAGCTGCACAGGCACCAGTACCAGCACTAGCAAAGACAACTTCCACGACAACATAAACAAGAGCAAGCTCGCGCCTAGCAATCCAAGCACACTGGTAATAGCAGAAAACAAAGCGTCCAAGGCAAACCGTTGTATCTCCGCAATATCACCATCCAAACGTGTTAGCAATTCACCACTACGCCATTGCTGATAAAACCGTGGCGACAAAGTTTGTAAATGCTCATAAAGGTCATAACGAAGATCGAAGAGAATTTTCCCAGACAAACGAATATAGAGATAACGATTAATACCAGCCACAAAGGTGCTGATCACCGTGACCCCTACCATGCTTAAAGCCACTACCACCAACACGGTAAAGTTTTGCCCAATTAAACCATCATCAATCAGTAATTTCGTTAGCCATGGCTGTAATAACACTAACCCAGAGGTGGCAACAGAAAGGCAAAGCAAACCCACCACCACTTTTTTATACGGCACCATAAAGCGATAGAGCCAAGTTAAAGCTCTCTCTAACTCAGCCCTATCGTTCGTGGCTACTAAGCGCGCTAATAATTTTATCATTCCATTTTCTTATTGTTTTAATCTACGATAAAGCGTCGCACGGCTCACGCCTAACTCACGGGCCGCCGCAGACATGTTGCCACCATTCCTTGCCAACGCTTCGCGCATCAACGCTATCTCGTTACGGCGCAAATCTAACCCTGCTGCTTGCTCCTGCGGGCCCGTTTGCAATTGTTGCACCACCTCCTCAGGCAAATGTTTGATGTGCAACGTTTCAATGCGTTGCGCACTAGTAGCAAAAAGCGCTCGTAACACTTGTTTTAATTGGCGCACATTTCCTGGCCAATAGCCTTCCTTAAACAGTGTTTTTACTTCGTCAGATATTTCCACCTCGGATTGATCAAATTCTTTCAAGTAATAATTACACAATTCAATAATATCTGTGCGCTCTCTTAACGGTGGTAAACCCATGCTAAACATGGTGGTTTCAGTATAGAACTCGGGAGTCCATTGCTGTTGCGTATACAGGCTTTGAGGCTCCTCAGAAGCAGCCACAATTAAACGCACATTAACCGGCTCACCTACATAGCTATTAGCACTCAAGATACTCAATAATTTACTCTGTAAACTATGCGGCAAGTGCTCTGCTGAACTGAGAAACAAAGTGCCATGCCTAGCTTGGCCAATGGCTCCCTTATTCGCAGGCGTACCACTGCCAATTAATTCTCTTTCCAAGGCCGATTGAGTAATAGAGCCACAATTCACCGTAATAAAAGGCGCCCGATACCCTAAAATAGAATGGTGTATCTCTTTGGCCAACCTTTCTTTGCCTGTGCCGGGCTCGCCGTACAGCAACACCGGTATTTCTTGAGAAAACCCTTGTTTCAAACGTTGCACTGCCATATCTCTTGCTGCGTCACGCTGAGTAAGATCGGCGGGTTTACTAGTGGTTTTATTGACTGTGGTGTAAGGGCCCAAAATAGACAAATGAGCGGGCCAGTGCAGCACTTCGTAGTACAGCTGCTGCCCTTGAATCGTTATATCACCCACGCGTTGGTCTGCACTTCTCATAAAACCGCTTAATTTATGCAAAAAACCATCTAATGAAACCCCTAACACTAATGCTTTAGGCAGCCCAATTTGCTTTAACGCTTGCTCATCTATTGCTTTAACCACGCCTTCTTTACTAAGTGCAAGCAACCCTTGATCAGGGGTATCTAAAAAATCTGGAGAGCGATGCAACGTAAACACATAGTGCTGTTTGTTTTCAGCCAGAAAGTGACGGTTAACAATTCTGCTGGCAGCAAATTTCAATAAAGATATTTCGTCTCGAACAGGTGATAGCGCACCTGGCCTCGTAATACACAGCACCCCCAGTGCTTCATCGTTTGAGTTTTTAAGCACCACTGAGGCGCATGAAAACTGCTGCAGCCGCGTTAAAAAATGTTCTCCTTCATTCACTAGCACCACGCGATTAGCTTCCAAGGCGGTGCCTAAAGCATTGGTACCTTTAATATTTTCAGACCAATTAATCCCCGGTTTGACGTCTCGTAACTCTGTGGACGCCGTAAAGCTTGTTCCCCCTGTTACGGCAACAATAGTGGCCTCAGCATTCGCTAAAATCAGCAAGGCATCGCTTTGTTGTAACTTAAGCTGGGCCGCCATGTATTCCATAATAGGTTTGGCCGCCTGCAATAACGTTTCATTTTCTTCTTGTAATTGCTTAGGCGTTGCTACAAATTCCACGGAACATTTTTCATCTGGGCGCAACCCGTAGCTTTCGCTGCGATGATGTGCTGAAACAATCAAATGTCGAAACGCATAGGCACCATAAGGAGAACCTGTCAGAAAACTCCCCATAATAGAATGTGCTGCTGTATTTATTGTAGTCATTATTATTTCGCACCCATTGTTAGATAACACAACAACTTGCTTGTCTGCACCATGGCAACGGCAATAGCATCTTTACCGCGCCGGCTACGCACAAGTCAATTTTTGCTTAAATCTTAAAAGTGTCTCATTTTGAGACAGGGCCCTATTTTTTTAGCAACAAAAAAGCCGATGCTCCGCAGGAATCCATTTCCCTACTTAGCATCGGCTTATCCTGCCGGATGTAAGACTTATTGCGGTGTAATCACCTTCAAACGGCTAAAGTGTTCGGCCACTTTTTCTGCATCGTTAAAAGGCAGCACACGGTTTTCACGTGACAACCATAAATCGATACCGTCTTCATAGTGCGCAGAAGCAGGGTTACCCGACTGCCCTCCAGCAATCACCAATTGTAGCGGCTCATCTTGGCTGAAATCGATCACCATACGCATGGCAGGAATATTCCACACATCATAATCGTTGCCTAAATCGTTACCCGCCACATTCAGCGTGTTACGGTTACCCCCAGCAGGGTATGG
>DATGUF010000034.1:0-70395 GCA_035301485.1 Alcanivoracaceae bacterium
CCGCCGAAGCGGGCCTCGTGCCACAAGAGGTTCAATTCCTCGCCCTGCGCAATGGTTTTCAAATTCAAGTACGAAGTTTTGTGGCTTAATCGCAGCCGCTACCACACAACGGTGCCTTGGCATCGTTTAAGAACGGAGACAATTTTTCCATGAGCGAATACAGTGTTTTCACCTCAGAATCTGTTTCTGAGGGCCACCCAGACAAAATGGCAGACCAAATATCCGACGCCATTTTAGACGCCATCATTGCCGACGACCCAGACGCCCGCGTGGCGGTGGAAACCTTGGTGAAAACCGGCGTTGCTATCATTGCCGGTGAAGTAACCACCGAAACCTATGTGGACTTAGAAAATGTTGTGCGCGACGTTATTTTAGACATCGGCTACAACAGTTCCGAGCTAGGCTTTGATGGCGCCAGCTGTGGTGTGCTAAATGCCATTGGCAAACAAAGTGCAGACATCGCTCAAGGTGTAGATGAAGACGAAGACAAGCAAATTGGCGCTGGCGACCAAGGCTTAATGTTTGGTTATGCTAGCAACGAAACCCCTAGCCTTATGCCTGCCCCTATTCATTACGCCCACCGTTTAATGGAGCGCCAAGCCGAATTGCGCAAGAGCGGCGTATTAAAGTGGTTGCGCCCGGATGCCAAAAGCCAGCTATCCCTACGTTACGAAAACGGCAAACCCGTTGCCGTGGATGCGGTGGTGCTTTCTACGCAACACGATGAAGACATCAGCCATAAAGATTTATGCGAAGCCGTTATGGAAGAAATCATTCGCCCTGTATTGCCGGCTGAGTGGTTGAATGAAAACACCTTGTACCACATCAACCCTACTGGGCGCTTTGTAGTGGGCGGGCCTGTGGGCGATTGCGGTTTAACGGGCCGTAAAATTATTGTGGATACCTATGGCGGCATGGCCCGTCATGGCGGCGGTGCTTTCTCAGGTAAAGACCCTTCCAAAGTAGACCGCTCAGCCGCCTACGCCGGCCGCTATGTGGCTAAAAACATTGTAGCGGCTGGTTTGGCAGAGCGCTGCGAAATTCAGGTGAGCTACGCCATTGGTGTTGCTGAACCCACCTCTATCTCTGTGAACACATTTGGCACAGGCCGTGTTAGCGACAGCATTATCGAGCAATTAGTCAGCAAACACTTCGACCTTCGCCCTAGCGGCATTATCGAAACCTTAGATTTGCGCCGCCCGATTTATCGCGACACTGCCACGTACGGCCACTTCGGCCGTAACAACCCTAACTTTACATGGGAACGAACCGACTTAGCCGATGCCCTAAAAGCAGACGCAGGTTTATAGTTTTCGCCCAATAGAGCAAAAATTCCGAGGGGTGCTGCAGCGGTTACTCCCGCTAGGCTCGGTACTAACGGCACCCATCGTTTCAACTAATGGAGTAACAGCATGAGTACAGAACTACAAGCGGCTGCCACAGCCAAACAAGATTTTAAAGTAGCGGACCTTTCCTTAGCTGATTGGGGCCGCCGTGAAATCGCCATTGCCGAAACAGAAATGCCGGCGCTTATGGCTATTCGCAACAAATATCGTGCCGAACAACCCCTTAAGGGCGCGCGCATTATTGGTTGCATTCACATGACCATCCAAACCGCGGTATTGATTGAAACATTAGAAGATCTCGGTGCCGAAGTGCGTTGGTCTAGCTGTAACGTTTTCTCCACCCAGGACCACGCCGCTGCAGCCATTGCTGCTGCAGGCACCCCAGTTTTTGCGTGGAAAGGCGAAACGGAAGAAGAATACATGTGGTGTATTGAGCAAACCTGCCGCAGCCCAGAGGGCGATGTGTGGGATGCCAACATGATCCTCGATGACGGTGGCGATTTAACGGCCTATGTGCATGAAACCTACCCCGAGATGCTCGCTAACGTGCACGGTATTTCTGAAGAAACCACCACCGGTGTTTTGCGCTTGGTTGAAATGCTCAAGAAAGGCACCCTCAAAGTGCCCGCCATTAATGTAAACGACGCTGTCACCAAATCTAAAAACGACAACCGTTACGGCTGCCGCCACTCCCTCAACGACGCTGTAAAACGTGCTACAGACCACCTACTTTCAGGTAAACGCGCGCTAGTGATCGGTTATGGTGATGTGGGTAAAGGCTCCGCGCAATCGCTACGCCAAGAAGGCATGATTGTGCGCGTGACTGAAATTGACCCTATCTGTGCCATGCAGGCTTGCATGGACGGTTACGAAGTGGTGAGCCCGTACATCAACGGTATTAACGATGGCACGCTAGACAGCATCAACAAAGAACTACTTGGCACCACCGACCTGATTGTAACCACCACCGGTAACTTCAACGTGTGCGATAAAAACATGCTACAAGCGCTGAAGAAAGGTGCAGTGGTGTGCAACATTGGCCACTTTGATAACGAAATAGATACCGCCTTCATGCGCGAGCAGTGGGAGTGGGAAGAAGTGAAGCCGCAAGTGCACCAAGTATGGCGCAACCGCGACGACAACGATTATCTATTGCTGCTCTCTGAAGGCCGCTTGGTTAACCTTGGTAACGCTACCGGCCACCCAAGCCGCATCATGGATGGCTCTTTTGCGAACCAGGTGCTAGCGCAAATTCACTTATTCAAGCAAGGTTTTGCCAACTTAAGCGATGCTGAAAAGAAAGAGCGCTTAACTGTTGAGCTATTGCCCAAACACCTTGATGAAGAAGTGGCACGCTACATGGTGGAAGGCTTCTCTGGCGTCATTACACAACTCACCGAAGCGCAAGCTGAATACATCGGTGTATCCGTGGACGGCCCTTACAAGAGCGAACAATACAAATACTAATAAGCCCTCTCTGCTAGCTGTTTCTACGCAGCTAGCAGAGGCCGCTCATAAAAGGAAAACCTTTTGAGCGCCTGTTTTAAGGATAATTACATGTCTCATTCTTACCGCATTAGTTTTGAGTTTTTCCCTGCTAAAACCGAACAAGGCAGAAAAAATTTAATTGCGGCGCAAACAGCATTACTGGCGAAAAATCCAGAGTTTTTCTCTTGCACCTACGGCGCAGGGGGTTCCACACGAGATAACACGCTAGAAACCATTTTGGCTATGCAAAAAGTGCACTCTGATGCAGCCCCGCACTTAAGCTCCATTGGCCAAGAAAAAGCAGAAATTGCTGAAATTTTGCAGCAATATAAAGACGAAGGCCTCACTCGTATTGTAGCCCTACGCGGTGATTTACCTTCTGGGATGGGCCTCGGCCAAAGCGATTTAGCTTACGCTGACGACCTGGTGGCGTTTATTCGCGAAGAAACCGGCGATCACTTCACCTTAGAGGTGGCCGCTTACCCAGAAATGCACCCACAGGCACGCAGCTTTGCTGATGACATTGCCCACTTCAAACGCAAAATTGATGCAGGGGCCAACAACGGCATCACTCAATATTTTTACAACCCCGATGCCTATGCCTTCTATATCGATGAACTGGCTAAAATAGGCTGTGATGCGCCCATTTACCCTGGCATCATGCCCATTATGAACCTCGCCAACTTACTGCGTTTCTCGAAAGGATGTGGCGCAGAAGTGCCACGTTGGCTAGAAGCACGGCTAAACGATATTAAAGACGATGATGAAGCAGTGATTGAATACGGCATTGATACCGTAACACGCTTGTGTGAGCGTTTACTCGCCATGGGAGCCCCTGGCCTTCACTTCTACACCATGAATCGCTCTGAAATTAGCTTACGCGTGCTCGACAACTTGGGTTTGTAACAACCCTTAAAGTTGCTTTGTAAGTAAGCCAAACAAATAAAACCGCCAATTGGCGGTTTTATTTTCTCTTTTTATTCAGGGCGCTGAATTTAGCTTTACAGGTGTGCAAAACGTACCGAAGATGCCCGCTTTGCCGAACTTTCCACGTTTTTTGCAACACGTTAATAGTTTCCTAGGGCTAAAACCCTTAATTAGCAGGCATTACTGTTAGGCATAACATTTTTTTGTATACGGCGGCCTTATCGCCCTATACTGCCGTATAGTTATCATTTTCTCTTTATAAAAGGCCCCAAAAAGCACCATGAGCATTATTACAGCGGCTATTTGCCTCTATTTACTATCTATTTTATTAATCCACATTCGTTGTAGCCGCACTTTTCCCTTAACTCGGCAGCTCAGCGACTTCTCCACATTCACGGTGCCTTTTAACGTACCCGCCTATGCGCTCTCTAAAGTACCGCTACAGCCCATTGTTCCGCAGCGCTTTTTCCCTGAACTAAGTGTGCTCAGTGATAACTGGGAAACCATACGTGATGAAGCGTTAGCGCTGTATCAAATGGGGCACATTAAGGCCAAAGACGATTTACCTGCGAGCAGTTTTTATAAAAACGGACGCTGGGTAAGTTTTTATTTGAAGGTTTATGATAGCGACATCCCTTCAGCGCGCGAACTTGCGCCCAAAACCCTCGCACTGATTGAACAAGTACCAAACATGAACTTGGCGCTTTTTGCGGTGCTTATGCCGGGCAAAAAACTTAATGACCACCACGATCCTTTTGCTTTCACCCTGCGTTATTCGCTTGGTTTAAGCACACCCAACTCTGATGAGTGCGGCATTCAAATCGACCAAGAAGATTATAAATGGAAGGATGGCGAAAGCGTGCTTTTCGACGAAACCTATTTGCACAACGCCTATAACGACACCGATACGCCGCGCCTTATTTTAATGACAGACATCGACAGGCCCTTAAAATGGGCGTGGCTGCAAAAGCTATACCACCACTTTGGCCGCTTTTTTAATAGCCTGTTTGTGATTGATAATGTGGACGAAAACCAAACCGGCTTAGGCAATAAACTTGGCCAAGGTGTGTTAGCCTACCAAACTTTTTTGAAAGGCCTGAAACGTAAAAACCGCACCGCTTACCAAATTGGTAAGTGGGCGGTTATTTTATTAGTGCTTTATGGGCTAGCACGCCTAGTTAGCTAATAGGCTTGCCCGCACGAGTTATTCTTGCGCGGGCAACCTTTCATACAGCATATCCCACACCCCATGGCCCAAACGTTTACCACGGCGCTCAAACTTCGTTTCTGGGCGCCAGCTCGGGCGCTGCACAAAGGGCCGCTCGTTAGAAGTGTTTTGCCACCCTTGCACAGATTCCATTACCTCAAGCATGTGCTCAGCATAGTCTTCCCAATCCGTAGCCATATGCAAAATACCACCTTCTGCAACACGGCTATGCACTAAGTCCACAAATTTAGGCTGCACAATGCGGCGCTTATGGTGCTTTTTCTTGTGCCATGGGTCTGGGAAATACAGCTGCAAACGATGTAAAGATGCAGGCGGAATGCAAAGCTCTAAAATATCTATGGCATCATCACAATAGGTGCGCACATTAGTCAGCCCTAAACGCTCAATTTCCATGAGCAAGGTTCCCACACCGGGGCGGTGCACTTCTACACCAATAAAATCCATCTCTGGGTTTTCTGCCGCCATTTGCGCCAACGCGTGCCCCATGCCGTAACCAATTTCCAACACCACTGGTGCCTGGCGGCCAAATACTTCAGCAAAATCCAGTTGGCCCATATTGCGCGTTAGCCCATACACCGGCCAGCTACGCTCGATTGCTTTCTCTTGCCCTGGCGTTAAACGCCCTTCACGCAAAACAAAGCTGCGCACACGGCGCATAAATTTCCCCGTTTCTGGGTCTGGTTCTTGCTGCAAAAACTCAAGCATTAAAAAGTGCTCCGTAACAAACAATGGCGGCATTGTATGCCAGCTCGCGCCACAATCCCACTGGGCGCAAAAACATGATAGCTTAACGCACATAAACAGGGGCTAACGAACAAGGATAATAACACCATGGCTTACACACTCCCCTCCAGCGCTGAAGATTTTCGTGCCCTCGCCCGTGGCAAACTGCCACGTTTTTTGTTTGATTACATTGAAGGCGGCGCCAATGCGGAAGAAACGTTAAACGCTAACACTCAAGCCTGGCGCACAACTACTCTACGCCAACGGGTTCTCATCAATGTAGACGACGTGAGCACGCACACCCAGTTGTTAGGCGAACCGTGCAGCCTTCCTGTGGCGCTCGCCCCCATTGGCTTAGCCGGTATGATGGCACGGCGCGGCGAAGTGCAAGCCGTGCGCGCCGCTAACCAAGCGCAAATTCCTTTTACCCTCTCCACTGTGGGCATCTGCTCGCTGAGCGAAGTGAGCGCAGCAGCCACCGCGCCTTTTTGGTTTCAGCTATACATGATTCGTGATCGCGGACGAGTGGCCGCCTTGCTTGATGAAGCTTGGGCAAACGGCTGCCGCACACTGGTATTTACTGTGGACTTACCACAACCTGGCATGCGCCACCGTGATACGCGTAACGGCCTCAATGCAACGGGCGCACAAGGAGCCTTTGTTAAAGCACTACAGTTGCTACCACGCTTACCTTGGGTTTGGAACGTCGCCATCAAAGGCAGCCCACTCACCTTTGGCAACCTTAGCGACACACTGCCGCACGGCAGCGATCTCGACGCCTTTAAAGCATGGATAGACAGCCAGTTCGACACCACCGTTACGTGGGACGACATTGCTTGGTTGCGGACGAAATGGCAGGGAAAACTATTGCTAAAAGGCATTCTCGATGTGGCAGATGCAGAGCAAGCTGTGGCCGTGGGCGCGGACGGCATTGTGGTGTCTAACCACGGTGGGCGCCAGCTAGATGGTGTTAAAGCAAGTGCTCACAAACTGCCAGAGATTGCAGCGGCGGTAGCTGGCCGTACCACGCTGCTTGTGGATGGCGGCATCCGTAATGGCATTGATGTGTTCCGTGCCATCGCCTTAGGGGCCGACGGCGTCATGATGGGCCGCCCTTGGATCTGGGCCATCGCAGCACAAGGTGAAGCAGGCTTAGCCCGTTTACTCGCTACGTGGCAAGAGGAGTTTCGCCTCGCCATGGTGTTAGCTGGCGTTACTAAAGTGGCCGACATCAGTGCTGAACACTTAGATCTTTAGCATAAAAAAACCGCTGGTGCTGTTAAGCCACCAGCGGTTTTTCACGCCATAGGTAATTAGAAGTAATAACCTACGTTGAAGTTGTAATGCAGATTATGTTTCTCGCCATCGGCTTCACCCATAGATCCACCAATAAACGGTTGGTTTTTGGCATTCACAATATCGAGGTAAGCAAAGATAGCACCTGCTGCCACCGACATACCGGTAACGTTCATCCACGTATCTTTTAGATCACCTGGCTTATCGGTGATGTAAAAGTAGTCGTTATAAAACGTGAGGGTAGAGATAGGCCCAATTTGCACTGGCAAGCTGTACGCCACGTTACCCGTGTAGCTCGTGGCACGGCGGGCAATAGTGTCATAACCAGCGTAAGCACCCACTATCATGCGATCGTACTCATCACCGATTTTGTTATCGTAATGCGTGACTTGCAGCTGCACGTTCCAGCGGTCGTAATTACCCACTAAGTGCGCAGCATAAGCGTATTGATCGCCCATGTTGTAGCCATCATCATCCATCAACCTGCCGTACTGCCCAGACACCCCCACCTCGGTGGAGAAAGCGGTGCCGTGGCCAAAGGTCCACGCTGCACGTAGGTTAGATACTTTGCTGTCTAGGGTGGTGATCACTCCATCTTCATCAAAAAGATTTCCTGTGTCTTTAGCTTCACCAAAGTCTGTACCTTTTTTAATCGCCCCTAACGCATCGTAAGAATAGCGCTTGTTGCTGGTGGAGCCATTCATTTCGTCATTTAGGTAGAAAGCCGCTTGCAGGTTTAATGGGCCATCATCATGAATAAGCTTAAGGCCGAAATCGTAATCGTCTTCTAGCCCCATGTAGTAGTTGGAGTTGAAATAGTAGCTATGCGAGGCATAGGGCAAAATACCAAACGGCACCTGGTGAATACCGAGCTGCCCATGCAACGTATCGGTAAAGTCATACCCCACCCAGGCTTTACGTACCACGTCCATGTACTCAAAATGGCGGTACTCGGCAGAAAGGTATACGTCACTCACCTTGCCATTAAACGTTACACCTAAGAGATCGAACTTTCCTTCACCACCACGGCGTCTATTCGCTTTACTGGCTGCATTATTTCTGTAATCAGTGTAAGTGTAGTTAAAACGCACCACCCCACCTACTTGAATGCCGTCTTCACTATCGTTTGGCGCGGCAATTGCGTTCTTATCTGCGGCCATTTCTGTTCGTAGCGCATCAATTTCCTGTTGCATGCGCTCGAGCTCTGCGCGCAAATCTTTATTACTATCGGCAGCATAGGTTGGCATTGCTGTCGCAGACAGTAGAAGTGAAGCAGCCATTACTCCTAGTGGCTTTCGCATTATAAAATCTCCTTATGTACCGCCTACCCCAATGCAAGGCGGTGTTACCTAAAAAATGCACAGTACCTCCCATTGGCGCCATAGGCGCAAAAAAGCAGAAATACGTGAAAAAATCGCTCAATAGATCAGCGAAGTGGGTAAGGATAACGAATTGAGAGGGTAATATCAGGGGAAAGTGTATTTTTTATGATCGCCACGGCCAATTATGCTGCTTGCAGAATTTGCCGTGGCGCTTTATTAAAGGGAAGAATGAAACGCAGCCCAAGCAAACCAACACCAGCCAATTATCATCAGTAAGCCACCAAGAGGTGTAATTGGCCCTAACCAACGCATGCCCGTTAATACTAATAAATAGAGGCTGCCACTAAAGAGCAAACCGCCCACACCTATTACAGTACCTGCACCCACCCAAGCTGAAAAACCGGGAAAAAACTTTAGCATGATGCCAACTAATATTAGGCCGATAGCGGTATAAATATGGTAATCCGTGGCTGTTTTCCACACAATCAACTGGCCTGCATCCACGCGCTTACTTAAACCGTGCGCTCCGAAAGCACCAAAAGCTATGCCCAATGCCACCGCCAATGCACCTATTACTAAAAACACTTTCATACGCTACCTAGCTTACAGTTATCGAAGCCAACACATTACTACACGCACAAAAATGCCGCCATCAAGGCGGCATTTTATTGGCACTCGTTGCTATTAAGCAGAAATGGCCGTTTGCATTTTCTTCATAGCGGCTCTTTCAATTTGGCGAATACGCTCGGCCGATACACCATACTGGTCAGCCAACTCTTGCAACGTACTCTTTTGATCTGCCAACCAACGGCGCTCAACAATATCACGGCTGCGATCATCTAGCTCCATCAACGCCGTGCTCAAGCTGCTCGCGTAACGATCCGATGTATCTTCGTTAACTACTATTTCGGCTGGATCTAGCGTTTGGCTTTCTAAATATTGCGCAGGGCTCATGAAAACGCTGTCTTCATCGTCGTTCATGGGGCCATCAAACGAGGCATCATAAGAACCGAGGCGTTTTTCCATTTCTTGTACGTCTTGTACACGAACGCCTAAGTCTTCTGCCACGCGCTCCCTTTCCTCAAGCGTTAACTGCGCTAAACGTTTTTTCGAGCCGCGTAAGTTAAAAAATAATTTACGCTGTGCTTTGGTGGTTGCCACGCGCACCACGCGCCAGTTACGAATAACATATTCGTGAATTTCTGCTTTAATCCAGTGCACGGCGAAACTTACTAAACGTACGCCTACATTGGGGTCAAAGCGTTTTACGGCTTTCATTAACCCAACGTTACCTTCCTGGATTAAATCTGCTAACGGTAAGCCATAACCGGTGTAGCTGCGTGCAATATGCACTACAAAACGTAGGTGCGCTAACACCAAGCCACGCGCTGCCTCTACATCTTCATCATCGAACCAACGGCGCGCCAAGGCTTGTTCATCTTCAACGGTTAAAATTGGTACAGCACTTACCGCTTGAACGTAACTATCCAAACTTGTACCAGGCACCATCAAAGGCACAGTTTCCCACTTTTGTAATTGTTGTGTCATGTGCTCTCCTAAAAAATTTCCTATATTCTAGCACTCACAGCATAAGAGTGCTAAATGTATAAAAAGTTCATTCTTTTTACAACAAATAGGGATCCACATCTTGGATATGTCGAGAAACGGCCAACCAGGCCCCTAATAAGCCCAACATGCCGGCAAAGAGAGGAATAACGGTGGCATTTTTAAAGCCAATGCCCATCAACACAAACTGGCTTTCATAAAGCAGAATAAGCTCATCAACGGGCTGCCCCACCCACAGCAAAGCTATTTGCACCAGTATCACCGATAAAATACCGCCTAATAACCCATAACCGAAACCTGTGTATAAAAAAGGGCGACGCACAAAACCATCAGTGCCTCCCACTATTTTCACCACCACAATTTCGTCGCGCCGGCTTTCGATGGATAACCGAATAGTGTTAACCACCACTAGCATAACTGCCGCAGCTAAAGCGAGGGTCAACGCACTAACAATACGGCCCACCGTTTCCATCATGGCGCGCAAGCGTTTTACCCATTGCACATCAAGCTGCACCAGCTCTACTTCTCTAATTTTGCCTAGTTCAGCACTCAATGCTTCTAAATCGTCTGCTTGCTTTGAAGTGGGATACACCACTAGCACCGGCGGCAATGGGTTTTCGGGCAGGGCATCAAGCGCCTCACCAAACCCAGAAAGTTCTCTAAATTCTGTTAAGGCCTCTGCAGCGGTAATCACTTCCACGCGATCAATGCCTTTTTTACCTACCCATTGCTGCGCCAATTGCCGCTGTGTTCGTTCACTGGTTTCTTGATGCAAAAACACAGACAAATGAACATTGCCATCCCAACCTGCGGTGGCGGCTTGCGCATTCGTTAGTAGCACACTCAAGCCAGCCGGCAACGCTAAGGCGATAGCAATCACAATAACTGTCATGGCTGTAGCTATGGGCGATTTAAGCATGCGCCGCCAAGCATCTTTGGCAGAGGCTTTATGGTGCAATTTCCACGCATCTAACTGGTCGCGCCAGTTACTGCCCACAAGCTTGGCACCCTTTGGTGCAGGCCTAGCAGCCACAGGACGACGGCGGGGTTTAGCGGCACGTTTGGCCGTCGCATGACGAGATTTTCGAGCCATTATCTACTCACCACATCTTGCACCAACTCACCTTCGCGTAACGCCATCCAACGATGGGAGTAGTGCTGAATTAAGTCTAAATCGTGCGTGGCTATCAAAACCGTAACGCCCACCTGAGCAAATTCAGCAAACAAATTCATAATGTCTGCGGACAATTCTGGGTCTAAATTACCCGTGGGCTCATCGGCCAACAATAATGGCGGCTTATTCACCACGGCACGCGCAATTCCCACTCGCTGTTGCTCTCCACCCGAAAGCATCATGGGGTTTAACGCTCGTTTTTGCAGCAACCCCACTTTATCTAGCGCTGCATTCACGCGCGCGCCAATATCCCTCGGCGAAAACCCAGCTATCACCAAAGGAAGCGCCACATTATCAAACACGGTGCGGTCGAACAGCAGTTGGTGGTTTTGATGCACCATCCCTATGCGGCGGCGTAAATACGGAATGCCAGCGTTACCTGTGCGGTTCAAACTCTGGCCATCAATGCGTATATCACCCGCAGTGGGGCGCTCGATCATCATAATGAGTTTGAGCAAGGTGCTTTTTCCGGCACCGGAATGTCCAGTAAGAAACGTCATTTCGCCGGGGTGCAACTGCAAATTGATGCGCCGCAACGCATCGCGGTATCCGCCCGCTAAACGATAACGCTTACTAACTTGTTCAAACTCAATCATGCTGTTTTCCGTTTAATCGTCGATGCCAGAGACCACATCATCAAACAATGCCTGCACAAAGCTATCGGCATCGAACGGACGTAAATCTTCCAACTGTTCACCCACACCAATAAAGCGAATGGGTAAACCAGTGCGTTGTGCAAGGGCAAACAAAATACCGCCCTTCGCGGTACCATCAAGCTTTGTGAGCACCAAACCTGTGACACCAACGGCTTCACGAAATTCCAACGCTTGGTTAATCGCATTTTGCCCTGTGCCAGCATCTAGCACTAACAGCACTTCATGAGGCGCCTCTGGAATTTGACGCTTCATCACACGTGTTACTTTCGTTAACTCTTCCATTAAATTGGCCCGCGTGTGTAAACGGCCTGCAGTATCAGCAATTAAAATATCCACGTCGCGGGCTTTAGCTGCGGCCACGCCATCATAAATAACAGAAGCCGAATCTGCCCCCGTGTGCTGCGCAATCACTTCAATACCGTTGCGCTGCCCCCACACTTCAAGTTGCTCCACTGCTGCGGCACGGAATGTATCGCCTGCGGCCAACAACACAGAACGGCCCGTGCGGCGAAAACGCATGGCTAACTTACCAATAGTGGTGGTTTTACCCACACCATTTACACCCACCACCAACATAACGTAAGGCTTCACATCAGCGGGCAACTGGAATGGCTTATCCACAGGCTCAAGCAAGGCACGCAACTCTTCTTTCAATGCAGCGAACAAAGCCTCCGCATCAATTAATTCCTGGCGGCCCACACGGTCGGTTAAAGATTGAATGATGATATCCGTGGCTTCAACGCCAACATCAGCCATAAGCAGCTGCATTTCTAACTCTTCGAAAATCTCATCATCAATTTCTTTGGCTCCCACGAGCAAATCCGCCATGCCTTTACCGAGGCTTTCGCGTGTTTTGCCCAGCCCTTTACGCATGCGCTTCCAGAAATTAGCATCAGACTCTTCTTCGCTTTCAACAGCGGCAGGCTGAGCGCTTGGCTCTGGCGTTACAGCGGGAGTGGGTGTTGCTTCATCGTTCTCGCGACGGCGAAACATGCGACGAAACACCCCTTCTTTTTGTACTTCTTCGGCTTGCTTGCCGTCTTTTTTAGAAACTTCGTCAGTCATAACAGGTCTGTCATAAAGTAATGAGGTATCAAGAACTACTTAGCGGTAGTATTTGTGCAGGCAAGGTGCGCCTAGCCGAAAGGTATCCTATCATTCACCGTTCATCCAAACACCTGCTAACCACAGAATGTACCACAAACACTTAGCTAACGGCTGCCTAAAACAGCTTCATTTATTTAGCTATAGCCGCACAGGAGAATAAAGTGCTACGAACACTGATGTTACTCAGCCTGCTAACCAGCTTGCTGTTGAGCACCCCCACCTTTGCTAGCCCGAACACCCACAGCTATGAACTCGACAATGGCTTGCAAGTACTCGTACGTGAGGATCACCGCGCCCCCGTTATTACAGTGATGGTGTGGTATCGCGTGGGCAGTATTGATGAGCCCGCGGGCATGACGGGCATTAGCCACATGCTCGAGCATATGCTTTTCAAGCACACCAAACACATGAGCCCCGGCGATTTTGCAGAGATTGTTGCCCGCCATGGTGGCCGCATGAACGCATTTACTTCTTATGAATACACAGGGTATTACCAAGAATACGAAGCTAGCCGGTTGCCGCTAGCCCTCGAGCTAGAAGCAGAGCGCATGCAACACCTACAACTAGATGCTGATGAGTTTCACCGTGAAGCTAAAGTTGTGCACGAAGAAAGGCGCCAGCGCACCGATGACAACCCCAACGCCTTAGCGTGGGAAAAATTCGGCGCTATTTTGCGCCCAGGCACGGGCTATGCGCACCCGGTTATTGGCTGGGAACGCGACATTGTGGCTTACCAACCTAGCCAAGCACAGGATTGGTACCATCGTTGGTACAGCCCCAACAACGCGGTGGTGGTAGTAGCAGGCGACGTGGACCCAGCAGAAGTGAATCAACTCATGCAACGCTACTATGCAGACATTCCTGCGCGCACGGTGCCCCATCGCCCTGCGCCGCGCTTGGCCCCTGCAGCGGGAGAGCGCCGCCTTCGTCTATCGCTGCCCGTGCAAGTACCTTCTTTGTATATCGGCTGGAATGTGCCTTCTATTAACACCGCTGATAACGACAAGGATTTTTATGCATTGATGATGCTAGCGGGGGTGCTCGACGGCGGGCAAAGCGCGCGCATTGAGCGCAACATCATACGTGAACAGCGCCTAGCCGCCGGTGCCAGCGTTGGCTATCAGGGCCTTGCTCGTGAAGACGGCGTCTTTATTATGTCGGCCAGTGCCAACCCAAATGTGCCGTTAGCACGCATTGAAGAACAACTGTTGGCAGAAATTAACACCCTGGCCAGCACGCCCCCGAGCCAAGAAGAGTTGCAGCGCGTGCGCGCCCAAGTGCTGGCTAGCAATGTGTACAAACAAGATTCTGTCTTCGGCCAAGCCATGGAGCTAGGCGCTTACGCCATGGCTAATGTGCCTTGGCAGCTCAGCGAAGCACTGCCTGAAAAGTTAGCCACCATCACGCCTGAAGACGTTAGTGCAGCGGCTAAAAAATGGCTCATTCCCGAACGCAGCGCCACCGCATATGTTGAACCCCTTACTCAGCAGGAGGAAAAATAATGTCCTCACAACGCTCACCTCTGGTGTTCATTGCTTTGTTTATTGTTGCCCTGATAGGTGTACTGCTGCTTACAAAGCCTGCACAAACACCTAATGCCACTTTCCCCACCTCTTTGGCCAGTATTGCCGAGCACACTGCCACGCCTCCTAAGCTCGACATCAAAACGTGGCATACGGAAGCCGGCAGCCGCGTGCTGTTTCTTAACACCGCCCAAATTCCCATGGTGGAAGTGCGCCTTACCTTTAATGCCGGTGGTGCCCGTGATGGCGATTACCCAGGGTTAGCAGCCCTCACTAATGCCATGCTAGACCAAGGCAGCGAAGGCCATAGCGTTGACGACATTGCCGTGGGCTTCGAAAACTTAGGCGCTGCTTTCGGCCTTGGTAGCTATCGCGACATGGCCGTGGTGTCCCTCACTTCGCTATCAGAACAAGCCTTGCTAGATGAGGCCGTAGCACTGTTTAGCCAAATATTAGCGCAGCCCACATTCCCTCAAGATAACCTCGAGCGTTTACGCACCCGTAGTTTGCAAGGCTTAAAAATGCGCTTACAAACACCCGGCCCACAACTCGAGCGTGCGTTTCAAGCTGCGCTGTTTGCTGAACACCCCTATGGCCAGCCTGAAGCCGGCACCGAAGCCAGCCTCACCGCCATCGAACCAACACACCTGCACGCCTTTTACCAACGCTATTACACCGGCGCCAACGCCACCATCGCGTTAGTAGGCGATATCGACGAAGCCACCGCCAAAAATATAGCGCAACGCATCAGCGCTGCCTTACCGGTGGGCGACGCCGCCCCTGCACTGCCCGAAGCTGCCGTACAGCCCGCCCAAACACAGCATATTTCTTTTGATTCCAGCCAAACTCATATTGCGCTAGGCAACCAAATGATCAAACGCGGCCATCCTGATTATGTGCCTTTATATGTGGGCAACCATATTCTCGGCGGCAGCGGTTTTAGCGCCATCTTGATGGATGAAGTTAGGCAAAAACGCGGCCTCGTTTATGGCATCTATTCCAACATCAGCCCTATGGCAGCAGCGGGGCCCTTTACCTTAAAGCTACAAACCGCCAACGAAAACAAAGATGAAGCCCTCGCCCTCACTTTGGATTTACTTAAAGATTTTGTGCGTAAAGGCCCTTCAGAGGAGCAATTAAAACTGGCACTCAGTGATTTAACCGGCAGCTTCGCCTTGAGCACCGCTTCCAACAACGCCCTAGTGGGCCAGCTTAGCGCCATTGGTTTTTACGACATGCCGCTGGACTACCTAGCTCAGTTTCAGCGCGACCTCAGTAAAGTTACAGCCAAACAAATCAAAACCGTGTTCGCCAAACATCTCGACCCTAACCGCCTCGTCATTACGAGCATAGGCCCCGAAGCACCTATGTTGTTGCAGGAAGAAGCCCATGAGCAAAAATAGTGTGCGTATTATTGGTGGCCGCCATCGCGGCCGCCGCCTCGCCTTTCAAGATCATAACAATGAAGTGCGGCCAAGCAGCGACAGGTTGCGCGAAACCGTATTTAACTGGCTGCAATTTAAATTGCATGGCGCACAGGTACTAGATGCTTTTGCAGGGTCGGGGGTATTGGGCGCAGAGGCAGTATCTCGTGGCGCCAAGCACGCCACTTTTATCGAATTATCACGCCAGCATGCACAGCAACTGAAAACGGCCTTAGCACCTATTTTGAACGATCAGCACACGGTGGTGTGCGCAGATGCTTTGCAGTGGCTACAACAAACTCCGCACACACAGTTTCATTTGGTTTTTGTTGATCCGCCCTATCATTTAGGTTTACAAGAACGCCTTTGCGCTGCGCTAGTAGCCCAACCATGGCTCGCAGAAAACGCCTTGGTTTATGTGGAAAGTGATAGCAAGCTAGCGGCTCCCACCGTGCCTGCTACCTGGGTGCTAGAGAAAGAAAAAACCATGGGCCAAATACGGGCGCAGCTTTACATCTGCAGATAATTGGCCAGCACCACATACCAATCTTCTTGTACAGCGCGTGACACGCGGGGAAAGAAAAAGCTCCACCAAGAAAACGCTAGCTCCCATTGCGGCGAATGCTCTGCGGGCACCAACTCGGCAAGGCGTGAATATAAGTCTTTCTCATGCGTTAACTCTTGCTGCAGCACCTCCTGCTTAGCGTCGCCCTCTAGCCCAAAACGTAACTTGCGCAACACCGCTAATTTACGCTCTGCTGGTTCAGTTATTTTTAGCACTTTGTTGGCGAGCTCAGTATTAAACGCCTGCCCTGTTTGCGCGAACCAAACGCCGAGCAAAAAATGCACCACTGCTCCGTGTTCACGTTGAACACTTAAGGCTAGGCGTTCTACTTCAGCATTGCGCCATACGCCCACGGAAAAATCCCAAAAACGCTTATCCATCCTGCACCTCCAAACGAATGAAAGATGCATAGTGCCGCACGGACGATTACACTGCACACCTTTAGAACATTACTCGGATAATACTATATACCCATGCTGAGCATAGACAACCTTGCCCTTCGACGCGGCACCAACCTACTGCTTTCTGAAGCCAACGCCACGATTCACCCAGGTTGGAAAGTGGGCTTAACCGGCCGTAATGGCACGGGCAAAAGTTCACTCATGGCGCTCTTTAACGGCACTGTAGAGCCTGACAGCGGTAATTTTTATCGTCCAGCAGAGTGGCGCATTGGCATGATGGCGCAGGAAGTGCCCGCGCTTAAACAAGCCGCCATTGAGTATGTGCTCGATGGCCACGAGCCCTACCGCCACTGGCAAGCACAACTCGCTGCCGCCGAATCCGCCGATGATGGCAACGCTATCGCTCACGCGCACAGCGCTTTAGAGGCCATGGGTGCTTGGTCTATCCCCGCTCAGGCAGCCACCATATTAGCCGGCTTAGGCTTCACCGAAGCACAGCAACAATTTCCTGTGGCACATTTCTCAGGGGGTTGGCGCATGCGCTTAAACCTTGCGCGCGTACTTATTGCCGACGCCGACTTATTATTGCTCGACGAACCCACCAACCACTTGGACCTCGACGCTGTACTATGGCTTGAAGAGTGGCTACGCCATTACCCAGGCACATTGATTTTAATTTCCCATGACCGCGATTTTCTAGACCACCTTACCAGCCATATTTTGCACATTGAGCATCAGCAGCTCACGCTCTATACCGGCAACTACAGCACCTTTGAAAAAACCCGAGCCGAACGCTTAGAACAGCAAGAACAAGCCTTTAAAAAACAAGAAGCACAAGCTGCGCATTTACAAAAATTCATCGACCGTTTCCGTGCTAAAGCGAGTAAAGCCCGCCAAGCACAAAGCCGCATTAAGGCGCTTGAACGCCTACAAGCTAGCGCGCCATTGCAAGAGGAAAGTGGTTTTCACTTCACCTTTCATGAGCCTGAAAAACTGCCCAACCCCATGCTGCAACTGCGTGATGTGAGCTGCGGCTACAGCGATGGCAACAGCAGCACCACTATATTGAGCAACGTTAATCTCACCATTGCTCCTGACACACGCATTGGTTTGCTAGGCCCTAACGGCGCCGGTAAATCCACCCTCATCAAAACCCTCATGGGCGAGCTAGCACCCCTAACGGGCAGTGTTACGCGGGGCAATGATTTAGTGATTGGTTACTTCCACCAACAACAGGTGGATGCACTACCGCAAGACAGCCACCCCATGGCGTTAATGCAAGCAGCACAACCCACTTGGGAAGAAGGCCGTGTGCGTAGCGAATTAGGCCGCTTTGGCTTTCAAGGCGACGACATTTTTGCACCCGTGGGGCGTTTTTCAGGCGGTGAGAAATCTCGCTTAGCGCTAGGCTTATTGATCCAACAAAAACCCGCTTTGCTCCTTATGGACGAACCCGCCAACCACCTCGATATTGATATGCGCGAATCGCTGATCTTTGCCTTGCAGCAATTTTCGGGAGCCATGATTTTAGTGTCACACGACCGCCACTTAATGGACACCACTGTGGACGACCTGTGGCTTGTGGCGGAAGGCAAAGCTGCCCCCTATGAGGGCGACTTGCACGACTACGCCCGCTGGCTAAAAGACCGCCTAAAACAAAGCAACAAAAACGAAGCGCCAGCCCTTGATGAACCTAAAGTGGAACGCCAAGACCCGCGGCTAAAGCGCCAACAAGCCGCACAGCGCAGGCAGCAGCTTCGGCCTTTGCAAAAGCAAGTTAATGACACGGAAAAAGCATTAGCAAAATGCGAAGAAAAACTCGCTGAATTCGCCGAGCAGCTGAATGATGAAAGTTTGTATAGCGCCGAAAACAACGCCACCTTACAAACCATACTGAAAGAACAAGGCGAGCTTAAAGCGGAACAAGAAGCGCTTGAAGAACAATTACTGTTGGCCATGGAAGCACTAGAGGAAGCAGAAGCCGAGCTATAAACAGCAGGCATAAAAATGCCGCCCTTAAGGCGGCATTTTATTGAACGATGGTGTTAAGCGGAGGCCATCTTCAGCACTTGCTGCACGAGCTTTTCAATACCCTGTGCTGCTTCACTAATACGCGTCGCTTCCATATAAGCGGGAGTAGTAACAAGCTTGTTATCCTCATCCACCAAAATTTCATCCACCGCTCTTTCTTCATGCACAGCCCCCATGGCCTCAATGGCTGCGGCGGTGTCTTTGTCGGTACCAATCGTGCATCGCGCCCCTTCGCCAAACAGCAATGCTGTCATGGCCGGCGCAATGCACATTAGCCCAACAGGCTTATCTGCTTTATTAAACGCCTGCACAAACTCACGCACCGCAGGGCTCACCTCCATGTCGGCCCCCTTAAAAGCGAAATCGCACAGGTTTTTTGCCACGCCAAAGCCACCGGGCACAATCAAAGCATCGTAATCCTTCACATCTGCTTGGGCGAGATCAAGCACCTCACCACGCGCTAAACGCGCAGCTTCTACTAATACATTACGGCTTTCACCTTCCACCACGTCGCCTGTGGCATGGTTAATAACGTGGGCCTGCTCAATATTAGGCGCCACACACTGATAAGCCGCATTAGCTTTGTCTAATGCCAACAGCGTTAAAGTGGTTTCATAAATCTCTGAACCGTCGTATACACCACAACCGGCTAGCAATACTGCAACACGCATATTAAATCTCCTTTATTTTTTGTGGGCGCTCATGTTCTGGCAAATGGCCAAACCATTGTTGCGTGCCTGCACCGCACGCCACAACTAGTTTCATGAACTGCTCCACTTTTATTTCTGGATGATGAGTAACTAAATTTTCATTCACTAAATAAATAAAACCGTTGGTGGGGTTCGGCCCTGTGGGCACAAACACAGCAAAATTGCCGTCTTTATGACGCGCGGTAATAATGCCTAACATGGAGCAATCCACGTCTTTGCCGTACACCCACACGCGCACCACTTCACCGCGCGAAAACACCGAATCTTCACCAGAACCTAAAAATTGCGCAATAATTTCACGGATCGGCCTGTAGCCTGGTAAGCGTGACATAATGCGGTGCTCTGTCCAACCCCACACCCAGCCGCCTAGTTTTGTGGTAACGAAATTACCTGTGATAAAACAAAACACCACTAAAGCCACTACACCCAGCAAATCGGCAGTAAATGTCGACCACTCGAAACGGGTAATGAGCATCTTAGCGATGGGTGAGGTGAATTGAGTGGCAACGCCATATACCCACTTAAATACCACCGCTAATATCGCCAGCGGCAGTAGCACCACTAAACCACCCACCAGTGATTTCTTGAAAAAATTTGTTGGTTTTAACCCTTCTTGCGACACTAGCGATACTCCTCCGCTGCTGAATATTCAATAGCCACCACTTCAAACTCTTGTTGCCCACTAGGGGTTCGCAACACCACCTCATCATCTACTTGTTTGCCCAATAAAGCTCGTGCTAACGGAGCATCTACGCTAATCCAACCTTTTTTAGCGTCGGTTTCATCCGGCCCTACAATACGATAACGCTGCTCTTCCTCCGTAGCGATATTGTACAGCGTTACCCAAGCTGCAAAATACACCTTGCTAGGGTCTTGGGGCGGCTTATCCACCACTACCATGTCGTCTAAACGGCGCGATAAAAAACGAATACGGCGATCAATTTCGCGCAACTGCCGCTTACCATAAATGTATTCGGCATTTTCAGACCGATCCCCCAGTGCCGCCGCTTCTTTCACCACTTGCGTAACGGCAGGGCGCTTTTCTTTCCACAAATATTGCAGCTCTTCATTCATCACCCGACAACCATACGGAGTAATGTATTTTGACGCCGGCTTAGCAGGCGGACGCCATCGGCTCATGCAAACATCTCCTCGCTACGCTTAAAACTTTTAAATTCCAATGTATTACCAGACGGATCTTGCACAAAGAAAGTTCCTTGCTCGCCCACTGCTCCTGCAAAACGCACCTTGGGTTTTAATAAAAACGGCACCTGTTTTGCGATTAAACGTTCGGCCAACGCCTGCCACTCGCCCCACTCTAGCACCACACCAAAATGCGGTATGGGCACTTGTACGCCATCCACTTCGCTCATGGCCGCGGGTGATGGCGCCACGTTTACTTTATGCGCCGATAGCTGATGGCCATAGAGGTCAAAATCTGACCACTGCTCTGTGCTGCGGCCCAGCAAAGCACCGAGCATATCTTCATAAAACTCACGTGTCGCAGCTAAATCTGTTACAGGAAAAGCATAATGAAAAGGTGCCAACATATTTCAGTAATCCTTTTAGTTACATCACACAAACACGATACATGATAATATGAGTAATTTATTAGCGGGCTGCTACAATAGCCCTCTCAACAAACACAGCACGGAGATAATATGACACAGCGTCAATTCGAACGCGCCCCATGGCCGGCCACTCGTTTACGCCGCATGCGTTATGATGACTTTTCACGCCGCTTAATGCGCGAAACCACTTTAACCGCCAGCGATTTAATTTGTCCCATGTTTGTGGTGGAAGGCGAAAACAAAGCCATCGACGTGCCCTCTATGCCGGGTGTGCAGCGTTTAAGTATTGACCTTCTCCTTAAGGAAGCGGAAGCCCTAGCTAAACTAGGCGTACCCGCTGTGGCACTCTTTCCAGTAACACCGCAAGAAGCCAAAAGCCTCGACGCCTCACCTGCTTGGGACGAAAACGGCTTGGTACAACGCACCATTCGCGCGCTCAAAAAAGAGCTCCCAGAGCTCGGCATTATTACTGACGCCGCACTAGACCCTTATACCACACACGGCCAAGACGGCATTATCGACGAAGACGGCTATGTGCTAAACGATACTACCGTATTAGCCCTTGTGAAGCAGGCGTTGAGCCATGCCGAAGCTGGTGCCGACATTATTGCCCCAAGCGACATGATGGATGGCCGTATTGGCGCTATTCGTACCGCCTTCGAACAAGACAACCACGTGAATACCCGCATCATGGCTTATTCTGCCAAGTACGCTTCTGCTTACTACGGGCCTTTCCGTGACGCGGTGGGTTCTGCCGAAAACCTAGGTAAAGCCGATAAAAGCACCTACCAAATGGACCCTGCCAACCGCAACGAAGCCTTGCACGAAGTAGCACAAGATTTAATGGAAGGCGCCGACATGGTAATGGTAAAACCCGGCATGCCTTATTTAGACGTAGTGCGTGAAGTGAAAGATACTTTTGCTGTACCCACCTTTGTGTACCAAGTAAGTGGCGAGTATGCCATGCACATGGCCGCGTTCCAGAACGGCTGGCTCGACGAAGAGGCGATTGTTTTAGAATCTCTCGTGGGCATGAAACGTGCCGGCGCCGATGGTATCCTCACTTACTTCGCCCGCAAAGCTGCCGAGCTATTACAGCGATAACACCTTGATTAGCGGTGGTTTAGGTACCCTTAATGCATTAAACCACCGCTTTACTCTTGAAATGTAGCGCCTGCACCCTCACTTATCTAAGTGCAGCGGCAACGCTTACACTCAATCAATTAGGAGCAACTCATGAGTGCTGAAATTATTAACACCACAGATAGCAATTTCGAAAACGACGTACTGAAGGCCGATGGCCCAGTACTCGTAGACTACTGGGCGCCATGGTGTGGCCCATGCAAGATGATCGCACCGATCCTCGAGCAAATTGCTGAAAATTTTGAAGGCCGCCTTACCGTGGTGAAGTTAAACATTGACGACAACCCAGAAACACCACGCAAATACGGCGTTCGTGGTATTCCTACTTTGTCTGTGTTTAAAAATGGCCAAGTAGAAGCCACTAAAGTGGGTGCGCTTTCTTTATCCCAGCTCACCGCATTTTTAGACAGCACCCTGTAAGCTTTGACCTATAATTAGCAGGTTTTCACTCCAGCCCTGTAACTCTCCCCTTTTCAGGGCTGGACAAAGTTAACTTTTTGGTGTTACATTGCGCTTCAGCCACGCGCTTCCTTTAACCATGGCACCTCGCCATGCGTTTATACCTCTATAATATCAACCAAGTACGGTGCGCAAATAAAACCGTGCATAATTAATCTTTTTGGACCTCTATCAACCCATGAACCTTTCTGAACTAAAGCAGAAGCCGATTGCTGAACTGCTAGACATCGCCCGCGAAAATGGGCTCGAGAACCTTGCCCGAACCCGTAAACAAGACGTTATTTTTTCCATCCTTAAAAAAGTAGCCAAAAATGGCTCTGACATATATGGCAATGGCGTTCTTGAAATTCTTCAAGACGGTTTCGGTTTTTTACGTAGCTCAGAAGGTTCATACTTAGCTGGTCCCGACGATATTTATGTGTCGCCTAGCCAAATTAGGCGCTTTAACTTGCGCACGGGGGATAGCATTTCAGGCAAAATTCGCCCCCCTAAAGAAGGCGAGCGTTACTTTGCCATGCTCAAAGTTAACGAAATCAACTACGACAAACCTGAAAACGCCAAGCACAAAATCCTCTTCGAAAACTTAACCCCTCTGTTCCCTACCGAACAACTTATGATGGAACAGGGCAACGGCTCCACCGAAGATATTACCTCTCGAGTGATCGACCTCATTGCCCCCATCGGTAAAGGCCAGCGTGGTTTAATCGTAGCCCCACCCAAAGCGGGTAAAACCATGCTACTGCAACAAGTAGCCCACTCCATTTCTCGTAACAACCCTGAAGCTCACCTTATCGTCCTACTCATCGACGAGCGCCCAGAAGAAGTAACAGAAATGTCGCGCACCGTACGCGGTGAAGTGGTGGCCTCAACTTTTGACGAGCCGCCTGCACGCCACGTTCAAGTAGCAGAAATGGTGATCGAAAAGGCTAAGCGCCTCGTAGAGCACAAACAAGACGTTGTTATTTTACTCGATTCCATCACACGTTTAGCACGCGCTTACAACACAGTTCAGCCGAGCTCTGGCCGTGTACTAACGGGTGGTGTTGATGCCCACGCACTAGAACGCCCTAAACGTTTCTTCGGTGCAGCACGTAATATTGAAGAAGGCGGCAGCTTAACCATTCTCGCCACCGCCTTGGTTGAAACCGGCTCGAAAATGGACGAAGTGATTTTCGAAGAATTCAAGGGCACCGGTAACATGGAGCTACACCTTGACCGTCGCGCTGCAGAGAAGCGTGTATTCCCTGCCATCCACATTAAGAAATCGGGTACCCGCCGCGAAGAGCGCCTAGTGCCTGAAAACGATTTGAAGAACATGTGGATTCTGCGCAAAGTGTTGCATCCCATGGATGAAATTAGCGCCATCGAGTTCCTCATTGACCGCCTCAAGCAAACCAAGACAAACAATGAGTTCTTCGACTCCATGAAAGGCGGCAAGCAGTAACAGCCCCTAACGCACAAAAGGCTTTTCATGAACCGACCCCAAAAAGTTAGACACGCTTTTTGGGGTCTTTTTATGCCATTTTTTCAACAGCGAGCTAGCCACCGTTAGCGGCGCATCAGTGCTATACTTGCTGCTCACTCAAATCGTTTAAGCGGGGCTTGTATGCAATACACAGACTTACGTGATTTTATCCAGCAGCTCGAACAGCGCGGCGAACTAAAACGTATTTCCTTCCCTGTAGATCCCAATTTAGAAATGACAGAGATTAGCGACCGCACCTTACGTGCTGGGGGCCCTGCACTGCTCTTTGAAAACGTAAAGGGCTACAACACCCCTGTGCTCGCTAACTTGTTTGGCACAGAAAAGCGCGTGGCGTTAGGCATGGGCCGTGAAAGCATCGAAGAGCTACGCGAACTCGGCGAGCTCCTCGCTTTCTTAAAAGAACCCGAACCACCGAGCGGCTTTCGCGATGCACTATCCAAAGCGCCTGTGTTTACAAAAGTATTGTCGATGAACCCTAAAGTGGCTAGCAAAGCCCCTTGCCAAGAAGTGGTGTTTGAAGGAGATGAGGTAAACCTCTACGACCTCCCCATTCAAACCTGCTGGCCCGGCGATGCAGGCCCACTGGTCACTTGGCCTCTCGTCATCACCCGCGGGCCCAACAAAAAAAGGCAGAACCTCGGCATTTATCGCCAGCAGCTTATCGGCCGTAATCGCCTCATTATGCGTTGGCTGAGCCACCGTGGCGGCGCCTTGGATTTTCAAGAGTGGCAAAAAGCGCACCCGGGCAAACCCTTCCCCGTTACCGTGGCGCTCGGTGCAGACCCAGCCACTATTTTGGGCGCCGTTACCCCCGTGCCAGACACCTTAAGCGAATACGCCTTTGCAGGCCTATTGCGCGGCAGCCGCACAGAAGTGGTGCGCTGCCAAACCAACGACTTACAAGTGCCCGCTAGCGCAGAAATTGTGCTCGAAGGCGTAATCCACCCCAATGATTATGCGGACGAAGGCCCCTTCGGCGACCACACCGGTTATTACAACGAAGTGGAAAGCTTCCCCGTATTTACGGTGGAGCGCATTACCCAGCGCGCCAACCCCATTTACCACAGCACTTACACTGGCCGCCCGCCCGATGAACCCGCTGTGCTCGGCGTTGCCATGAATGAAGTGTTTGTGCCTATTCTGCGCAAGCAATTCCCAGAAATAGTGGATTTTTACCTTCCACCGGAGGGCTGCTCGTACCGCATGGCTGTGGTAACCATGAAGAAGCAATACCCAGGGCACGCCAAGCGCGTCATGATGGGTGTGTGGTCTTTCTTGCGCCAATTCATGTACACCAAGTTTGTGATTGTGTGCGATGACGATGTGAACGCGCGCGATTGGAAGGATGTTATTTGGGCCATGACCACACGTATGGACCCTTCGCGCGATACCGTACTCATCGATAACACGCCTATTGATTACCTGGACTTCGCCTCACCCGTTTCAGGTTTAGGTTCCAAAATGGGCATGGATGCCACCAACAAGTGGCCCGGCGAAACAGATCGCGAATGGGGCGAACCCATTGTGATGGACCCTGCAGTAACCGCACGAGTGGATGCTATTTGGGATGATTTAGGGATTTTTGACGACTGAATTCGCTCATAAAGCCAATCATCCGCCACCGCTCTTAACAATTTATTTTGTAAATCCCCTAGCCCCATGCCACCGAGATAGGTAGCATGGGCAGCTTCAAATTCATACAACCAAATGGTCTTATCATGCAAATCGCAGACAACACTGCAGTTTCAATCCACTACACACTTACCAACGACGCAGGCGAAACCCTCGACAGCTCACAAGGCCAAGAGCCATTGAGTTATGTTCACGGTAACGGCCAAATTATTCCTGGCCTAGAAGCCGCCCTCGCAGGTAAATCTGCAGGTGACACCTTGCAAGCCACTATTCCAGCTGAAGAAGCTTATGGCCCACGCCACGACGAGCTTATTCAAGCGGTACCGCGCGAAGCCTTCGAAGGTGTTGACGAAATTCTTCCTGGCATGCAGTTCCAAGCACAAACAGAGCAGGGCCCACAGCTCGTTACTGTTGCCGCTGTTACTGAAGACACAGTAACTGTTGATGCCAACCACCCACTAGCGGGCGAAACTCTCCACTTTGATGTGGAAGTTGTAGAAGTAAGCGCCGCTGAGTAATACGCTACGAGCCCGTATAACTGCGGGCTCGAGCCCTCTAGCCGGGCGGGTTCCCCAGCAATGCAGCTCGAAAATCGCTTCATCAGCACCAAGCACTGCGAAAGACTTTTTTCGACGCACAGGTCGAAAAACAGCTCTTTCTCCGCGCGGTTACCGCAATGCCAGTAAGAGAATGCCGTTGTGGGGGAATATTAATATTAAGAACGCCGTTAGCTAAAACGAAGCAAGCTTCATGCTTAGTGGCACCAAACTCCCACACCCACCAGCACCCGATAGCGTTTAAACCTGCATTGAATAGGCTGGAAGAACTGCTTTTCATCTACGATGGTTTTGTTGATGAAAAGCAGATTCTGCAAGCTTGCTTGCGATGAGATAAATAAAGAACCCTGCCGTGCCTGGAACCCGCCCGGTTCAAGGGCTCCTACCCTCCAGCCGGGCGGGCTCCCCAGCAATGCAGCTCGAAAATCACTTCATCAGCACCAAGCACTGCGAAAGACTTTTTTCGACGCGCAGGTCGAAAAACAGCTCTTTCTCCGCGCGGTTACCGCAATGCCAGTAAGAAAATGCCGTTGTGTGTGGGGGGGTGTTGAAGAATGAAAAGAACCGTTCGCTTGCTTGCGATGAGATAACTGCCGTGCCTGGAACCCGTCGGTTTAGGGGCCACGAAAACCACGAGGCCCCCTCCGAGTTTCAGCGCTTACATGTAGCGCGCTAACATCCCATAACCTAGCGCTGCATCATCCAAGCCTTCAAAGCGCGGTATACGCACACGGTAACCCGAGCCAGGCGCTTCCGTTACCTTCTCGCCTTTATCGCTCTCCATCACTTCTAAAGTAAAGCGACGGTTACCCTTCGGCGTCATGAGCAACACTTCGTCATTCAGCTCAAAACGGTTTTTCACATCTAAATAAATCCAACGATCATCCGCTTCTAGCACTTCACCCACTAACTGCTGGCTACCCAATTTGGAAGTGCCCTGTTCGTAGGTTTGATATTCCTCTGGACGGTGACGGCGGAAAAAACCTTCCGTGTAACCACGGTTAGACATAGCCTCTAATTCGTCCATCAGCCCCATGTCGAACTCACGCCCTGCCACGGCATCATCAATTGCACGGCGATACACTTGCGCAGTACGGGCAGCGTAGTACACGGACTTAGTACGGCCTTCAATTTTCAGTGAATGCACGCCCATTTCTGTAAGCGCCTTTACGTGTTGCACCGCACGCAGATCGCGGGAGTTCATGATGTAAGTGCCGTGCTCATCTTCATGCATAGCAATGGTGCCACGCGGATCGTTAGGCTCTTTCAACAAAATAGTGCGTGGCTCAGGAGGCACTAGCTCTTGCGTCACGGGAATTTCCACTCGGCTAGTGGACACCACATCGCCGGTATCGTCCACACGGCTTTCTAGTGGCTTATAATTCCAGCGGCAAGCATTCGTACAAGCACCCTGGTTTGCATCACGGTGGTTCATGTAGCCCGATAATAGGCAACGGCCTGAATACGCCATGCATAGCGCACCATGCACAAACACTTCTATTTCCATTTCCGGCACTTTTTCACGGATAGCGCGCACTTCTTCAAGGCCTAGCTCACGAGATAAAATTACACGCTTAAGGCCCATGTTGTGCCAAAACTTCACTGTGGCATAGTTCACAGCGTTAGCTTGCACCGATAAATGCACTTCAAGATCAGGCCAACGTTCACGCACCATCATAATCAAGCCTGGGTCGGCCATAATGATGGCATCCGGCCCTGCTTCCACAATGGGCTCTAAATCGCGCAGGTAAGAACGAACCTTATCGTTATGCGGGCTAACGTTAGAGGTTAAATAAAACTTTTTACCACGGCTTTGCGCCGCCTGAATACCTTCCGCCAATGCCTCTGCATTTTTGAAAGAGTTATTCCGCACACGCAAAGAGTAGCGTGGCTGCCCCGCATAGACAGCATCAGCACCGTAAGCGATAGCGTACTCAAGATGTTTAAGCGTGCCTGCTGGAGACAGTAACTCGGGCACAAAAGGTGAACTATTAGACATGGTTTTCTCTGCAGTATTCATAAGTGGGGGCATGATACCAAACAATGCGCCAGATACCTCATAGTCAGTGTATTTTCTTTTTATCGGGTGGCGCTATGCATGCCTTTCATGCTCTTCAAACATCAATCACATATAACACATAGCTATAAGCATTTGAAAACATATTCTTATCAAGCATCTTTAATAATTTTCGCTGGCTGTTAGTATCTAATGCATTCGCAGCATTTTCTTGATAACAATTCTGTTATGGCACAACAAAATAGGTAAGAAAGTGGTAGATACACAAGAATTAAATCGACGCAACAAAGCCTTCGATGGCCTCGACCAAGTATGGCTATTCGGCTATGGCTCGCTCATTTACAAAACCGGCTTCCCTTTCTTGGAACGCCGCCCCGCTTACATTAAAGGCTGGAAGCGTAAGTTTTGGCAGGGGTCTCATGATCACCGCGGCACTGTCGCTCAGCCCGGCCGTGTTGTAACACTTATTGAAGAAGCAGATGCCGAGTGCCACGGCGTTGCTTACCTCATCAGCCGCGAAGTTTTCTCGTATCTTGATCACCGCGAACGAAACGGCTACCTACGTTTTTGCACACCGCTCTTCTTTAGCGAAAACGGCGACAGCACAGAGAAAGCCTTAGTGTATGTGGCTACGCCTGACAACGCCGCCTACTTAGGGCCCGCTAGCGAGCTTGAAATAGCACGCCACATTGCACATTGCCATGGCGGCAGCGGCCCAAACCGCGATTACTTGCTTAACTTGCAAGCCGCTTTGAATGCCATGGGCACACCCGACCCACATGTGGATCGCATAGCACAATACCTATAGTGCTACTCTCACCTCTAAATACCCCAACTCACCTTGGGGTATTTTTTTGCCTGCATAAACACTAGGCATAAAAAAAGCGCGCCTTGTGGGCGCGCTTTTTTCGAGCTTAGTTAGACAAATCGATTAGATGTTGTCGAACTGAGTCATGGTGTTGTCTTCACCAGCTGCTTTAAGTGCAGCTTCACCATGGAAGTACTCTTTGTGGTCGTCACCGATGTCAGAACCAGCCATAGCTTGGTGTCTAACAGTAGCGATGTTACGACGGATTTCTTTACGCTGTACGTCGCGAGCGTAGCGCAACATACCTTCTTCACCGAAGTAACCTTCTACTAGCTCATCAGTGGATAGAGCAGCAGTGTGGTAGGTCGGTAGTGTTACTAAGTGGTGGAATACACCCGCTTCAGCAGCAGCGCGACGCTGGAATTCTTGTGCAGCTACGTCAGCAGCATCACATAGCTCTGTACCGTCGTACTCAGCAGCCATTAGGCGGTCGCGGTCGTACGCAGATACGTCTTTACCTTCTTCAACCCACTGGTCGTAGGTTTGCTGACGGAAGTTTAGAGTCCAGTTGAAGCTTGGGCTGTTGTTGTAAACAAGCTTAGCTGAAGGCTCTTCTGCACGGATGCGGTCAACCATCTCTTTAATGTGAGCAACGTCTGGAGTAGGTGTTTCAATCCAGAGTAGGTCTGCACCGTTACGGATAGAAGTAATACCGTCAAGAACAACACGGTCGATGTTGGTTTCTTTACGGAACTCGAACAAGTTGCTTGGTAGACGGTTAGGCTTGATAAGCTTGCCGCCTGTCTTAACAAGTAGCTCACCGTTCTTAACAGTAGAAGCATCAGTTACTTCTTCGCCTGCTAGGAAGGAGTTGTACTGGTCACCTAGGTCGCCTTCTTCTTCAGAGTAAGCGATCTGCTTGGTGAGGCCCGCACCTTCAGAGTCAGTACGTGCAACGATAATACCGTTTTCAACGCCTAGCTCTAGGAATGCGTAACGAATAGCTTTTAGCTTCGCGATGAAGTCAACGTGAGGAACAGTTACTTTACCGTCCTGGTGACCACACTGCTTCTCGTCAGATACTTGGTTTTCGATCTGAATAGCACAAGCACCTGCTTCGATCATCATCTTAGCTAGTAGGTAGGTAGCTTCTGCGTTACCAAAACCAGCGTCGATATCAGCGATGATAGGAACAACGTGTGTTTCAAAGCTATCGATTTGATCGATGATTTCAGCTTCTTTAGCAGAATCACCAGCTGCACGTGCTTCGTCTAACGCGCGGAACATGTGGTTAAGTTCTACAGCGTCAGCTTGCTTTAAGAAATCGTACTGCTCAGCGATGAGGCTAGGAACAGCAGTTTTTTCGTGCATGGACTGGTCAGGTAGAGGGCCGAACTTGGAGCGCATTGCGGCTACCATCCAACCAGACATGTAAAGGTACTTACGCTCAGTGGTTTTGAAGTATTTTTTAATGGAAACCATTTTCTGCTGAGCAATAAAACCGTGCCAAGTCCCTAGGGACTGGGTGTACTTGCTGTTGTCAGCATCGTAAGCAGCCATGTCGCGACGCATAATATCTGCGGTGTATTTGGCGATATCTAAACCGGTTTTAAAACGGTTTTGGAGGCGCATGCGAACTACTGCTTCAGGCTCAACATCCCAAGTGCCTTTCTCTTTGAGTTCAGCAGCAACCGCTTCAATGTCTTTTAAGTATGACATGGTCAGTTCCTATAAATTAGTTAATGAACACAACGGCTTTGTGATACACAAGAAGTGAACATAAAACACTCCATGCCGTTGCGGGGAGGTAGTTTAACTCATCTTGGTTATTTATGAAGTCAATACTTCATATATTGAACATTCACCGCATGAATAATGCTCGATAAACGAGCAAAGTTATGCCCCAAAATGAGCATTTACCCCAGCTTAGTACTTTAAGCGGGCCGATTATACTATATTCGTGCGAAAAATTCTTGGAGATTTTCACCTAAATCATTGCTCTAGATCAGGCTCAGGTTCTTTTCCCTGTTATACTGCGCTTACTTTTCACAGCATTTTATTCAAATACTATGATTTACACCCTTGTACCTGTTACCCAATTTCAGCAAAACTGCTCTATCTTGCAGTGCAAACACACCAACAAACTCGCTGTGGTGGACCCAGGTGGCGATATAGAAAAAATCCTTGCGGCCATCAAAAAAACCGGGGGTGACGTTGAAAAAATTTTACTCACCCACGCGCACATCGACCACGTGGGAGCCACCACGGCTCTCGCAGAACAACTGCAAGTGCCCATTATTGGCCCTCATATTGGCGATAAATTTTGGCTAGATATGCTGCCACAGCAGGCGCAAATGTTCGGTTTTCAAGCAGTGGAAGCCTTTGAGCCACACCAATGGCTCGATGGTGGCGACGTGGTGAGCGTAGGCGATGCACAACTTGAGGTGCTCCATTGCCCCGGCCATACACCTGGGCACGTGGTGTTTTACCACCGCCCAAGCGCTTTAGCTGCGGTGGGCGATGTGCTCTTTGCTGGCTCTATCGGCCGCACCGATTTCCCTCAAGGCAACCACCAACAGCTTATCGCCTCTATTAAAGGCAAACTGTTTCCACTAGGCGACGATGTTAAATTCATTCCTGGCCATGGCCCCATGTCTGATTTTGGCACCGAACGCCGTACCAACCCATTTGTCAGCGGCCAACACGGCTAACCACCCAACTAAGGTATCTGCCCATGTTTAGAATTATCCTCGCTAGCTTCATCGCTTTATTACTATCAGCCTGTGCCACCACGCCTGAAGTGCAGCACCTTTACGATGGCCCCCAAAAACCAGCCAGCCAACTGCTAACACTCACCATTCCCACCCAAATAGAAGTGCTCTCTATCAATGAGCAAGCCCTCGCAGGTTCAGCGTCACAGTTTTTAGGTGGCGCCAAGCAAACATTGCTGCTTAACCCAGGCGAGTACACCGTTACCGGCTATTACAAAGAACTGTGGCTAGACAACACCGACAACCACTATATGGTGCGCTCACAGCCAGTGGATTTTCTTGTGAAAGGCCAAGCGGGCGAAAAAGTAGCTATCGATTACGAGCACCCCACCCATACGGAAGGCGCTAAAGCCCTAGCGAAAGATTTCCAAGGCTGGGCAATAAACCTCAACACCAACGTGAAAACGCCCTCGCAAAGCAGCACGCAAAAACGCCCAAACATCTTTGCTAGCAACAACGCACCCGCGGCGCCCGCGCCAGCTAAAAGCATTGAACCTATAGCGAGCAGCGAAGATAACACCCAGCTTTTACCCCTGATGAAAGCTTACTGGCGCGAAGCTACTGCCGCCGAAAAACGTGAATTCTTACAATGGATTAGCGAATAACCCCCACACGCTAGCCAGCCCCTAAAGACTGGCTAGCGTGCCTTCTATGCATATTCCAAACAATTATTAGCAACGCATTTGTTATTCTGTAAAATCCTCTTGCTTCTAGGAGGACACATGCGTTTACTTATTTCATTTCTTAGCTTATTGCTGCTGTTAACATCGAACGTCGTTGCAGCCGCACCGCAAGCCCTGCTTAATTCCCACGAACTCGTGGCACTGCTCGATAGCGGCAGCGTGCAACCCATCGACATACGTAGCCCAGAGGCTTATGCAGCGGGCCACTTGCCGCAAGCTATATCTGCCCCTTACGCACAATGGCGCGGCCCAGCACACAACCCTGGCGAACTGCCCGACACCGAAGCGCTGCAAGCTTTTGTGCGCCAACTAGGCCTAACGCCTGAACAACATTTATTGGTGTATTCCAGTGGTGCCGATGAAACCGATTTTGGCGCCGCGGCACGGGTATATTGGACACTCAAATACCTAGGCTTCACACGCCTCAGCGTGCTGAATGGTGGTTACAAATACTGGTCTCAACAAGCGTCACGCCCTGTTGATAACAGCGCCCATCAACTACCAAGCAGCCACACCAACATCCAAGTGCAGCCACACCTCGCCGTGTTTAAAGACGAGCTCATCAGCAAAATTGAAGGTAACGAAACCGGCTACCAGTTGCTTGATGCGCGGCCGGCTTTATTCTTTCAAGGCCGCATGAAAGCCCCCACTGCTAGCACACCAGGCACTATCGCAGGCGCAGAAAACTTACCGTTCCAACAATGGTTTGTGGAAGGCGAAACCTTGGTATTACCCGCTAGCGACATCAAAGCGCTCGTGGCCGAACAAGGGTTAGACCAAGCCCAGGAAACGCTGTCTTTCTGCAACACAGGCCACTGGGCAGCCACCAACTGGTTTGTGCTATCGGAATTGGCCGAGTTGGATAACGTTCGCCTATACCCCGCCTCACTGGCTGAGTGGACGCAAAGCGAAGAGGCACTGCCCATGGAAAACACCCCTAGCCGTGCCGAACAAATACGGTCGCAATTTAAACAACTGCTGAAGAAATAATATGACAAAGAATCGTAGCGGCCTCATCCTCGGCCTCGTTGCTTTTACTGGTTTTTTATTTTGGTTTGTTTCAGTGCGCCAAAGCCTGCTCTTCCTCGTGGGCATTGGGTTTGGCTTAGTGCTCGCAGGCATGCGCTTTGGCTTCACCACCGGGTGGCGCAACCTCATCGAAAAACGCGACCCAAGTGGCGTGTTCGCACAACTATTATTACTGGCTGTGGCAGCGGCCATTAGCTTGCCATTACTAGCTGCTTACCCAGGCGAACTAAGCGCCGCATTAGGGCCACCGAGTATTAGCTTACTGGTTGGCGCACTGGTGTTCGGGGCTACCATGCAAGTGGCCGACGGTTGTGGCTCTGGCACCTTGTATAAAGCCGGCCTCGGCATTCCTTTAAACATGGCTATTTTGCCCATGTTTGCCTTAGGCAGCTTCTTAGGTTCTGCACACCTAGGTTGGTGGTTAGACCTAGGCACACTGGAGCCTGTTAGCTTGCTCGACAGCGCCGGCCTCAGCGGTGCCCTCATTAGCACTTTTGTGGGCTTAGCCGTGCTTGCGGCAGCGGCCGCATGGTGGGGCAAACAAAACAATGAACGCACCTCCGTGTTCAATAAAACCTTGCTCATCGGTGCTGTGCTGCTCGCTATTTTAGCGGTGCTTAACTTAGTGATTGCGGGGCAACCTTGGGGCATCGTGTACGGCTTCGGCCTCTGGGGCGCAAAAGTGGCACAAGCTGCCCACGTGTTTGACCCTAGCACCAACGCCTTTTGGAGCCAGGCCACGCACGCCGCCAACCTTGATCAAACGGTGTTTTTAGACCTCACCACTATTACCAACCTAGGTATTTTGGCCGGTGCGCTACTGGTTTTTGCCAGCAAATCAGACAAACCCAAAAACACGTTAACCAGTAAACAATGGCTAGTGGGCATTATTGCCGGCTTAGTGTTGGGCTATAGCTCGCGCCTTGCTTTTGGTTGTAACGTTGGCGCCATGGTGAGCGGTGTTTCCACCGGTAGCTTGCATGGTTGGATTTGGATAGTGCTAGCTTTTATCGGCTCGTTTTTCGGGCTACGCATTCGCAAACGGTATGGGTATTAATATGGCCATTAAAAACAAAGCACGCATTGGCGTATTCTGGTTCGTGCTCATTGCTTTTTTTGTATGGGATTGGCAACACTCCAAACCCGTTAACTTGCGCCTAGAACCCCCTATTATCGCCATCGGCTCGGGCCAAGCGCCCAGCGGCGGGCATTGCGCCAGCTTCGCAAAATAGCACCCGTGCCACAGGTTATGCCTGTGGCACCTCCGCCATCTCTTGCCATAAAGCACGAGGAAAATGGCTCGCCACATAACGCTGCAAATAGCCGCATGTATCTTCAGCAATCGTGCTATCCGCACTGTCGTGGTAGCGATTAAACAACACCATGGCCACCTCCATACCTCGCTGCTGCAGCGCCTCTAAGCTGAGCAAAGTGTGGTTAATGCTGCCTAGCCGCCCCGATGTCACTAAAATCACTGGATAAGCTTGTGCTGCCACCACATCGGCTAACAACACATTGTCGTCAAGTGGCACCAACAACCCGCCGGCACCCTCCACTAACACTACATCATAGCGTTCTGCCAACGTGTTCGTGGCCGCTACTATCTCTTCCACGGGCACTGCTCGGCCTTCTAGTGCTGCGGCTAAATGAGGCGAAGCGGGGTAAGCAAACACGGCTGGCTCGGTTAAACCTGTACCGTCCTCTGGCAGAGGCGGCACGCCCATGAGGGCTCGGTGCACCGCTATATCACTGTTTTCATGGCCGCCCGTTTGCACAAACTTCTGCGTAATCACGCTCTGGCCCTGTTGCAGCAACTGCTTAGCTAGCCACCCTGTGGCAATGGTTTTGCCCACATCGGTATCAATGCCCGTAACGAAGTAGGTGCCCGCAGCCAAGGCTATCGGCGCCGTCATAACACCGCCTCCAACCGAGCTATATCGTCCCAACTTAAATCCGCACGCAAACAAATGCGCACGCGGCCTTGGTTTTTAGGCACGGTGGGAGGCCGAATGGGTAATGCATATACGCCTTGCTCGCGAATGCGCGCTGCATGTGCCAACGTGCTAGCGTTATCACCATACACAATGGGCACAATATGGCTGTCGCCTGGGCACTGCCTGCCTTGCGCCACTAAGGCTTCGCGCAAATGTTGTGAAATGGCTGCCAGATGCTCCCGCTCTTTCACCATGCCGCGCATGGCCTCGAACGCAAAACAGCCCCAAGCGGCATTAATAGGCGGCAACGCTGTGGAAAAGATCAGCGAACGCGCACGGTTAATCAAAAACTCCCGCACCACAGGCGCAGTAATAACGAACCCACCCTGCGAGGCTAACGCTTTACCAAAAGTGCCTAGCAAAAAATCAATGTGCTCGATGCAACCATAGTGCTCTGCCAGCCCTAACCCGGTGGCACCAAACACCCCCACCGCATGGGCTTCATCCACATACAACATGGTATTAGGGTAACGCTGCTTAAGCGCCACCAGCGCCGGCAAATCTGTGCTGTCACCATCCATGCTATACAAGCTTTCAACCACCACTAGCACGCGCTGCACCGCAGGGTCTTCTTGAGCTTGCGCTAGTTGCTGCTCTAGTTGCTCGAAATCCTGATGCGCAAACGTAGCACGCTGCGCCTTAGATAAACGAATGCCGTCAATCATGCTGGCGTGGATCAATTCATCCGATAACACCAAAGTATTGGCATCACACAGCGCGGGTAAAATGCCCACATTCATGTGGTAGCCCGTATTAAACAACAAGCTAGAGCGGCCATAAGCACGGTTTAAACTTTCTTCTAATTGCTCATGAGCGGCAAAATGCCCCGTTAATAACCGCGAAGAAGAACTGCTTAAACGCTGGTTTTCGCCATCAAGTTGGGCATAAAAAGCCTGCACCAATTCTTCATTAGTGGCGATACCAAGGTAATCATTACTGCTCACATTCAACAGCTTACCTTGCTCGCCTTGCACCCACCGGCCACGCTGTTCAATCTCGCGAAACTGCCGGTGGTTATCAGCGGCTTTTAAATGCTCCACCGTTTCATGAAAATAAGCGTAAGCACTCATAAAGCCTCCACCACACAACGCATACCGTGCACCAACTGCGTTAACTCTTCTTCGCTAATAACATAGGGCGGCATAATATAAATAAGCTTACCGAAGGGGCGCAGCCAAATACCTTGCTCCACACACACCTCCATGGCTTTGTGCATATCCACCGGCTGCTCCATTTCAAGCACTCCCACAGCGCCTAGCACTCGTGCATCAGCCACACCCGGAAGCGCTTTTAAAGGCAGCAAAGTGCGGCGCAACTGCGCTTCAATACGCGCTACTTGGCCCTGCCAATCGTTTTCTTCTAACAGGGTTAGCGAGCGCTGTGCCACCGCACACGCCAGCGGGTTAGCCATAAAAGTGGGCCCGTGCATAAAGGCGCCAGGCGCTTGCGAACTAATGGTATCTGCCACCTCATCGTTGGTGAGCACGGCGGCCAACGTCATGTAGCCACCGGTTAACGCTTTACCCAAACAGAGGATATCTGGCTCTACGCCCGCCCAATCGCAAGCAAACAACTTGCCCGTGCGGCCAAAACCCGTGGCAATCTCATCGGCGATCAGCAGCACATCGTAGGTATCACACAAGGCTGCCGCGCGCTCTAAATAACGCGGGTGGTAGGCGCGCATACCGCCTGCCCCCTGCAAAATAGGCTCGAGCACTAAAGCTGCAATACTCTCATGGTGCTCCGCTAACAAGGCTTGCAAAGGCTCCATGGCTTCTTCGCGCCACGGCTCATCAAACGCCACCGCCGGTTGCGGTGCAAATAAACGCTGCGGCAAACTGCTGCCAAACAGCGCGTGCATGCCATTGTGCGGATCACACACCGACATGGCATTCCACGTGTCGCCGTGATAACCGCCTTCTAGCGCCACAAAATTTTGTTTACTCGGCACCCCTTTCGCAAACCAATACTGCACCGCCATTTTCATGGCGGCTTCCATGGCCACCGAACCCGAATCGGCATAAAAAATACGAGTTAAGGAGGGTGCCGTTAAACGCAATAAGGTTTGCCCCAGTGCCACAGCTGGCTCATGGGTTAGGCCGCCAAACATAACGTGCGACACCTTATCTACTTGGTTTTTAATAGCTTGGTCTAATTCAGGATGGCGGTACCCGTGCACCATGCACCACCAAGAAGCCATACCATCAATAAGCCGCTGGCCGTTCGTTAAGGTAAGCCAAACGCCTTCGGCTTCTGCTACTTGTAAGGTGGGAAGAGGATTATGCATGGAGGCATAAGGATGCCAGAGATGATGACGGTCAAAATCGTTGGTAAGTGATAACAAAGACACAATTAAGCCCCTTAAGCTAAATACTTCATTGCCTTTTGCTTGGTAAAGGCTTGATCAAAACAAGGTTCGAGATTGATAGATTGCCAACGCAACCGCCACCTTCGAACTGTTATTTTTGCAACAGAATGTTAGCGCACTAGGCGGAGGGCGTCAGGGAATAATGGTGTTTGCTACAGCAATGGGTAGGTTTATAGCCTGTTTTGTAGAGGGTGCCCCTTTTTCCAGCCTGCCCTATGTTCGTACTTGGTAAAATAAACTTTTAAATCGGCACGATGCTCATAGGATGTCCAAAACAGTTTGGTAGAAGCACGGTGATCTTGCTTCACGTAGTACCACAGCGCATCCGTTTTTGCGCGATGCTCATAGTCGGTCACATACACCACTAAATCGGCCCTGTGCTCCTGCTCTACCTTAAAAGCTTTTACCGTTGCACGATGCTCGTGAGTTTCCACATATATTTTGGCCATTAACAATTCCTTTTGTGGTTTAATCAGTTGTTTTCAGAACAAATGAACCTTAACCCTACAGATACTCCGTTAGGCTAACAGCCTGTGGAAAAAATTTCGGCAAATAATGCGCTTGCCTACTTGCTGAGCGGCGCTTCGGTTGCGGGCTAAACTAAAACTGGGCAAGATCTGAGGCTAATTAAATAATAATTTGCAGAAACTAGCGCTACAAAAACAAAAAGAGGACATTGCCATCAACGAGAATGTTAATTCGCCCCACCCCCGCCGAAAACCCTGGGTTTTTATTGGTGTCACCGTCTCCCTATTAATACTGATGGGGCTTATATGGACGGCCATCCCTAAAGGCTTTAAGAGAACCCACGAACAGATAGGTACCGGCAAGCCCGCGTTGGTGTTTGTGTATGATCCAAACCTTGAAGTTAGCGCAGGCCAAGCCGACTACATGAACGAGGCTCGCGACCAACTGAACAACCAAGTTTTCTTTCTCGTCGCCCAACCAAACACCCCAGAGGGTGATCAGTTTATCGCTAAACACCGTGCCATTCCGACGGAGCTCTTGCTGTTTGATGCATCTGGCAAGCTCATTAAAAGGCAGTTTGCTTTGCAAAATGCTGACGAACTCATCCAGTGGATTACGGCAGATACGCCTTAACTTGAAAGCCAAACCATCATCGCCGCGTATCCCGGCAGCCATTTGCTCCCTTGTATAGAAATGCGGGGGCGTTCCTGCCCCCTTGCCTCGCTAACGCTGTAATACTAAGGCGCTAAAGCGTCGCCGAGCGCCGAAAGGCGCCACGCAACGCCATAGCCAGCAGCAACACTGCCACCCCGCCACCAGCAATAAAAAAGGCCACTGCGTTCCAGCCCAACGCCGCCACCAAGGTGCCCACGGTCACTGGGCCAATGAGCTGCCCTAAGTTATTACCTTGCATAACTAGCCCGAATGACACGGGCGCCAGCCGCGCGCTGGAGGTGAGTGTTGGTATACCGCCCATAATGATCGCTGGGATCAAACCACCAAAACCTGAAAAAACAACACAAGCAGCAAACACCGCTACATTAGGCAGCAAAGGCAGAAAAATGCCCAGCCCCATAACACCCATAATGGCGCTTGCCACAGCAATGATCTTCCATTGAGCAACGCCGCGCTCACGCAGCACACCTGCCGCTAAGTTACCGATAATATTGGCGCCAATCGCAGCAGCCGTTAGCACACTGGCCAACGCTGCCGATACCCCCATTCGTTCTTCCAACAACACCGGCAAAAAGCTGAACAAAGCGAAAAACAACAGGGTATACAGCCCAAACGTTATGGCGAGCAGCAACGGCCCACCCGCCTTAAGCGTCTGCATAGTGTCATCAGCAAGGCCAGACCACGACCACTTAGCCTGCATGATCACACCTTGGCTAACGGTGCGCACCAGCACCAGAGCCACTAACGCGGCCAACGCCGCATTGGCAAACCACAAACCACGCCAACCTACTAATAACGGGCCTATGAGAAGCGCCATGGCCATGCCAGCTGGCATAAAACAGCTCCAAATAGCAAAAGCACGATCGCGTTCATGGGGTGCAACAATGCGCCTTAGAAGATCGGGCGCTGCAATAATAATCAGCAAAAACCCCAGCCCTTCCACCACTCTTGTCGCCAATAGCAAGGGATAACCGCCGGCAAAGCCACCCGCCAAGCTGCCGAAAACAATCGCCCACAACCCTAACAGCAAAATGCGCCGATCTCCGAAACGGCTAACTGCAGCACCCGTTAAAATACCGCCTAACACGCCCAACACGGAAAAAATAGACAGCACCCAACCCGCTGCACTTAGGCTCAAACCAAGATCGGCGCGCAATAGCGGCACGGCAACGATCACTTTACCCACTTGTAGCGCCGCTATAATGCCAGCCGCCACCACCATGGCCACCGCGAGCCAGTGGGTTGTAAAAGCAGGTTCGTCCTTCATGGTTACAGACGAAGACGAATCGCTAAAAGCGCTTTTCATTGTTTCAACATTACTCATAATGGCTTCCAAAATCTGTGAATTTTATGCAACACCGAGACGTGTTATTCACAGAGGAGTATATGGCTAACCAACAATTCTGGCAGGAGGTAAACGGTTGCCCCACCACTTCACGATTAAAACTGCCATCACCTTTAACCCATGAAATCCACAACCCTTAACCAATTGATACTACTACAAAGCCCCATCAACCAGCGTTCATTGAACGCCGCCGAGGAGCAACATAAGAGTACTAACTTGGCATTAACTTATTGACAAGCTTTTCAGCGCATAACACACTTCGCACAGCGACGGCATCAGGCACGCGCACTACACAGAGCCCCCTTATGGAATCCTTCAATTCTCGCTCTTCATTCGCAGCTCTTACGAAAATATTTGCAGCCACTGGCATAACCCCACCAAACGATCTTACGCCACATGTTCTTGCCAGCTTTGTGGGCTTCGTATTACGAGGGATTGGCCAAGTGATGCTGCAAAACAACAGCTACACGGGCTTATTATTTTTAATTGGGATTTTCTATCACTCAGCCACTCTTGGGTGTGCAGCACTCTTAGGCGGCGTAGCAAGCACCTTAACAGCGGTGTTACTGAATGCGGAACGCTCACACATCAGCGCCGGATTATTTGGTTTTAACGGAGTGTTGGTGGGCATTGCCCTGCTCTATTTTCTGGAGCCGAACAGCCTAACCTGGGGCTACGTCATTATTGCTGCTGCCTGCTCAACCATTATTATGTCGGCGCTGCTAAATTTGCTCAGCACTTGGAACCTCCCAGCCCTGACTGCACCCTTCGTGATTACCACACTGTTATTTATCTTGGCGAGCGCGCGTTTCGGCAGGCTAGCATCAACCGATATTCTACCCACAGCAGGATTACCCACCGCTGCTACCGTTGAAGGAGTGGTCACCTTTTCCACCTTAATGGAAGGCTTGTTTAATGGTGTGGCGCAGGTGTTTTTCCAGGGCAGCCTGATCACTGGCATCATTTTTGCCATAGGTTTATTGGTCAGCTCGCGGCTGGCTTTTGCGGCGGCTTTATTTGGCTCTTTTATTGGCATGCTCGTTGCTTGGGGCATGGGGGCTGATGAAGTAGCCATTCGTGCAGGTGCTTTTGGTTTTAACTGTGTGCTAACCGCCATTGTTTTTGCTGAGCTCGCTATGAAAAACACGGCGTCTTTTATCTATGCAACGCTCGCTGTGGTGGCAACCGCCGTGGTGTTTGCAGCCATGTCTGCCGCCTTAGAACCTCTCGGCATGCCAGCGCTAACTTCTCCATTTGTGTTGGTGGTGTGGCTTTTCTTATTGGCCGGGCCGCAATTTAAACAACTTAAACCACCAGAATCGTCATAGTACAGGGGCCTTTAAGGACAGTTTTCATGCAAAAAATACTCTTGCTAGCCGTTTTGGTATTGCTGTTTATTCCTCTTGTTATTGCGGGGCTTTGTTTTTTTAGCCCTACCACAAAAGGCAACACAGCAACCTTTGAAGACCAGCCACTCGCACAGCGTATTTTGCCGCTAACATCGGCCTTAACGTTGGCACAAATTAAAAAAGAAGATGGCAACATCACCACCTTGCTAGTGGTGAAGCATGAAGGTGAAACACTGCAAGCGGTGGACCTAGCCGACATAGGCGCCGCACACAACACCGACATATTTGCAGCCACTGCCCACCTAACATTACCAACATTAATAGAAGCCGCCGCCAACGAAACACTTGTGCAGCGCTATGAGATAAAAGCCTTGCTGCCATCTGGGGGGCACTTTGACCGCCATGTGGCCACGGGCACCAATTTTATCGACCACGCTTCTGAAACAAACAGCCACCAAGTGTTTAACTTTCCTAAATTTGGGCAAGCAACACCGGCCCGAACCACAGTAGCGGGCATACCAGATGGGCTGCTCGATTTCGAAGTGGAGTTTTGTGTTCGTTTTGACCGCGACATTCGTTCAGCGGAAGATTTTGACGCAGCCCGGAAAGCGTTTTTCCTCTGTGCCGACTTCACCAACCGCGTTACCCTTGTGCGCTTGATAGACCCAAACAACTACAACTCTGGCTCTGGTTTTAGCGACGCCAAAAGCGGCCCAGGCTTTTTCCCCACAGGGCCTTTTGTAGTTATTCCCAACGATTGGCAGCGCTTTATTGCTAACGAAAGAATGACAACCCGCGTTAACGGCACGGCGAGGCAGGATGCACGCGGCAGCCAGATGATGCTGGATTTCAGGCAATTAGTAGAAAGAGTGTTAGATAGCAGCCAACACCCCAAAGAATATTTATACCAAGGCAACAAAACGCCACTGCTGCTAAATGGCGTAATTCCTAAAGGCGCGGCTTTAATGTCGGGCACTTCTGCAGGGGTTATTTTTACGCCCCCCACCCTTTGCGACAAACTTGCCGGCGTGGGCTCCGCTATTGTGCATGGGCAAGCCACAAGCCGTAACGCTGTGGTAGCTGCCGTTAAAGAGCACTTCTTACAGAGCCAAATTAAATCTGGCCACTTCCTTCAAGTGGGCGATGTTATTGAGTACGGCTCTAGCTCCATGGGGGATATACGTGTGGAAGTGAGGGCGCCTGGTTCGTAACACTCGCTTTACACTGCAAAACAGATGCACTTAAAGCAGGTTTTGCCACCACTTAAGCGCTTATAACTCGCCGTAGATAGCACTTACAGGGGGTGCCATTTTGTGTATAATGCGCGCCACGCACCAGCTGCCTAGCGGAATGGGCCACTGCCATCGGAGAGCAAAGGCCATATGGAAGTTGGTCGCGTAAGGTTGAGGTCATAATTTGTAAAGCACCCATAGCTCAGTTGGATAGAGCGTTGCCCTCCGAAGGCGGTACCGCCTAATTTCTCTAAAATATCTTATCCTGCACTAATCTACATCCTATTATATATCAAAGCTTTAAGAGCATTTTTTCCTATGCGCCATTAATGCGCATTTATGCCATTTTAAACAATTTAAGCAGGCCACTATTAAATTTTGTCACAATGGAGTGGTTACAATAGCAACCACTTTTGACTACCGCCCAAGCTAATTGCATACTCTAAATCGAGTTTTAGGAGGCGATTTAAATGGCTGGCGCGTATGCTTCTATAGCAATTAAACATCTAGTTCCACACCCTGATATCAAACAAATATTGGCTAAATCTTTGGCCACTTATCGTCCTGAAAATTACTCTTTTTTGAGTGATGAAATGCTGTTGCTGATGCAAAAAAGCAGGCCTATTCATGCCATAAAAAACAACGATAATTGCGCTGTTTTTTTCGCAGGATGGGAGCTACTTAGTGAGCTAAGACACAGAAATATTGAAACTGCTTGGGTTGTCGTGCATGAAAAAGAGCCGGAGAAAATTGAGTTATGGGCGCTACAAAACGAGCTCGGCCAAGCTCTTTATATACGAGAAAACTCCAGTCTTAAACGTCAATACTTTTATGATCTACTCAACAACAGCAAACCACTTTGGAAGGAGATTTTCGCCCGGCCTAAACCAAGATCAGTTGTTGCGGCCTTGCAGAGACTATGTGATTTAAGCCGTGGAGAAGCTCGAGGTGTTAAAACAAAGAGCACTCCTAAAGAGTCACCACCGAGCCCATTAGAGCTCTTATTAGCAGCTGAACAGGGAGCAGGTAATGATTAAGCCTTTCATAGCTCTCAAATACGATCCAATAATTTTAAATACTTTAGAAGTAAGAGCGACCCAACTAGTCAGAAAATTCTTAGATTTCAGCAAAGATGAAAGCTTCAAAAACAGCATTTATCGACGCCACTATGTAGCTGGTAAAGAGTCTTCCCCCACTAGTCCAAGCAAACGAACTCTTGAAGCAATATTATTTCACTTAAGAAAAGAACGGAAACTTACTGCAGCACAGGCAGAAGCTTTTCTTTGCTTATTACCTGATGGAAAACTGGCTGATTGGCAAGCCTTAATCTTATCTTTATCACTCGAGCACAGGCGCTTATTTGGAGAGAAAGAACGCAGTTTACGTGCGATGTCGTCCTTTAGATTTTTGCTGCAAGATAAACAAAAAAACAAAAACGCCTATATAGTCGCTGCGATAGAGGGAAGCCTTCCAAACCCGTCATTACGATTAGACCAAATCGAGAAGTCGCTTACGCATTATTTAAACTCCTTAGACGATTTACCAAAAAAACAAAAAGCATATATAACACAACGGCTTTTACCTCTTCGCAGATTAGTGGCTGATGTTTCAGAAGAAGAACAAAAACATTTGCGTAAGCGAACAAGAAGTAACGAGGGTAAGTCCAAAAAAATAAAGCCAGTAGTAAAGCGACCAGAAGTAAAACAGCCTGAAGCAAAACAACCAGTAGTAAAGCGACCAGAAGTAAAACAGCCTGAAGCAAAGCAGCCTGAAATTCCGCAAGAACCTATTAAAGAAGGAAATTTCAGTACTCTTAGCCAACGAGCGAGAGTTGATGATGGTGAGGTAAATCACACCCAGGTACACGAATATTCAGACAAAACTAACGAGACGATAGACGATCTCGAGTTCAAACATGATAACGCTCCGGAACGTTCTTACATAACTCTTGTACCGGAAACAGACACCCCGCCCAGCCTCAAGCGTTCTTTTATGCTGAGTGCGATACGTGCTAAAAAGGTCGCTAGCCACCTTGAAAGAAATGAAAAAAAGCCAGTGACAATGATCAACCAGCTGACGCGGCATGACGTCACTAGCTTAATAGAGGCTTTGCAGGCACACCCACCTAGTCATCCCGAGGTAATGCTCGTTTTGCATCTCATGCTCACAACTGGGCGACGGCTGGAGCAAGTTTTACAAGCAAAAGTAATAAAACATTCAAGCGAGCTAAATGAACCAGGTGATGCAATAGTCTTCCATGATAATGGTGAGTTCTTTTGGATGTATCGCCCTGACCTTCCAAAGCATGAGTTGGCCGGTCCGTTAGATTCATTAGTTCATCAACCTAAAAGTCCCGTTATTTTACCATTGCCTTTCTTCCCTTCGACAAGCGGGGCAACTGAATTACCAGAGCCATCTAAAGAGTTACGTCAGGCCGTTACGGAATATCTGAATGACTTAAATGGTTTACATAAAACCAAACTGACTGCTAATCGCATTGCAGATTTTTTAAGCAGCCACCTGCATCGCCATGGTGTCGACGATGTACTGAGCGCTCTTATAACAGGCAATCCAAGCATTCAAGAAGCTGGTACGTATTATTATCAGTATGACCATGAAACCATCATTAGGAACTATCAGCTTTTCACCAACGAATTTTTTTCAAATTATTTGCCTGAAGTAATAGAGAAAAACCTTATAAACCTTGAAGGTGGAGGCTCTCAGTTATTTGTTAAGCAGAAAGCTGTAACGGCACTGTTTGCCCATTTGTCAGTGAAGGTGGACTCTAGCAAAGGTATAGCTGAATACCATAATGCGTATACATACTACGTTTTACATCTACTCAACTTAGCGACTGGGCACAGACCTGTACGAGACCCTTTCGATGACCTGGACCATGTCGACCTTATAAATAAAAAAATATTCATTTCTGACAAAGAGTCGCGGCAAACCGCTTCTTCTGCCCGAACGCTTGTGCTGCCTGAAATAGCGGTACGGCAGCTCAAACTATACGTAAAACATCTAGAAAACATTCAGATTCTCTTGCACAGCTTGGGACCTCAGTTGGCCGAAGAGGTTGAAATGACCTTGGCTGGAAAAAACAGGCTTTTATTTTTATTAATAGAAAAAGAGCACGGCGGTTACGAAACAAAGCCCCTTTCGCCTAGCGGTGTTAAAAACTACTTAGGATCTTTATTTGATATTCCTACGAACTGGCACCGCCATTTTTTACGTACCTCATTAGCTAGGCATGGTGTGCCTGGTGAAATTATTGATTCATGGATGGGTCACGCCAAAATAGGACAAGAAGGCTACAGCAGATATAGCGGTCTGAGTATGCAAGGCCTAGAAAGCACCGCAGAGATAATTGATCAGATTATAGAAACACTGGAAGTTAAACCCCTGCCTGGCTGGGGAGAGGCTACAAATCATGAGTAAAAAAGAAAAACTCTACGGATCGGCGCTGCGTGCTAAAGAGAATAAGACTGGGCACAAAAATTATTCGAAGCAAGTTCGTCAACAAATGCAATCTTGGGTGACTACGCATTTACCTGTTTTGTCAGAAGGAATGGATGCGGACAACCAAGTTTTTTTATACCAAGCTAGTCAATTTAGGGCTTTTCTTAGAGAGCAATACAATGACCTGCCTCGCCAGAGGCTTGCGTTCGAATATCTTGCGCGCCTAATTGCACGAGGCAATGAAGAAGGACGTTGGTCTTTAGATATTCCACCCACTATTGTGAGCGTGCCAAGAACAAAAAGCAGCCGTAATTACCAATCATTTAAAGTGGGCACAGAGGCCGGAAGGCTACACAGTAACTGGTTAGGTACGGTTAATAACAACATCCGCCCCCCAAAATCCTATCAAGCTCGACTAGCAGACGTGCTTATCTCAGCTGCTTACTACGGTGGTTTAGCAAACCCTCAGGCATTAACGAGTTTGGCGAATTTACTGAATGCTAATAAGCGCCCCCTAAAAAAATATGATGATAGTGTTTGGCTTGAATTAACATGGAGCGGTGGCCGAGACCCTTTGAACTATAGAATTCAAAAAGATGGCGAAGTGAATTGGTGTACTTTATATCGATTTTATCCTGACAATCGGACGCTTGGTCTCATCTTGTCACTGCATAGGCATAAAAACAAAAATGAATACTTGGCAGCTCATAACGAACCACTAGACAACAACAAAACATGGTCATTGATGAAAGAAAGATTGCTCGACAGTGGCCAAGCAACCACCATTAATAGCCTTCGTGCTTTTTGTAATGGTGCACAGTCTGTCACTGAAATGCTGCAAAATGTAGATATTCCACAAGCGCTTTTAGAGTGTGCCGCTGGACGTGTTTCAAGTACTTCACTGCTGCCAAATCAGCAGAAAAATTGGCTACTACAAATACAACCAGTGCAGCAAATAGGACAATTTGATTTCCAAACGATAGCAAGCAGCATCGCTGCTTCGACGAAAACCGCTGGTGAATCAAGCACCACAAAATCTCCTCGTGAAAAGTCAGGCAGTATTACTGATTCACTCGTTAAAGGGATCAACCACGCACTGCGTCTAGAAGAGAACGGATTAAAACGCTCCTCTGCGTCAGCCCTGAATGAACTCAAGGACTTGATGGCTAGTTGCACCTCTTTAAACGCACAAATCCTTATTCACTGGCTCATTAATTCTCTTGGTGCTTTAAAGCTCTCTTCTGTCTATCGATATCACATCGAAGTGTCTAGCTTGTGGCTTTACCATACAAACGAACAATTGCTGGGTGGGCAAGAGCTAGATGAGCTGGATGAAGGTGAATTAGAGCATGTTTACGAGCAAATACTAGCGAGCAAAACTAACGCTAAATCTAGAAACTATTTACAAGGTCGCTTGCGTGACTTACATCAGTTTGCCAGTGAGCATTACGGGCTAATTTCACTCAACAATTTCTTCTTAGCCACAACTGCCACATCGAATCAAACACAGGTGCGAGTGGGTTATATACCAGAAAGTTTTTACCAGGCCATGTTGGCAAGCCTTAACTCCTTGGTTGGTTTGGAGCACGACACCATCAACGGCCTTAAAGTGTTACTGATATTGGCATACCGCACAGGCATGCGTCGCGGTGAGTTGTTGAAGCTTAGGCTGTCCGATATTGAGGAATCACCCGAAGCCTGGATTTACGTCGTAAACAATCGATATGGCAACAATAAAACGGACTCTGCTAGGCGAAAAATACCGACTTACCTGCTCTTGTTAGAAGAGGAGTTCAGGCAGTTTCAACACTATGTTGGTCGTCGTCGTAGTCAGAACGAGCATGCCACTAATACACTTCTTTTTTCTGAGCCGCATGCAGTGACCACTCCCCATAGTGGAACGATGGTGAGCAATTTAATTAAGTATTTGTTGTCGCTTTACGGTCTTGGGGATTTAACCTTTCACCATCTTAGGCATAGTGCGCTGACCAATTTAATGGTGGCTCTACACGGCAACGATACTCTTACGTCGCAGTTAACGGGATACACTTTAAATCATGCTGCACAAATTCGTGCAGAACTTTATTGCGCCAATCCGTCTAGCCATCGTGATATTTATACTGCAATTGCAGGGCTTGCAGGCCATTTAACTCCAGAGACAACGTTTCTACATTACATCCATGAAACGAGCTTACTGCTATGGGAACGTGTAAATAAGCACGATCCAGAGCTAAACCTCACTGAAGCTAGATATTTCAGTGGGTTATCTACTGAGTACCTCAATAAGCATGTGGCACGGGCAGACGAGCAATTAAAGCTTTCTACATTAAGGCCTGAAATTATAAATAGGTTATCCACTGCCATACGCGCCATAAAGGTCGATTTTGAACCTGCAAACACCGTCACTGACGAAAACATAAAGGGTCGCAAGGCGACTGTCGCTGATTGTTATAGCGCCTTAAAAGACATTGAAGATGGTGATTCTGTCGCTGTGGTTGCTATTCGCTATGCATTAAAAGAAAGCCAGATCATAGACTGGCTAGAAGCTGCAGAGTGGCTGCAAAGTTTAAAAACCAGCCGTGGTAATCGTCGCTTGTTTCCCAAAAGTTTAAAAGCAACAGCGATCGGAATCCCTCTGTTACCGGCTAAAGTGCTAGACAAAACAACGGCTAATGAAGTAGACAAGACAATTAATCGACTTAGGCAGCTCTATATAGACAACCGTGAGGGGACGCTTTGGTGCATTAATTACTGGATATATAACAGTAGCCAATCTAGAGCTGGAGTTCGCTTTACAGACCCTACAGATCTACATTACTTTATAAAGACTCTTCATAGCGTCATTCCTTACAGTCGTTGGCATCTTAAATTGCTACTTACGCCTCAATCTACTTTGTCGGATTTGGGACGATGGCGATTCCAAGAGATAGTTAACCTCGTTGAACAACCCGTCAAAACTGGCAGAGCCATCCAAGCGTATTTGACGTTACGGCACGTGGATGAGAAGAGCATCCTTGCTCGCCACAGCAAAAACATGAATCAGTACTCATCGACATTGCTGAGATACGTGTTTCATATGTTGGCGATAATGATTGGGGTTAATATGGATTAGTTCAGATCAGTTCTGACTCTTCGACTTGAAAAGAAGAGAGCTCCCCGTTTTGATAAAGATTGTCTATTCCCTGTCGTGAAATTTCGTGACTTGTTGAAGCCCAGTTTAGGTAGTAGCTGCTACCCATTGAAGAGGATTTATAAGCATCCAGTTTTTTGGTCCCACGTGCTCTGTTATCTTTAGCATATGTTTTGCAGACAATAAGCTGTTGTTCATACATCCTTTAGTGTAATGCGTTACCCAGGTGCTATGCTATGCATTACGACTAGCATATACGTAATAGATTAAATCCCTAGTTATACTTCTAATGACACCACGGTTTAGTGTATTTCCCATTGACCCACCGGAATTTTAATCCTTTATATAAATAAATGCCTCGCTCTATAAAAAGGCAAGACCACTTAGATGATGATTTCTTAACGAAAGAGAGCTGTCAGCTAACAGCATTTCCAGGCTTAAATAGCGCTGGATTAATGAGCACCGCGAGTGGCGGCAGCGCGACTTGAGCGACAAGCGCTACGTGTACCTTTAGGTTGACGGCATTTACAGCAATTTTCGCCTCGATGACCGCCTGTGCTTGCTGGTGGTCATGGGCGTGACAGAGCATGGCCGTAAGGAGCTGGTTGCTGTTGAGGAAGGCTATCGCGAGTCCAAAGCCAGAAATTACCCAAAGCAGTACAGCCTAAAGTGAAGGAGGCATTGCATGATATCTGGATGGCTGAGACGCGTGAAAACGCCCATAAAGCCTTTGATACGGCACTGGCAAGGTTTAGTGCAAAGTACCCCAAAGCTATGGAATGCTTGGCCAAAGACCGTGAAAGCATGTTGACTTTTTACGACTTCCCAGCCGAGCACTGAGTGAGCATACGCACCATCAATCCGATTGAGTCTACCTTCTCTACAGGACGCTTAAGAACGCGTAAGACCCGCAACTGCGAACCAAGAAACGCAACCCTAGCAGTGGTTTGTAAATTGCTGCAATCTAGCGCAAAAGCGATGAAACCGCCTGATGCTCATACACCATATTTGACCATTGCTCACTAGGGTCGTACGTTAGTTGGTTCTAAAGGGGTTATTTATATATTAAAGTAGGCTTATAAAGGCTATGTATGCATCATATTAAAAATAGAATAACTACATACTAAGAGTGCCCGAAATTAGTTGATCAGTACAGGGAAGTTAAATGAGCGACTTTTTAAGAAATCCTCCTAGCGCCACAAGCCTACTTGAATCCATGCGCGATATTGGTTACTCGCTAGAAACAGCGTTGGCTGACTTAATTGACAACAGCATCTCTGCAAACGCTAGTACAGTAAAGGTTTTTTGCATAACAGCCACCGATTTACCCTATGTAGCAATCATTGACGATGGCCATGGGATGGATGAAAACGAGCTTTTTCTTGCTATGCAACATGGTGGAATTTCTACTAGTACTACAAGAACAAAAAAAGATTTAGGTAGGTTTGGTTTAGGGTTAAAAACAGCCTCATTCTCTCAGTGCCGTTCACTTACTGTTATCAGCAAGAAAGAAAATGGAGATCTCACTGGCCTAGCTTGGGACCTAGATGTCGTTGCTAAAAAAAATGACTGGCTTGTACGGCGACTAAGTAGCGAGGAAATTGCTTTAATTCCACATATTTCAAGTATCGCTAAGCAAGGCACCATTGTTTTATGGCATAAGCTAGACAGGTTGTTCGAGACTGAAGAAGGCCAGAAGCGAGCTGACCTAGTTAATAGCAAACTTGAAACTGTACGAAGGCATCTAGCCCTAGTCTTCCACAGATTCTTGGGTGGTGAGCTTAAACATCTAGGTTTCAGTAAGCTCACGCTAAAACTCAACAATATTGAAATAGATGCGTTTGACCCCTTTTGCCGAAGCAATCTTGCAACCCAAATTTACCCAGAGCAAGTTGTTCGTGTAAATAATTCAAGGGTTACGCTGAAACCATATATACTGCCACACCATAGTCGCCTCAAAGCATCTGAGTATGAATATTACCAAGATAGAAGCGACTTTTTGTCCAATCAAGGGGCGTACGTATACCGAAACGGGCGCTTAATGGCTTGGGGGGATTGGTTTAGGCTTGTTCCCAAAGGCGAAGCTACAAAGCTAGCTAGGGTGCAGATTGATTTCAGCAATGAGCTTGATGAAGCTTGGACAATTGATATAAAAAAATCGAGAGCGCAACCTCCTCGTCAAGTAAGAGAAGGTTTGCGGCAAATTCTTAACCAAATTTCCGAAGCAAGCATCAGAGTTCATCGCGGCAGAGGCGAGAAATACTTCCAAGAAGAGCAAGAGCCTTTATGGGACCGATACCCAGATCGAGAACATGGTATTAGATACTCCATCAATACTGAACACCCTTTCATTGTCTCATTTCAAGAACGCTTTGGTGAGGAAGCCACAAAGGCTGTACATATTATCTTAGAAGCTGCTTCATCAACGCTCCCCGTTGAAATGATTTACTCCGACTTATCTACCTCCCCCAGAGACTTAAAACAATTTACGCCTGCAAAAAAATCAGAATTAAGAGAGGAAATAAAGGACTTCAAGCATGGTTTTTTTGGCAACCAAGCTATCGACAACGACGCAGTTCTGAATCTACTCCTAATGATGCCAAAGTATAAAAACTACAAAGACATCATTAAAGAAATTTTAAGCGAAATCTAACTAGAGATTTACAAATGCAAAAGAGTCAACTTTTTAGAAATATGCTTTTAAGCGCTTTACAGCTTCTACCAACACCTCCCACCGATGAAGAAGTGGAAAAAAAAGCCGAACTTTTTGCTAGTTCACTTGAATACACTGAAGATCTAAGCAACATCATTAATGAAGTAAAAGCATTAATAAATACAAGTATGGGCACAGGGGTTATGCTGGTCTCCCAAAACGCCCAACACGATCCTCTATGGCTAGATAAAAATACATTCGAATGGAATTACAATAATGCTTACTCGAGCTTTCTTCAGTCAGAAGGATGGCCAGCCCAAGTAGTAAATTCTCTTTCAGATACAACAAAGCAAATCCTCACGCACTTACAAAATCCTAGTGATGAGGGTTCTTGGAGTAGGCGTGGACTTGTTGTTGGACATGTCCAATCAGGAAAAACTGCGAACTATACTGGCCTGATTGCGAGAGCTGCAGACGTTGGTTACAAGTTTATTATTGTTATCGCAGGGATCCACAACACTCTGAGAAGCCAAACACAAGCTAGAATCGACGAAAGCTTTGTTGGTCATAGCAGTGCGCCAGGAAAACGCCAAGAAATGATCGGTGTCGCCTTACGACAGGAAAACTATAACAACCCTTACACCGTAACTAATATTCACGATGATTTTAATAAAAGTGCAGCAAGAGCTTCTGGCTGGAAACTGGGTGATTTTTCTAGACCGATAATCTTTGTAATCAAAAAGAATGTCCACATTCTTGAAGCTTTGTATGAATGGCTTAAAGAAATGAACGTACAGAACAATAGCCAAATAACTGATGTACCGCTCCTTATGATTGACGACGAAGCTGACAATGCCTCTATCAATACAAACAAAGAAGAGAGCGATCCAACGCGAACAAATGCTGGGATCAGATCCATCTTAAACCTATTTTCTAAGAGTGCTTATATTGGTTATACCGCCACGCCGTTTGCAAATATCTTTATTGATCCTTTCATAAATGGTGGAGAGCTTGAAGACGACTTGTTCCCTAGAGATTTCATTTATTGTCTCGACGCACCGACAAACTACTTTGGGCCTAACAAAGTGTTCGGTGAGGATGATGAAAGCAGCGACACTCACATCCGCTTCATAAATGATGCCGAAGAGTATATCCCGTTATCACATAAAAAAGACGATGAAATTCATGAACTCCCACCCTCACTTTATCGTGCACTTAATAGCTTTATTCTTGCTCGAGCAATCAGGAACTTAAAGGGTCAAAGAAACCAACACTGCTCAATGATGGTAAACGTATCCAGATTTGTTAACTATCAACGAGAAGTAAGAGCGAAACTAAGCCTTTCTGTAAACGAAATAAAAATTGCCGTACTCAGTAATAGTGGTTTACCCGATACCTTAGCTTTAAAAGATCAACACATGCTAGAACTAAAAGCCACTTTTGATATTGAGTACAGCGAAGAAGGATTTAGTTGGGATACTATAAAAGCCGAGTTACCAAAAGTATTTAATAACTTTCGTACATTTTTAATTAATAGCGCTAGCGGAGAGGCTTTAAATTTTAGCCAATACGACCAAGAAAATGTCGGTTTAACCGCGCTAGCTGTAGGTGGCTTAAGCTTATCTCGTGGATTAACCATTGAAGGACTAACCATTAGTTATCTTTATCGAAATACTCAGATGTACGACACCTTAATGCAGATGGGGCGCTGGTTCGGCTATCGGCCAAATTATGAAAGCTTATGTAGGGTTTATCTATCTAACGACTCATATAATTGGTATACGCATATTGCAGAGGCCTCAGAAGAGCTTATACAGCAAGTGCATGAGATGAGCAGACAAGGACAAACCCCGTCTGACTTCGGTCTTGTTGTTAGAACCCACCCTAGTAGCTTGAAAATTACTGCTCCCAATAAAATGCTGAACGCTGAACAGATCACTATGAAACAAAGCTATAGTGGCAGGTTATTTGAAACCTATCGAGTATCTCTAGATCCGAGCATCAATAAAAAAAACTTTGAGCTTATCCGTGAATACTGGAGAAATAACTTTTACAGTAATCACCCTCTAAGCAAGCCCGATTTCCTACAACCGCACAAGGGTGAGTTCTATACTAATATTCCACTCAGCGTCATCGAGGAGTTCCTTGAGAAATTCATAGTCCATCGTAGGCATCAAGACTCATTTTCATTTGTTTTGCAATATTTAAAAGAAGTTCGTAAGAGAGGAGTTTTTTCGGATCAAGCGGATGTACTTCTAATTTCTCCTAAAGGTGGTAGCGGTGGCCATGAGCCTTACACCATGAGAAATCAAAATAGAAGAATAGAAGAGTCTCAATATAAAGATAACGATCTATGGACACTAAGCCGCTCTAGAGTCGCTGGTGTTGGGGACGAACAATGGGGGCTAACTCCCGATGAGAAAAAGCAAGCAGAACAATATTTCAAAGAAGAGGCCAAGACTAAAGAGAAAAAACCTAAATCAATCAGTGACTACCATTATAGGAACGCTCGAAACCGAGTGCTACTAATGCTTCACAGTTTGATGCCTACTATAGATGACGAACCAGTCAATCTTGACGAACCAGTTGCTGCTTTTGGAATTGCTTTTCCTAAGCAAGATTCAAAGTCAGAAAAGGCAAGTGGCTTATGCACCGTTGATGTCGTAGCCAACCGTATTTGGCTTCAAAACGAATTAAATCTTGCTAGGGAAGAATTATTGGAGCAACAAGATGAAGATGAATAAATTTAACTCTCCTTGGGATGAAATTTCCATTCCTCGCAACGATATTTTCCACAAAATACTTGTTGATCCTACAATGGCTATCCCATGCCATTGGGCTAAAGATATACATGGTGCTTTACTCTTTTTAATTGAGCTTGATGGTGACCACCAAAAAGCTTTTAGTCAAAACCTTATAAAAATTAGAGGTGTGGACATTGCTCTTAGGGGGTTATCAGCTAGCAAACAAGTGATTGTGTTGAGCCTACAAAAACAAGTTGATGCAGATATCTTTGAAAGCTTTTGCACAGCTCTCATCCGAGCTCTATCCAAAGTAAAAGCGCCAAATATTGCGCTAGAGGTTGTTTTTGCACATCTTAACCGTTGGAAACTATTTTTAGCTGGCAATAAAACACTTATGTCCCCGCAAAGGATCAGGGGACTTTATGCTGAACTTACTTTTTTAAACGAGCTCATCGATGTTTATGATGATCAAGTAGCTATCGATAGTTGGCTTGGACCAGAAATGTCCCAACATGATTTTAGCTTCTACAATATTGATATTGAGATTAAGGCGCTGAGCGGAACCGAAAGAAATAGTGTCGAGATATCTTCCGAAGATCAGCTTTTTTCATTAAATGAGAAGCTCTATCTGAGGCTGTATATGTTAGGCAAACAACCCGATACCTCTGTAGGCATAAGCTTAAATCAACTAGTTAACAATATTAACAAGAAACTATCTAGCACTGATGTAAGCGACTCCTATTTACAGAAGCTAAACGAGTACGGCTACTACCCAGATGTCGAATATGACAAGTCCATCTTCACTGTAAGAAAGATTAACAGTTATATCGTTGAAGAGAGCTTTCCAAGAATAATAAAGCACAACCTTCCTGATGGGATCAGCCGAGTTAAATACCATATCAATTTAGAAAAAATCCAAGAGTTCACGTGCGATAACAATAAAATTTTTGAGAGTGCCAATGCTTAGTGTTGAAGATTTTTTTAAAGAATTTCAGCTCACCATTGCTGCGGGAGCAGAAGAGAGCAAAACCTTTACTAGAAGCTATTTTGTTGAAGAGGTAGCAAAGGAACTCCAAGAAAATGAGTTTAGTGAAGGCTTTGAGCTTGCTTATTATCAGTCACGAGGTATCCGCTTAGATGGTTACTGGTTTGATGAGGAAGGTAGCCTAGACCTTTATCTTGCAGACTTTGAGTCCTTAGACCATCTAGCTACCCTCACAAAAACTGAAATAGACAAGGCTTTTACACGTCTAATCAACTTCTTTGAAGCTAGTGCAACGAAAGGCTTAGCTGACAACCTCGAACTAACATCCCCAAGCTATGATCTAGCCTCCCAGATTGAGCAAAGACTAAACTCAATTTATAAAATTAGATTAATACTAATTTCAGAGAGAGCAGTAAGCGGACGCGTAAAAGATAGCGACTTAAAAGATCTATCTATTTTAGGCAAGCCAGCCTCAAAGCATGTCTGGGATATAACACGCCTACATAGAGTTCGCAGCTCCAAAAGCCAAAAAGAAGCTTTAGATTTTGACTTTATCGATATTTTTGGCAAAGGAATACCTGGACTTCCTGCTTACGTGGGTACAGAACAGTATGAATCTTACTTGTTAGTAATGCCTGGTGACTATCTAGCAGATTTGTATGAAGAGTACGGTGCAAGGCTACTAGAACAAAACGTCAGGACATTCTTGCAAGCGCGTGGAAATGTAAACCGCGGGATCAGAGCGACTATTTTAAATGAGCCAGAAATGTTCTTCGCGTATAACAACGGAATCACAGCTACAGCGAAAGAGGTTGAAGCCCAAAAGACTGACGATGGACTAATTATAACAAGAATTAAAGATCTACAAATCGTTAATGGTGGCCAAACCACAGCCTCTCTTTTTCACACTAGAAGAAGAGATAAAGCTGATTTATCCAAAGTATTCGTTCAAATGAAACTGTCCGTTATTGAGCCGGAGCTAGCTGAAGAGATTGTGCCGAGAATCTCTGAGTATGCAAATACGCAAAACAGAGTTAACGCCGCAGATTTTTTCTCTAACCACCCCTTCCATATACGAATGGAAGAGTTTTCTAGACGCTTATGGGCTCCAGCCAAACAAGGTGCCCAAAGAGAAACGCAATGGTTCTACGAGCGCGCACGCGGCCAGTACGCCGACCGCCAATCCACTATGACTCCTAGCGAGAAAAAACGCTTTAGATCCCTAAGTCCAACAAATCAGAAATTCACTAAAACAGATTTAGCCAAGTTCGAAAACGTTTGGGACGATCATCCAATGTGGGTTAACCGAGGTGCTCAAAGAAACTTTGCTGAATACGCAAAAAGAATAGGTAAAGAGTGGGAAGCTGACTCTGAAAAATTCAGTGAACTTTATTTTAAAAACGCTATAGCGCGAGCAATAATATTCAAAAGCACTGAACAAATAGTTTCAGCAGCAGAATGGTATAGCGGAGGCTATAGAGCGAACATTGTTGCTTATACAATTGCCATGCTGTCTGAAATAGTGAGGTTGAGGAAAAGTGACGTAAATCTCTTAAAGATTTGGAACGCACAAGAAATCCCAATTGAACTTGAGCATGCCTTAGAATCAATCGCAAAATACGTTCACAACGACATAATGAGTCCGCCTACGGGCATTTCCAACATTTCAGAATGGTGTAAGAAAAAGGAATGTTGGGATCGCTTAAAAGCCCAAGCAAAAAAAATATCAGACCTTCTCTCTAGCGGCTTCGAGCGCATCTTAGAGTCTGAAGAAAATATAAAAACAAATGTGAAGCAAGCTAGGCAAACGCAGCGCATAGATGATGGTATTAAAGCGCAAGCTAAAGTCGTAGAAATACCAGGGCCACGTTGGAAAAAGCTTTCTCAGTTATTAGCAAGCAAAGGGCTACTTTCGGCAAAGGAGGCAGACATTTTAAAAATTGCCTCACAATTACCTAACAAACTACCAACAGAGGCCCAGTCTATAGTGTTATTAAGCATTCTCCAAAGGGCCTATGAAGAAGGAATTAGTGGCTAGCATTAATTATTCAGGATGCCCGCAAGCGACTTCGCTATATATTTTGAAAACAATGGTGGCACTGCGTTACCAATCATTCTGTATTTACTACCATTTGAGCCATAAAACATGAAGTCATCAGGAAACGTTTGAAGTCTTGCGGCTTCTCTTACTGTGATACTACGAGCTTGCTTTGAAGATGGGTGGATATGCCTAAGCCCATCTTTGCTTAAGTGGGCAGGTATCGTGTTACTAGGCTCATTTGTTCTTAACACATGATACTTATGTACAGAGGATGTTCGTCCTGTCTTCTCCGTATAAAGCTGTTTTAACGCTTCCGTGGAAGCATATTTATATTGCTCGGACTCAATATCAGCCGCTAGCAGCTTAAAAATTTCAACGTCCCGTGGATTGTGATATCTAGGGTTATGATCGAACTCGAAAGGTGTTTTTTCGCACGCTAAGTAATGCGATTTTCTGCGCTCTGGATTGTCGAGTGGATATATTGCCGGCAGATCTAAAATTGCTTGTTCCACCGTTTTAGGCGCAAGATTTTTATAGCTGTTGAGCTTGCTGTAAAAGCTTTCAATCTTTTTATACGGATCGCTAAATTGCTTCTCACAAAAAGCAGCAATGATCACTCGCTTTCGTTTTTGAGGTACGGAAAATTCAGACAGATCAAAAGTCGCATCTCTTGCAATATTTTCTGCTATTACATAGCCAACTTCTTTAAACGCTTTTGCAATTCTATCTATAATTTGAACTCCGCCAGGCTTAGCGCTGAGCATCCCTGTTACGTTTTCAAACACGCATGCTTTGGGCCGAAAGTGCTTAATCACCTCTAAATAAGATTCAAAAAGATAGTTCCTATAATCATCCTCCATATTATTTTTATCACTGATCCTTCCCGCTATAGAGTACGCTTGGCATGGTGGCCCACCAATCACAACATCAACTGCACCGCCTTTAGCTAGTGATTCTAAACCTGCAGAAGTACCGTACACAGGATCATTGCTATAGCCGCCTATCAGCTCATCTGTTCTTTGAATGTCAAAATGCAAAACGAGCTGGTCTGCATCTTTAACGCCCCAACGTGTCGCCAAACGCTGCTTCAACGTTGTTACAGTGTCTAACTCCCAATCTAAAGCCGCAACTAATCTATATTTTTTAGACTGCTTAAATCCTTCTGTTAGCCCCCCGCAACCAGAAAAAAGATCTATCGTATTAAACATTTAAATCGTCCATTATTTTTTTCCCGAGCACATACCCCCATTTTGGAGGCACAGCATTACCAACCTGCTTATATTGTTGGGTTTTTGTTCCTAAAAAAACAAAATGATCTGGGAAGGACTGTAAACGGGCATTTTCTCGGACTGTTGGAACTCTATTCCATTTATAGTGGAAGTGATTCCTATGCCCCGTATCAATTGTTTTTGACGGAGATTTACTATGGTATCTAGTCCAAGCTTCATTAAATTTTCTAGATGTACCAACGCCAGGTGGTAAGTCTTTATGATTACCACCATCAGGCACCTGTTTAATTACTTCGATAACGTGAGGTCTATGCCTAGTCCCAACATGATTAAAAAGCTCTGAAGACTTTTCCCTCATTTCATTTTGATAATCATTTAATGGGAATGCTTCGTACAGACTAACTTCATCGCCAATACCATCTTCTAAACTTGGCAGATCACTAATAGCTTCTTCGCATGTAATATATTCACTTTGGGTGTGGGTTGGATCCGGAAAAACAAAGGGCGTATCATTTTTTACGCCTACAAAGAATTTGCGTCTTCTGATTTGGGGAACCCCATAGTCGGGAGCGTATAAAAGCTGCGATGTTGTTCTGTAACCTAGCCTTTCAAACTCAGAATATATAGCATCCCTTGCTCGACCACCGTATAGAGTTGAGATACCAGGAACATTTTCGATCACTATATAAGTAGGCTTGATTCGTTCTGCCAACTTAAAAACGGAGTAAAAAAGTTTGTTTCTTTTATCGTTCTCCTGTCGCGTACCTGTCAATGAAAAGCCTTGGCACGGCGGCCCTGCTACGATAATTTCAATTTTTTTATCGCCAAGAACATTAACAATTTCACAGACACTTTCATCTTTAGAAAGATCTAGCTCTAGCGTCTTAGCATGCGGATGATTCTTTGCAAATGTTTTAAGCGCAGGTGCGTCCACATCTACACCTAAAACACTTTCAAACCCTGCTTGCTCAAAACCAAAAGACAGACCACCACAGCCTGAAAACAAATCTACGAGATATTTTTTTTCCTGCATTTTACCCACTAAAATTAAAGCAATACATTTGGAAGCCATCCATTAAATATTCGCAACTAAAAAAATTATTTGTAATAGTGACAGGCTATTTTAGCTATAAGATAAAAGAGCTCATATTAGTAATACTAAAGCTAGCTTTTGGACAAAAAAGCGCACAAAAAATTTAATGTCCCGCGTAATTTAACATAGAGGAAGACGTAATGCTGGGTTGGCAATTCCCCACCAATGATAGCAAAGAAGAAGAAGGCTTGGCGGACGCAGGTATCGAAACATTTAGGAGCGCACCGCTTACTAGCATAGCAAGAGAAAGCTCCCAAAATAGTATCGATGCGGCTGAGGAAAATAAGGTTAAGGTAATTTATCGGCTAAAAAATATTGCGCGTAAAGATATTCCAAATATAAACGAACTAGCTAGCTCACTAAACGCCTGTCTGCAAAAAGCCACAAGCAGAAGTCTTTCTAATGAAAAAATATTTTTTGAGAAAGCTCTTGAAACGATAAAAAAGGAAACAATCCCAGTATTGCTTGTTGAAGACTATGGAACTACGGGTTTAAGAGGTCCTGCTGAGCCAGGGAATCCCTTTCACGCTCTAGTAAGAGCAAGCGGTATTAGCCAAAAAAGTAGCGAAGGAGCTGGTGGATCCTTCGGGATTGGAAAAAATGCAGCCTTTGCTATCTCCGATATAAGAACAGTTTTTTATTCTACTTTTTATCACTCTAACCAAAAAGAGACTCATTTAGTTCAAGGCAAAAGTATTCTAGTTTCCCGCGACGAACCAGTAAACGGCGTAACCAAGCCTCTTCGCGCAAAAGGCTACTGGGGAGAATCGGGGTATGAGCCAGTTACTAGCCCTATGGATATACCTAACTGGCTATTAAGAACACAACAAGGAACCACTGTCGCTAGCTTAGGCTTTAACCAAGGCTCAGACTGGAACTACCAAATCATTGCAACATTAATTCTGAATTTTTTTGCTGCCATAAAAGAGGAAAAAGTAGAGTTCGAGGTCATTGACGAAGAAAATAATGGTCAAAGTATAAACTCAGCAACAATCGAAAGTTTATTTACAGACGAAAATGTCATGCAAGCAGCTGAAGCTATCGATATAAAAGACTCTTTGTTTTTTAGCAGCTCTATGTACAGAGCTCTGCACGAAGGCGATAAGCATATTAAAACTTTTGAAAACTTAGGTGAAATACAACTCAGCCTGCTAGAAGCTGACGAGTTACCAAGAAAAGTCGGCATTCTACGCAACGGCATGTTTATTACTGATAATTTAAAAAATTTTCAGGAACAATTCGCTCGCTTCCCAATGTCGCGCGATTTTGTAGCCGTAATTGAGCCTCTTTGCTTGCAATCAAACAAAATTCTTCGTGAAATGGAGAACCCTAGCCACGACGAGTTCTCAGCCGAAAGGATTTCTGACAACTCACGAAGGGCGGCGATAAGAAGAGACATGCGCAGCTTAGCGCGTTGGGCTAGAGAAATAATTAGAAGCTCCACTAGAGAGGTTGCTGAAAAAGAAATTTCTTTAGACGAAACGGCAGAGTTTTTTGCAGATGTAAAAGAAACAGGTGACATGCCAAATTCTGCTAGTAAAGACAACAACCCAGAATCTCGCACAATAAGCCCGATCAGTCTCACGAGAAGCAAACCAAAAGTAGGCGCAGGTAAGAGTGGAGAAAGCGGCTCTTCAGGCGGCCAACAAGAAGGCCAAAAGGGTAGCAGTAGTGGTGCTACAACGGGAGATAGAAAGGGAAAGGGGCGTGGTTTAAGTGGTGGCAGAGGTGGCCGCAGCATTGAATACAGCGACTTAAGAAACATTGTTGTCGCCTCTGGAAATAAAAGCTCGAACATAAGAAGGATTTACCTAACACCACTTTCATCTAGCGAAGCTTTTTTAGAGGTTAGCGCCATCGGGCTTTCTTATAGTGAATCTTTGGCTATTAAAAGAATAAACGGGGAGAAAACACGAAAAAACCCCACTATCAACTTAATAGAAGGCGAAAGACTCTCTCTAGAAATAGAGTTCGACAAAAATTACACCGGCCCAATTACAGTGGTATTAACACCAAAGAATGGAGAAGAAGATGAGGGTTAGAAGAAACATTAGCTTCCCACATCCGCTGCTGTCAGAAGAAAGTAGTGATTATCAAGACTCTAGCTTCATACTAGAGATCACCGTTTCTGAGCAAGTCGATTCATCTTCTATCCAACTGCACACGGAGCTGAGCCTTGACGAACCGGGAATAAAAAAACTTTACGATAATGACGAAGTGGCCCTTGCTATAATGGTCAACTGCCTAGACACTTTTTACGACGAATTTATCGAAGTACCCTTTGGTAAATACGAGCACGTTTTTGAAGATGGCACTCTTCGGGGACGCACCTACGTTAGAGCCATTATCGCTACCAAGCAGAGAGTGCTTTTAGAATCACCACGTCTAAATGAAGAGTTTCAAGAAGTAGAGCTCGAAATAGATGCAGGTCAAATACTAGCTTTAAGCGAAGAGTACTCATTTGTTGCTGGTTTTGAAAAACTAGCGCCTATGAGCTCAATATTAAGCTTAGCAGAGCACTCTTCTATGGATGAAGGTATTTTCGATATAGATGTGGAAGGAGAAACAATTAAGATTTACGTGGGCCCAGAAACCTATGCTTCTATCTATCATATTAGAGGACTACCCAACATTAGGCGCCTTTTAGTTTCTTCACTATTTCTCCCAGTATTAATAGCAGCTCTTGATTTCATGAGAGACGAAACATTTTCATCGAGGCGCTGGTTTACCGTTTTAAAAGCAAAGTGCGAAAACCTTGGTATCACTCTTGGCCCCTCCACCAACTTGGCAATTGAAGCACAAAAAATTTTGAATCAACCGCTAGGAGAATTAAACAAGGTGGTTAAGGAGCTTTCATCGTGAACAAGCTACCCTATCTCAGCCAAGATGTGGCTGACAGTCTTCGCGAAAACATAGCTAATAACCTAGATCTTTATAAGAGCAGTGAAGGTTTTGCAGAACATGCTGAGGCACCCAACTGGAATTTAAAACTTTCCATTGATGGAGACCTAGAGGCATTACAAGACTTAGTTTGCTCGGATGATCCAAAGTATGACTATCACAATTCATTAGTCATAGGAAAAACACTGAGCAATCTCACACCTGTATTGGCAAGAGAAAATAGATTTTGGAGTAGGCTAAGCCACTTAGAAGGCTTTAAATACTCTAAAAAAAGATGGCTAAAAGATAATTCATCTGATGAAGTTCTTATTAAAAGCATTGATACGCATTTTTTTGCTACCGGCATACAAGCTTGTAGGGATGACCATGCATTATCGCGGCTTTGGTGGAACTATCATATTGCTAAGCAAACCATGCCTGATGAGCCTGAACGCGCTCTCAAAACATTGATTGCTAGCCAAGAAATACGCCAAGGCATAGTCGAACGCTCTAGCCTTGCGGCTAGGCCAATTGTTACTAAGGCTGTTGTTCTCACTATCGAAAACAACGAAGTCTTAAAAAGAGAAAGCGTTTTTAGAGCTTTCATGCGAGAGCTTAACCTACTAGGCGCGGGCATCGTTTTCGAAGTACTTAGCGAAGAGGAAATCCTTAAGCGAATGCACGATTGTTTAGAGCTAGCATTAGAGCAACAGCCAAAAGATCCTCACAGCTAGCAAAAAGTATTTTAAACTTAGCGAAGCTGGGCAGCTAGTGGCTCAGCAATTGCCCTGATTACTGGGACACAGACGCTATTTCCAAACTGCCTGTAACTCTGAGTATCGCTAACAACGATCTTATAACTCTCGGGGAAGCCTTGAAGCCTAGCGGCTTCCCTTGGTGTTATTTTTCTAGGATTTTTTTCATCACCTTGGCAAATCAGGATCTCAGACCCATCTTTATAATACCTAGCTGAGATAGTGCTTGTATAAGGAGACTGCTCGGTAAACAAGCTATAACCAAACCCGTTTCCTGCTTTTCTATGAGCTTTTTTTCTTCTTTTATGTCCATCCCAAAGTCTGTTAGAAATAGTATATTTTTCATCTACCTCTTTTTCTAAAATATCTCCAACTCTAGTTTCTGTGCGAGGCGGGACTGGCCATTCGAATGGCTTATTAGAATTAAGCAGAGCAACTATATAAATACGCTCTCGTATTTGCGGAATCCCGAAATCTTTAGCCGCAAGAATCTTTGTGGAAACCTCGTACCCTAAATTCTCTAAAGTTTTTTTAATAACCTGAAATGTTTTGCCTTTATCATGGGTTCTCAGCCTCTTTACATTCTCAAGCAATACAGCCTTCGGCTTATGGTACTTAATAATTTCAGCAATGTAGAAAAACAAAGTCCCCCTAGTATCCTCAAAGCCGCGCTGCAGTCCTGCTTGCGAAAACGGTTGGCAGGGGAAACCAGCTAGCAAAAGGTCAAACTTAGGGATTGAGGCAACATTTATCTCTGTGATATCTCCATGCGGCTCTTCACCAAAATTTGCATGATATGTCTGCTTGGCAAACCTATCTATTTCAGAGGAAAAAACACAACGCCCCCCGAGTTCATCAAAGGGAATCCTTAACCCGCCGATACCTGCAAATAAATCTATGAAGGAAAAGCTCAAAAATAAACCTACTTTACTTAAAGTTTAAAAGGACTTTTAGATCGGACTAAATAGAGTTGTGCGGCCAATGAAACAACGAAGCCAGGTTACCGCAACCAATCCAAAAAAACATCTCCTAGGCACCAAAAGTAATTCTCTCAGTGCAGCACTCAGGAAATAAGTCTATTAATTTCTTCCTCTAATTCAAAAAAACTTTCTGTACTAAGAACGACGCCTTTGTTGTGATCATCATAAATTTCAGGAGATTCTTCATCGCCTAAGTTAACCCCATGCACTAAAGTGTAACGTGCGCTCCCCTCAAGCTCCCGTAAATTTTTGTCCTTTTCTTCAACCCAAAGCACAAAGTAACTCTCTTTTGCTCGAAAATAAAAAGAGGGAGACACATCATTCCCATAGCTTTTGTCAGTCAACTCCACAGGCAATAATTTAGGGTCAAAGCCCAAGTCAAAGCTATTCGATATATTCACTGCATAACCTCTGCTATCTATATTTTCTAAATTTCTCACGTTCATTCTGCTGCTTGAGGCACATGACCAACGTAATTCATAACCTAACTTGCCGCCAGGATACTTCGTATAATAAGCTTTCTCTTTTCAAACATTTAATGCCCGTGCACCTGACACCCAATGCCTTTTAAATTACACAGCTGCTTTCAGATATATTTCTGCAAAATTAAAATCACTTAGTTTTCAATATTTCCTATTTACCTCCCTCTTCAAGGTAACTTTGCGCTCCTCTTCAGCGCGGTACCTTTGATGAACGAAAATCCCAAACGCTGATACCAGCCTCTCAAACTCCCGCCCTTTAATAAACTATCTTCAGCTTCAAACGGCTCTAAATGCAGATCCACTTGCCTCACATCTGCAAATTAGCACAATAGTTTCACCATCGCTGTTCCATGGCCTGTGTCCTGCTCAAGGCTTCTTATATACATAATGGAAGCAACATCTCCTTGTCCGTCGAACAAATCCAAAGGAATCAAGAGTAAGCAACCCACACACTTTCCACCAATCTCAACCATAAATGGGAAAACGCGCTTAACTCCGTCAAAAATGGCTCCCGCCCGTCCTTCCAAAGATTGCCAGAAAACGTTCCCAGAAATGCTTTGATAGACTGAAGTCGCCTCATTTTCACACACCTTTTTAACCTACAAATCCTACCACATAACTCATCACCCACCTCACAGCTCATTAAACTATATGCCACCTTCCACATATGCGAGGAAGGCGGCATAACGCAAAAGTCTCATCCTAGCTGTGGTACCAAGCTTGGGTGAAGGTCACCACAAGGCTTAATGTTTCACTCTAATCAAAGTGCGCAATACGGCAGCGTGCTATATAAACAGCACCTGTGAAAACTGTTGGAATAATGTGGTTATGGGGCGTGTTTTCGTAGCCATCAAAGTGAATGGATACCCTCAATCGGCTACTCCAACACAACACCACCTATGCTGAAAAGGATATCAGCACACAGAGAAGTAATCTTTATACCTAGTCTTTCCTTATTTGGAGCATACAATCTAATAGCGCATCCGACGCTTCAGAATGGCAACGCTCTAACTTTTCTACCACCAACTGCAACGTCGCTGTATAACCTTCGATAGTGACCGCGTTCAGAAGCTTGTTCGTGTCGTCTGTCTGGATGGGAAGCCGAGAAATGGTATCCAATGCACGGGTGGCTTCTTTAATTCCAAGAAGTTGATCGTCTATATTCTGGAGCGCTTTTTTGAGTTCTGTCTTCATAATTGATTAACCTTTTGTCGTAATAAAATCGTTTTCTTAATGCGTGATAAGGGGCTGTGTTACTAATCGTTTGCTCGGGGGATATTTAGCCGCTTTAGTCTTCTCCCGCTTTTAGCTTTTGCATATAATTGTTGGGAACGATGCCGAGCCCTAAAAGTGCGCTCCATTTCGTCCTTTTGCGCGGAAAGATGATCTGCAGATCGCACAATACTTTCTTCAATGTACTCGAAGTACCTTCTGTTTGAGGGCCTCGATGAAAGTATTGCGGAAAGGACTTCAAACAATCCCTTATCCTGACGTTTTAGGTTGTTTAAATGTTCTGCTAGAACCAGGAAGTTAAATGACTCATGCTGTCCATTTACCCCTTTGTCCTCTTTGTGCCTTCCAGAGTTATAAAACATCATGATTTTACCTATGTCGTGCAATAGCCCTGCAACGAACACACAGTCCTGACTGCGTTTAACTAGCCCAATGTCATTGGCCAAGTTTTTGGCGAGCATAGCGACTTGGACGCTGTGGATAAGCAAATCCCCGTTGTCGCAGTGATGAAAATCTTTGCTTGCTTTAGCTTGATAAAAAGCATGCATGATTTTTGAATCAGACAGCACATCTGTCAGAAATTGCTTTAGCACCGGATCTGTTATCGCCGCTGCTTCGGTCCACATGTTGAATTGCGCTTGGTGCTGTTTAGGAAGGCTCCAGGCAATGTGGGCATGTATTGTTTTTGAACTTACGTCCAACGCCAATGGTGCCGAGACAGAAATAGGCTTGCCGGTTTCCGCTTCAAATTCCACTACAGCTGCGTATTCCCCATCCTTGGGATTCGGTAGTTGATTTTTATCGTTTCTGGTGCGCCACTGGCAGTTATGGCCTTGTAAAAGCCAAATGTGGTTATAAGAGTCTATTTTGGATACGGCCGCGATTTGTGTAGTTATGTTTTGCATACAAACACCTTCAAATACAAAGAGTCCTACGCCTTTCTATTAAGAAAGACGTAGGCTCAATGCCTTAAATGGGTAAAATTTCTTCGAACATTAAACGTAATTCACCAAGCGTTTTTGCTGTTCGATCTGTCTGTTTCATCAGGTTGTCGACCCACATTAAGATCGCTTCGTAATTATCTATCCAATAAGGAAGCCCCCAATAAAGAGACAGATCATATCCTCGGCTTATCCGGTAAAAATTGATAAGCCAAATAGTTACGTTTCGCGGCGTTATAGGTGGGTGCACATCGGAGTTATGGATGAGCTGCTGCATATCACTTCTCCTCCCCAATGAAAATGTTTTTATCTAATAGCTTGTCGAAAGCGGAGCCATCACGTCTTGTTAAATTGGGAACGTAACGCGAGTACACCCTGAACAGCATTTCAGTGGTGGTGTGTCCCATCTGGCGTGCGATCCACTCTGGAGTTTCTCCAGCAGCGAGCCACAATGTCGCTGTGGTATGCCTTGTTTGGTAAGGAGGGCGCTTTTTTAGTCCTAAACGCCTCAATGCTGGATGCCATACTCGTCGAGAAACATTATTACGATTGAGAGGCTCTCCATTGCTATTACAAAAAACAAACTCACTACGCTGTCCCGTCACTTTGTATTGTTCTTGTAATGCTTCGTAAACAAGTGGAGACATGTGAATTTCACGTTGCGAGCCGTCTGTTTTTGTGTAGGTTATCTTCCCACCAACCCACGTTTCCCTAATAAGTATTTCTCGGCGCTCAAAATCAATGTACTTCCACTTCAGCCCATTAATTTCTGCGGGCCGCATGCCAGTAAAGAAAAGAACGGTGTAATACGATTTGAAGTCTTCTCTTATGTGCTGCAAGAAAAGATTCACCTCTTCTAAGGTGAATGGCTGAATATCAGTTCTTTGAACTTTTAGTGATTTAATTCCGGTGGCGGGCGAGTTAAACTCATATCGCTCAGCGGCTTCATTCATAATCATTATTATAGGATTCATCGTCTTATTAATGGTTGAGGCTTTCAGCGGCCCTTTTTTTCGTAGCGGTTCTTTGGCGAGAGTGCTACGAAACTGAAGGATGTCAGCTTTGGTGATGTCGCTGAGTTTTCTTTCCCCAAATTCTGGGAGAAGGTAGCTTTGGAGTCTTTCCAAGACAGATTTGTAATGGCTTTCCCGCCACTCTACTCGTTTTTCTGAAAGCCAAATTTCAGCAAAATCAGCAAAAGTTGGGGTGTCCTTTTCTCCACCTTGCTGCATGACTAATTCATTTTTTTCGAGTTCGTCGAAATAATCCGCTCTAGCGCTCTTAGGAAAATAATTACGATATTGAAACGTACCTAGTAATATCTCCGCTTCCATACGCTCTAGAATTTTCATCAGTCTTCTACGATTAGCTGCAGTATCTGTATAGCGAGTTTGCTCACGACAGCGACGACCTTTGTAACGGAAGTCCGCTTGTAGTTTGCCGTTTCTTACATTGATAGAAGCCATGTCTCTCTCCTTTTAGTTACTGTAAACCCGTTGTTAGATCTAGCGCTGGTGGCTTGAACATGTCTTGTTCGATTTTTTCCCATAAGTACAAAATTTTTCGACCTCCAAACGGGCGAATATAGTGGATACCTTCCAGTAGGACAGAATCCTTAAGCTGGTTACGAATTGTGCGTGCATCATATTTAATTCGAGCTGCGAGCTCGTCAGTGGTTAGGTACGTGGTTTTCATTTCAAACTCCTTTAGAGGCTCTTTTGTAGCGTTAAAGGCACATTATTACCTTAAAAGGCGCATGTCAAGTATATTTGCAGCTTTTATGCGTCATTGGTGTCTAAAAAGATTCGCAAGAGGTTTTGCTGATGTAAAAAAACACTTTCCAAGATAGAATAGAGTGAATACTAGGAGGGGCTTAATGATTAGATTTAGACTTAAAGAACTCGTAGCTGAAAAGGAGTTTCAGGAAGGCAGGAATATTACTTACGAGGAAATATCACGAGAGACGGGAATACACCGTACTACCTTATCTAGGATTGCAAATATTAAAGGTTACGTTACCAATACGGATGTGCTCGATAAGCTGTGTGCTTATTTTGGTGTTAACACCAATGAGGTGGCTGAATATATTGAAGACCGGCAGAGGTCGGACAACGATTCCAGCACAGAAAAGTAAGCTATATGTTTGTAATTTACAGCTTAAAACGGCTGCTTATAGAACGGTGACCAAGTTTGGGTGGTGGTCAATATTCGGGAAGGGAAATTCTGGGTTTTATTTGATCTGGTCACACTTTGGTCACCGTTTGGTCACCGCGGCAAAATTAAGAGATTGTGACCAAGTCGGGATGAGGTCATCAAATGGACGTAAAAACAATTGAAAATGGCGCACCCGACAGGGGTCGAACCTGTGGCCTCACCCTTCGGAGGGGTGCGCTCTATCCAACTGAGCTACGGGTGCGTGGCGCGCATTATACACAAAATGACCACAGCTGTAATTATTGATTTAATGGATGACTCCCGCCCTCCGAAGGCGGCACTCAAGGCGAAAATCCAGATTTAGGGCGAGGGTCAAAAAGCTTCAAATCTGTTACACTTTTTCAAATGCACTCGTAGCTCAGCTGGATAGAGTATTGCCCTCCGAAGGCAAGGGTCGTGGGTTCGAATCCCGCCGAGTGCGCCATTTCCCTTTAAAATCAGCATGTTACAGCTGTTGGTTTTAGTCAAGAAAACCCCAAGAGTGCCGCCCCTAAAAAGCAGA
>DATGUF010000035.1:0-15795 GCA_035301485.1 Alcanivoracaceae bacterium
TACCACTTAATTCATGCTCAGCTATCAAATCGCAATTAACTTCATTACTAGGTAATGAATTGAAACTTGCTCTGATGCTGATAATAACTACTCAAGCACAGAACAGGTCCCACACGTTTGTCTGTCTAATTGTTAAAGAGCGCCGAGACCGTGGTCTCGCTCAACCTTCGGGGTAGTGCCCCGTGGTGAGGCCGCTCATTCTACTGATTGGCGACCCCCTGTCAAACGTTTTTTTAAACTTTCTTTCTGACCGTTTAAAATTTAGCCAGAGCGTTTAAAAGAGCATCATTAAGATCAAAAACCCATCACTTAATGATGACCTTAGCAATTCGACGCCTTCCTGCCTGGATAACCTTCGAATCGCCGGGGGCAAGTATAAGACTTTCCTCAGCCTGTTGTCCATCTATATATACTGCACCACGTTTTAACACGTCTTTCGCCGCACTACTGTTATGCGCCAAGCCTGCCATACGGAGCACTTGCACCAATAAGAGCGGTTTTCCTTCTGGCGCTTCAACGACTACTTCAGGAACATCCTCTGGGATTTCGCCAAGCGCTATTTGGTTTCCTGCTGAACGCGGTGCAGCTTCTGCCGCTGCTTCACTATGAAAACGCGCCACTAGCTCATGCGCCAATTTCTTCTTGGCTTCTTGTGGTGAGCCAAGCTCAGCAGCTTCTTTCTTCAACTGCTCTATTTCTTCTATCGGCTTAAAGCTTAATAGCTCAAAATAACGCCATACGAGTTCATCCGGTACAGATAATAACTTACGGTACATTTCACCCGGTGCATCGGTAACACCCACATAGTTACCTAAAGACTTAGACATCTTCTGCACACCATCTAACCCTTCAAGCAAAGGCACCGTAATACATACTTGTGATGACTGACCATAATGGCGCTGCAGTGTGCGCCCCATGAGCAAGTTGAACTTTTGGTCTGTTCCGCCAAATTCAATATCAGCTTCCAGCGCTACAGAGTCATAGCCCTGTATAAGAGGGTATAAAAACTCGTGTATTGCGATCGCCTGCTCACTTTCATATCGCTTAGCAAAATCATCGCGCTCTAGCATTCTCGCTACGGTGTACTTTCCTGCTAACTGAATTAACTGATCCGCACCTAACTTAGACATCCACTCAGAGTTAAAACGCACCTCTGTTTTAGCAGGGTCAAGAATTTTAAACACTTGCTCTTTATATGTTTCTGCATTCGCCAACACTTCTTCACGGCTTAGAGGAGGCCTAGTTGCGCTTTTGCCACTTGGGTCGCCTATCATTCCTGTAAAATCACCGATGAGAAAAAGAACGGTGTGCCCAAGATCTTGAAATTGACGCAATTTATTAATAAGCACGGTGTGGCCTAGGTGTAAATCAGGCGCAGTGGGATCGAACCCTGCTTTGATTCGAAGTGTACGCCCAAGCGCTAGCTTCTCACGCAAATCATCTTCTTGAATAATTTCTTCTGTGCCCCGACGGATTAACTCCATAGTTGCATCAATGTCAGTCATTGCTTTTTCCTTTACTTTTCACTTTGCTATGCGTTTCGTATAAATGCCGATTTAAAATGTTTGCGTATTGTATCAGCTTAACGTGCAGTTGCTCTTATTTTTTGCCATGCTCTAGCTCTGCGCTGATAAATGCTACAAGGCCACTTTATGGATACACCTAAAAAACACTATATAGGCATCATGTCTGGCACTAGCCTGGATGGTATTGATACGGTTCTGACCGAAATAACATCAGAGCACTGCACGGTGATTGCCCACCATGCTTGCGAATTCCCAGCTAACTTAAAAAAAGAGCTACAGAGTTTATGCTCTCCTACCAATAATGAAATTCAACGCCTTGGGGTGGCTGAAGCCAAACTCGCCAAGTGCTACGCCGACGCTGTCAACGCTTTGCTGCATAAGCAACAGTTTCCTTTTCAAGACATTGCAGCTATTGGTTGCCATGGCCAAACTTTACGCCACCACCCCGAACTTGGCTTTTCATTACAAGCCAACAACCCCGCAGCTCTAGCTGCTTACACCAATATCCCTGTAGTGGCTGACTTTCGCAGGGGAGATATAGCACTTGGTGGGCAAGGTGCACCCTTAGTGCCGAAATTCCATTTGCATCAGTTTGGAAAGATAGGTGCACACCGAGCTATTTTAAACCTAGGTGGCATTGCCAACATTTCTCTATTAACAGGCCAAACACTTTCCCTTGGCTTCGACACCGGCCCTGCCAATTTGCTGCTAGATGCTTGGTGCTTGCGACACACGCAAAAACCTTACGATAACAAGGGTGCATGGGCGCGTAGCGGACGCCTCTTACCAGAACTATTGCAACGCTTGCTAACCGACGCTTACTTTTCTTTACCTGCACCCAAGAGCACGGGCCGCGAGCACTTTAATATGGCATGGTTAGAAACCCACCTTACAGGCAACGAAAACCCTCAAGATGTACAACACACACTCGCGCATCTTACGGCCAAAACAGTGGCTGATAGTTTATCTGTATACAAGGTAGACGAAGTGATTGCATGCGGAGGGGGCGCCCACAACTCTTTTACACTGGAGTTACTGGCGCATTACTTGCCAACTAGCCATGTGGTGACCTCAAACAAATACGGCATTGCCCCCGAACAAGTGGAGGCTGCCGCATTTGCGTGGCTTGCATGGGCAAGAGTTAATAATGTAAGCGGTAATGCTAGAGAGGCAACAGGTGCAAGCAGGGAGCTAGCACTAGGGGGGTTATACTTACCTTAAATAGCAAATGAGGAACCACACCCACAAGTAGAGGTGGCATTGGGGTTTTGCACCACAAAGCGGGAACCCATGAGGCTCTCTTCATAATCCACAGCAGAGCCCGCTAAGTATTGCACACTCATCACATCAATAATCAGTTCAACACCGTTGTTTTCTACAATGGTGTCGTCTTCTTTGGCTTCTTCATCAAAACTAAACCCATATGAAAAGCCGGAACAGCCACCACCGGTAATATATACGCGCAGTTTTAAATTGGGGTTACCCTCTTCATCACGTAACGACCTTACCTTTTGGGCAGCCTGATCTGTGAACAATAATGGAGAAGAATTCGTCATGTATTTAGCCCTATAAAGAATAAAGTGGCATGTAGCTCGTTTACTTACTGTAACACAAATGACAGTAGCGCTTGTTTCTATATGATGGCGCCAGCTTGATTTTCAAGCCTAACCACGATGTTCCCATTTAAAAAACTGAGTCACCGAAGCTCCATTCGCACCTGCTTGCTTGGCAATAACACGAACGTTTTCAGGCTCAAAACCTTCAGGCAATTTTAAACGCCCTTCAAGTTCTTGAAAATAGCGAAATTCAAAACCCAGCTTTGTGCCTCCATCGAGCATGACATCTTGCAGGCCAAGCTCTACCTTTTCGCCCTCTCTTTCGCCAACAATAATTAGCGTGATATCACCATCGATTTGTTTGTATTCATTACTGAGCTGCGCCAGCATCAGTTGAAACTCAAACGCACCACTCTCTTCTAGCGGTTTGATAATGAAACGCTCCACTGATAATCCGTAGGCAGATTGGCCGCCACCAAGAACGTGTTTGTAAAAACTGGAAGCTTTTTCAAGCTCTACGATTTGCTCTCGGTATTCTTTCAGCTCTTGCCGGATATTTTCTTGAGCCCGCTCGGATATTTCAGCATCTGTTTGATACACCACAATTTCACGCTTGACCTCTGCCAAGCGCTTTTCCAATTGCCCGATGCGCTGCAAGAGCAGCTCTTGGCCACTTTGGTGCCCGACAAACCCATATTGCGCACCAATAAAGTAACCTAGAGCGACCGCCACTGCTAACAACAACACTCGCGAGATACGTTTAAACTGCCCTGCTTCCTTGCTATTAGTTTCTGGCGGCTTCGTCATATTTTACCTTATGGCAGCAGCGCAGGAGCTGTTAACCCTGCCTGCTCATCAAGCCCCAGCATAAGGTTCATGCACTGAATGGCCTGCCCTGACGCACCTTTGGTGAGGTTATCTATCACCGACAACACCACGAGTGTATTGCGCCCTCTTGGCCTATGCAGCGCGATGCGGCACATGTTAGAGCCCTTTACAGAGCGAGTTTGAGGATGGCTTCCCCACGGCATCACGTCTACGAAGGGGCTGTCCGCATAAAACGCTTCGAACATTTTTTGTATGGCCTCGTTGCTCATTGTTGAATCAGCCAATTGCCCATACAAGGTAGCTTGAATACCTCGAATCATAGGCACCAAGTGAGGCACAAAAGTTACTTGGGTGGGTTTGCCCGCCGCAATGGATAAGCCTTGCTCTATTTCTGGGGTATGACGATGCCCCGAAGCGCCGTAAGAGCTATAGCTGTCGCCAGCCTCTGCTAAGAGCATGTTAATTTTAGCTTGCCTACCTGCACCACTCACACCAGTAGCCGCATTCGCAATAAGCGCTTCTTCTTTTAGCACCCCATTCGCCAACAAAGGCCAAAAGCCCAATTGAACAGAAGTTGGGTAACAGCCCGCACAAGCCACTAGTTGCGCCGCCTTAATTTCGTTACGGTTAATTTCAGGCAAACCATAAACGGCTTGGGGAATAAGCTCTGGGCACACATGTTTTTCGTTGTACCACTCTTCCCATACCGCCACGTCTTTCAAACGGAAATCAGCCGATAAATCCACCACTCGCACACCCGCCTGAATAAGCTCAGGCATCATCTTCATGGAAACGTTATGGGGCGTGGCGAAGAAAACGATATCACATTGCGTAAGAGTAGCTATATCAGGCTCAACGAAGCGAAGATCAGTATGGCCTCTCAAGTTAGGAAACATGTCGGCAAGTGCTGTACCCGCATCACTGCGCGAGGTAGCAATTTCCACACTTACGTGCGGATGGGCACTTAACAGGCGCATGAGTTCTACGCCGGTATAGCCCGTAGCACCAACAATACCTACTTTATACTGCTTCGTTGACATGCAAACACTCCAAAATTTAATTTTATTAATGGCATGATAGAAACCTAAACCTTACGGGGCAAGCGAAAGCCTGTTTAATTCAAGCGCCCTTGCTATCATGTACACCCCACATTTGACCAAAGGAACGCTAATGAGTTTCCAAATTTTAAAAACCCTACACCTAGTTAGCATGGTGAGCTGGTTCGCCGCGCTCTTCTATCTTCCGCGCCTTTTCGTTTATCACGCTAGCGCAGAAGACCAAATCAGCCATGAACGCTTCATCATTATGGAGCGCAAACTTTACCGCGGCATTATGACACCTGCTATGATCGCCACTATTGTTTTCGGTGTGTGGATGGCCGTTGTTAACTGGAGCTATCTTAAAACTCAGGGTTGGTTTCACACCAAAATGCTCTTGGCGGTTCTTTTAATTGGTTATCATCACGTATGCTTAGCACATCTAAAACGCTTCGCGCGTAGCGAAAACACCAAATCTCATGTGTATTTCCGTTGGTTTAACGAAGTTCCCGTTATCTTCCTCTTATTAATGGTTGGTTTAGCGGTTATTCGCCCTTTCTAATTATTCATTAACAAAGGATTATTTATGTCTAAACGTACCCTTTCCAGAGATTTGTACGAACAAGCACAAAAAGTGATTCCAGGTGGCGTAAACTCACCTGTGCGTGCTTTCAATGGAGTGAGCGGCACCCCTGTTTTTTTCCAAAAAGGGTTGGGCGCCTACGTATTTGATGCTGATGGCAACCGCTACATTGACTACGTTGGCTCTTGGGGCCCGCTTATTTTAGGCCACAATGATGAAGACGTGATCGCAGCTGTGAAAGAAGCTATCGATAATGGCATGACCTTTGGTGCTCCCACCGAGCTCGAAGTATTAATGGCCACAAAAGTAACAGAGCTCATGCCTTCTATTGAACAGGTTCGAATGGTTAGCTCTGGCACAGAAGCCACCATGAGCGCCATTCGCCTGGCCCGCGGCTACACTCAGCGCGACATCATTGTAAAATTTGAAGGCTGCTACCACGGCCATGCAGACAGCTTGTTGGTAAAAGCAGGTTCTGGTGCGCTAACGCTTGGCGTGCCTAGCTCTCCTGGCGTGCCTGCAGATATTAGCAAATACACTATTACCCTGCCTTTCAACGATATCGGCGCAGTGGAAGAATGCTTCAAAGAGTATGGCGATAAAATTGCATGCGTTATTGTTGAGCCTGTAGCTGGCAACATGAATTGCATTCCACCAGTGCCTGGCTTTCTTGAAACATTACGCGAGCAATGCACAGAATTTGGCAGCGTTTTAATTTTAGATGAGGTAATGACAGGTTTCCGAGTTGCACTAGGTGGTGCCCAAGCCCACTACGGTATTACACCCGACCTCACCACTCTCGGCAAAGTTATCGGTGGCGGCATGCCAGTGGGTGCTTTTGGTGGACGCAAAGAGATCATGCAACACTTGGCGCCAGCAGGCCCTGTTTATCAAGCAGGTACTTTATCTGGCAACCCCGTCGCCATGGCTGCCGGCCTTGCCACACTAGAAAAAATTAGCGCACCTGGTTTTCATGATGAGCTATCTGCAAAAACCAAACGCTTAGTTGATGGCATTGCTGATGCTGCACGCTCGCAAGGCATTGCCCTCGCCACCAACCAAGTAGGGGGTATGTATGGCTTGTTCTTTACTGACGACACACATATCACTTCTTTCAGCCAGTCCATGGCTTGCGATATAGAACTGTTCAAACGCTTCTTCCACGGTATGTTGGACCGCGGTATTTACTTGGCGCCTTCTGCGTTCGAAGCAGGCTTCATGTCGGCCGCGCACAGCGATACTGATATTGAAGAAACCATTAACGCCGCGCGCGAAGTATTCGAACAACTATAATTAGCTTTCCCGCAGCCGTTGCGCTCGAGCAGCGGCTGCGGCTGCTCCTTCCAGATTTCCTTGTGCCTTGCGCACTATTTCAATTTTTTCCCATAGCTCAGCTTTCCAGCCGTTGTTTGCAGGAGCATCACGCAAAGCACGCATGAAAATCCCTTCTGCCGAGCTGGTTTGCCCTTCCGCCATGCGGAGCTCGCCCATTTCTCGGTATAACACCGCCGCCTCTTTTAATTGCGCCACGTTTAACGCGCGCTCTAAATAGCGGCTTGCAGCAGCGAGGTTGCCTTCTGCCCGCGCCGCACGAGCCTCTTGCAGCAACCCATATACAGGAGAACTAGGGTTAATTTCCACGGGCTCATCCGCTTTCTTTGCCGGTTTTTCTATCTCAACTTGTTCTACTTCAACCGGCTGCTCTGGCGTAGGCGCAGGAGAAGTAACGGGCGGCCAAGTTTTACCACCATGAGGCCGATCTGGCGCAGGAGCCATAGGTGTAGTGGCACAACCCACCAACAACAACCCACTCATCGCTCCTGTTAGAACTGCTTTCATTACCGGCCGAAATGTTTCTGCCACCATCCTCGCAACCCTCCTTCTTCTGTGCCTTGACGGTTAGGGGAAGCGCCACTCTCAGAACCTCGTGACTCCCAACCTTCTATAATTCCACTGCGAATATTACAGCGAGTTGCTTCAACGCCCAAATTTGTTTTCTCTAGCATTGGATAACGCACCGCATTGCCGCAAGATTCAGTATAAGCTTGCCCATTCGTTGCATCCCACCATTGCCAATACACGCCCCCAGGTTCTATATCACGCAAGGTGCGCTGAGGCACGGCCGCCATCAACTGTGCCCAAATTGGCAGTGCATAGCTTGAGCCACCTACTCCCGCAGGTTGGTTGTCATCGCGCCCCACCCACACCACAGCAAGGTGGTTACCGCTAAACCCAGCAAACCAAGCATCACGTAAACCACTTGAAGTACCTGTTTTACCGGCTGTTTGTATTTGCGCGGGCATAACGCTTAGAGCACCGCGGCCAGTACCTTTTTGCATTACTTGCATCATTGCCCACTGCACAAGAAAAACTGGCTCTGGCGCATAAACTAACTTTGGATCCACAGGGTAGCGCGCTACTGGCTGCCCTTCTGCATCTAACACATCAGTAATACTACGCAACGCTGTTTGAAACCCACCGGTAGCGAGCGGCTGGTACACATCGGCCACTTCAAACGGTGTGAGATCAAAGCCTCCTAACAATAAACTAGGGTTGCTGTGTATTTTGGTGCGCATGCCGAGCTGCTGTAATGTTTGGTTCACCTTATTAGGGCCAACCTCCATACCTAAGCGCACGGTGGCTTGGTTACGCGATAGCGCCAGCATGTCCGTTAAGGTAATGGGCCCGAGTGATTTATTATCGGCATTTTTTGGCGACCACGTTTTACCGTTAGGTAGGTTAACCGTGATAGGCGCATCATCTACGAGGCTACCTAAATGATATTTTTTAGGGTCAGTTAAAGCTGTCAACAGCACAGCAGGCTTTGCTAAAGAACCAATGGGCCGCTTAGCATCTAGCGCGCGGTTGAACCCCATCGTACGAGGGCGGCGGCTACCAACAACAGCCAAAACATCGCCTTGATCTGGAGCAGTGAGCACTACCCCCACCTCTAGCTTTCTTTGTGCAGAGGGATCCTTGTCGTTGAGGATAGAGGTGGCTGCGTTTTCTGCCGCTAATTGTGCCAACACATCCAGCGTTGAATGAATGATTAACCCTTCATTTGAAAGCGCTTCCTCTTGATAATCACGCGCTAGTTGGCGTTTCACTAAGTCGATAAAATCAGGGAATGCGTATAAAACGGCTTCGCCTTTCTCAACAATGCCTAACGGCGCATTACGCGCTTTATCTGCTTCTTCAGCACTTAAGATGCCATGCTGCTCAGCCACGGTAAGCACCACATTACGTCGTTCTGTAGCACGCTCGGGGAAACGCTTTGGGTTATACAGCCCTGGGCCTTTCAACATACCCACCAACAGTGCCATATGCTGTGGCGCCAACTCCTCCAAAGGCAGCCCAAAGTAGAAGAAAGAAGCCAACCCCATGCCATGCACTGCACGATTACCGTCTTGGCCTAAATACACTTCATTAAGATACGTTTCTAAAATTTGGTCTTTTTCATAATGCCGCTCGAGCAGCACTGCCATGGGCATTTCTAAGAGTTTACGAGCAATGGTTCTATCGCGTGACAACCAGAAGTTTTTCACGAGCTGCTGCGTCAGCGTGCTCCCACCTTGGCGAAAACCGCCCTGCTTAATATTAGCTGCCATGGCTCTCGCTAAACCACGGAAAGAAATACCGTGATGTTCATAAAACGCTCGATCCTCGGTGGCAAGGAGCAAGTCCACAAGCAAAGCCGGGGTTTCATCCAAACGCTGCAAAATTCTATCTTGCTCATGGCCAGGGTGAATGCTGCCTATATGAAGTGGCTCTAACCTTGCTACAGGCACTGAGTTTCCGTTGCTATCTTGCAAGCCATCGATGCGTTCACCGGCAATAGTAATGCGGAGCTTTTGCGGGGTCTCGCCTCCATCGCTATCACTAAAACCACGGGTATGAATGAGCACGCGGTTACCTTGCACTTGATGTGTGCCTGGGCGTGGAGCTCCAGCCTCTTCACGATAATGCATATACATGAGCAACTGCTTGAGTTGGCTCATGGATAACACACGCCCGCGGTATAGCTCCACTGGGCTGGCATAAACACGAGCGGGCAATTCCCATTGGTGGCTATCAAAGCGCTCTTGCACCAACCCATCCAACCAGACTAAGGTCGCCACGCCTGCCACCAAGCCAACACCCACTGCTAATAAAAGCATTTTTCTTAAAAAACTAAAAAACGTTGAGCGCTGTTTTTTGCTGCGCGTTTTTTTCGTTTTCTTTTTCGCTGATTTTTTTGCCATAACTAATGTAGCAACCTTCAATTAATATGGAATTTGGCAACAGTACACCAGATGCTCATAATAGTGCGCCCTTTCAACAATGGATTACATTTTATGAGCACGCAACGCTATCACTTATATGCTATCGGCAATGCCCTTGTAGATACCGAAGCAGAAGTAGACGAACAGTTTTTGGCGCAAACCGGCATCACTAAAGGGGTGATGACCCTAGCAGAGCACGATGAGCAACAAGCTTTGCTGCAAGCACTGCAAGCACATTCAGGCACGCAAAAACATGCTAGTGGTGGTTCTGCTGCTAACACAGCTATCGCCGCCAGTTATTTTGGTGCCAAAACCTTTTACTCCTGCCGCGTAGCCGACGACAGCACAGGCCGCTTTTACGTAAAAGACCTTCAAGCCGCTGGCGTTGACACCAACATGGCCAATAACCGCCCCGAGGGCACCAGTGGCACCTGCGTGGTGATGGTGACACCCGATGCAGAACGCACTCTATATACTCACTTGGCCATTTCTGCCGATGTTTCTGTCGCTGATTTAAACGAAGAAGCTATTCGCCGTAGCGACTACATCTATATAGAAGGTTACCTCGTCTCTTCAGATAGTGCTCGCGCTGCTGCTTGTAAACTACGCGATCTTGGCCAACAGCATGGCGCCAAAGTAGCCCTCACTTTATCAGACCCTGCCATGGTGCAGTTTTTTCGCGACGGCTTAAAAGAAATGATCGGTGATGGCTTAGACATTTTATTCTGCAACGAAGAAGAGGCCAAGCAATTCACTGAAACGAACAGTAATGATGACGCCATGGAAGCACTAAAAAAACTGGCCAAGCAAGTGATTATTACGCGCGGCGCCAATGGTGCTTTCGCCTGGGACGGTGACACCTTACATGATTTTTCTGGAGTTCCAGTAAAAGCAATTGATACCACAGGTGCAGGCGATCTTTTTGCCGGTGCTTTCTTATATGCACTCAGTGCAGGATATGGCTTTGCAGAAGCAGGACCTTTTGCCTGCCACGCCGCAGCAGAAGTAGTAACAGACTTTGGCCCACGCTTAGCACCTGAACGCCACGCAGAGATACTGAACCAACATTTATTAAAATAGGAGCTCACATGCAACTGCTAGGTCCTGAAGACAGTATTGTAGAAGGCGAGGCGAAAGAGTTTACCGTTGAAGAAGGTACTATTTTCGCTGTTCGTCACGATGGCGTCTTATACACCTACATAAACTGGTGCCCTCATCTTGGAATTCCTTTAAACTTCATGCCGGATCAATTCCTAGACTCGGAAGCTCAATTCATCGAATGCGTGAATCATGGCGCTCTTTTTGATATTGAAACGGGGGTTTGTATCTCAGGCCCATGCCATGGAGAGTCTCTCACTTTGGTCCCACATGAAATTCGCGAAGGCAACATTTGGGCCAAATGGGTTGATCCAAGTCAATAGTGCGTTGTATTTCACGCCAAGACAGATGAAGCTAGAGGCAACATTACTCTGACGTGGTAACATCCTCCCTGTAGACATACGCAACAACATATAAAAACAAGGCTTTTGCCTGAAGTTGCTGCACACGTCAAGGCAAGGAGGGGTTACCCTCAATGACCGTGCAACAAGCATTAACTTTAACAAAGGACAAGATGATGCAAGACAGCTCAGCATCGGTAGATTACAACTACAAAGTAGTTCGACAATTTACCGTCATGACCGTTTTCTGGGGGGTCGTGGGCATGTTTGTGGGCGTATGGATCGCCGCACAACTTGCTTGGCCAGCCTTAAACTTTGATATTCCTTGGTTAAGCTATGGTCGCCTTAGACCATTGCACACCAACGGTGTTATTTTCGCTTTCGGAGGTAGTGCCTTAATCGGCACCTCTTTGTACGTTGTGCAAAGAACTTCGCATGTTACCTTAGCCTTCCCTAAACTGGCTTCTTTTGTGTTTTGGGGCTATCAGCTAGTACTCCTTCTAGCGGTAATTTCCCTACCTATGGGTTACACCAGTACAAAAGAGTACGCTGAGTTAGAATGGCCTATCGACATTTTGCTCGGTATTGTCTGGCTATCGTATGCCGTGGTGTTCTTTGCCACTATCGCTAAGCGCCGCACTAGCCATATCTACGTAGCTAACTGGTTCTATGGTGCGTTCATTCTCACCATCGCACTGCTGCACGTAGTGAATAGCATGGCTATTCCTGTGTCGCTCACAAAATCATACTCCATGTACTCTGGCGCTATTGATGCCATGGTTCAGTGGTGGTACGGCCATAACGCAGTTGGTTTCTTCCTAACCGCTGGTTTCCTCGGCATGATGTACTACTACGTACCTGTTCAGGCTCAGCGCCCTGTTTATTCTTACCGTTTATCTATTGTGCACTTCTGGGCACTCATAGGCCTCTACATGTGGGCCGGGCCGCACCACCTGCACTATTCTTCACTACCTGATTGGGTTCAGTCTGTCGGCATGGCTTTCTCCATCGTGCTATTTGCGCCAAGTTGGGGTGGTATGATTAACGGTATGATGACACTCTCAGGGGCGTGGGATAAACTGCGAACCGACCCCATCATCCGTTTCCTCATTGTTGCCCTCTCTTTCTATGGCATGAGCACCTTTGAAGGCCCCCTCATGTCTATCAAGACGGTTAATTCTCTCAGCCACAACACAGACTGGACAGTAGGCCACGTTCATGCTGGTGCGCTAGGTTGGGTAGCCATGATTACTATGGGTTCTCTCTACGTAATGGTTCCGCGCCTATTCGGCCGCAAAGAAATGCACTCTATTTCTTGGATTAACGCGCACTTCTGGTTAGCAACTATTGGTACCGTTCTGTACATCGCCTCCATGTGGGTGTCCGGTATTATGCAAGGTTTAATGTGGCGTGCAGTTAACGCTGATGGCACCTTAACCTACAACTTCATCCAAGAACTGGCCGAACGTTCCCCCTTCTACATCATTCGTTTAACCGGTGGTATTTTATTCTTAACCGGCATGATCTTGATGGCTTGGAACGTATACAAAACCATTCGCGAAACTCGAAACGTGCATGGCACGGATAACGTGCGCGCGGAGGCATAGGAGTCATCATGTCTGGTAAACACGAAATAATTGAAAAAAACGTTGGCTTACTGATCATCTTTACGCTGATTATTATCAGCTTTGGTGCATTAGTAGAAATTGTGCCCTTGTTCTGGCAGAAAGAAACCACAGAGCCGCACAAAAACTTGCGCCCTTACACAGCGCTTGAGATGGCTGGCCGTGACATTTACATCCGTGAAGGTTGCCACGTGTGCCACACGCAAATGGTTCGCCCTTTGCGTGCTGAAACCGAGCGTTTTGGCCCTTACAACGTAGCGGGTGAAGACGTATGGGAGCACCCCTTCTTGTGGGGTTCCAAGCGTACAGGCCCAGATTTAGCACGTGTTGGTTTACGCCCTATTACAGAGCAATGGCATCGCGAACACTTACGCGACCCACGCATGGTAGTGCCAGAATCTAATATGCCTGGCTACCCATGGTTGGAAAAGCGCCTCGTGAAATGGAAAACCATGGAGCGCACGCTTAATGTGTTCAAAAATCACTTCGGCGTTCCCTACACCAATGAAGACATTGCTGAGCAGATGGCTCTAGTGAGCGGTGAAAACATCAAGCCCTCAGAAGCTGTCTCCACTCTACTCGCACAGCAAGTTAAGCAGTACGTTGCTTCAGGCAACTTAGCTGATGCAACAGAAGAAGATGCTCTAATTGCTTACCTCTTCTCCTTAGGGCACGCCCGTTCGGAGGATGCAGGGTTATGAGTTTTCACGCATATTTAACGCTTGCTTTTTTCTTGGCTTTTGTGGTGCTTATTCTTTGGGTATTTCGCCCTGGCCGTAAAGAGCAATATCAAAAACTTGGTGATATACCGCTAGATAGCGATAAAGAAACAACTACTTACCGCCAGGGGGAACAGCATGGATAATTTCTTCGGCGACCACATGAATAACTTCTGGGGAGCCTGGGTTACAGTTATTGTGGTGCTAAACCTTATTGGTTATTGGCTACTACTTATTGGCAACTCACGTTTAAGCCCAGAAGAGAGCGCAAAAGAAACAACAGGACACACTTTCGACGGCATTGTGGAACGTAACGAACCACTTCCCCGTTGGTGGTACTTCATGTACCTCGGCACTCTTGTTTTCGCAGCACTTTACTTAACACTTTACCCAGGCCTTGGCCGCTTCACTGGCTTGCTCGGTTGGACCAGTGCCAACCAGTGGGAAGCAGAAGCAAAGCTTAGCGACCGTGCTACACAGCCACTATTTGAGGAAATGGGTAAAATGACTGTCGAAGAGCTTGCCAATGACCCAGAAGCACTCGCTATTGGTGGCCGCCTCTTTGGTAACCACTGTGCGATTTGTCACGGTTCAGACGCGCGCGGAGCAAAAGGCTACCCTAACCTTACCGATAACGATTGGTTGTACGGTGGCGAACCTGCAGACATCGTGAAAAGTATTACTGATGGCCGCAAAGGTATTATGCCTTCATTTAAAGCAGCCATTGGCAACACCGATGAAGATGTTCGCGACATGGCCATTTACGTACAAAGCCTAAGCCGCCCTGACTTAGTCAACACTGCGGAAAACAAAGCGGCTATTGAACGTGCAGAGCCAAAGTTCAAAATGGTTTGTGCAGCCTGTCACCAGGCTGATGGTACCGGCTCACAAATGCTAGGTGCACCCAACCTCACCGACAACATTTGGCTACATAGCCCACGCCTAGAAGACATTGAGGACATCATCACCAATGGTCTTCAAAGCGAGATGCCTGCACACAAAGATGTGTTGCCACAAGGCCGCATCCACGTGCTAGCTGCCTACGTTTACAGCCTCTCCCAAAACTCGGAGGAATAACACATGTCAAAGCGGGATCGCATTCCCGTTCAGAATGTGCCGGCTAGCAAAGCCGGCACAGCGCTGTACACGAAGCGGGAACCCATTCACGTCAAAAACATCACGGGGGTTTTCCAAAAACTTCGTGATTTCACTATGATCGCCACCATTGGCTTCTTTGTGTTGCTGCCCTGGGTTCAATGGGGTGGCCGCCAAGCAGTTCTCTTCGACTTACCTCGCCGGCAGTTCCATATTTTCGGCATCACTTTCTGGCCGCAAGATTTCTACTTCCTTGCCGCGGCACTAATGGTGTCTGCCTTTGCTTTATTTTTCATCACGGTCCTCGCTGGAAGGGTGTGGTGTGGTTATACCTGCCCCCAAACCACCTGGACGCGCTTGTTTATGTTTGTCGAGCAAAAGCTAGAAGGCGATCGCAACCAACGCCTGCACCGCGACAAAAACCCTAAAACCTTTGACACTAGACTTCGCCGCCTTGCGAAATATGCAATTTGGCTTGTACTTGCTATGTTAACTGGCGTAGCTTTTGTTAGTTATTTCACCCCAGTACGTGAGCTCATTCCTGATTTGATTACAGGCCAGGCACACTTTTGGGCGTGGTTTTGGATTGGCTTATTTACACTCGCCACCTTTGGTAACGCAGGCATGCTGCGCGAGCAGGTGTGTTTATACATGTGCCCCTATGCGCGCTTCCAAAGTGTGATGTTTGATAAAGACACATTAATTGTTACTTACGATGCTGAACGCGGCGAACCCCGACGTCGTGGCTCACGCAAACGTCACCGCGCAGAAAACGAGCCCGCTGGTGACTGCGTAGATTGCAGTTTATGTGTGCAAGTATGCCCCACCGGCATTGATATTCGTGATGGATTACAATACGAATGTATTGCCTGTGCTGCCTGTATTGATGCCTGCGATGAAGTAATGGTTAAAGTAGGCTTGCCGAAAGGGCTTATCCGCTACACCACCGAGCGTGGTTTAGAAGGCGGCAAAACCAAGTGGTTCCGCCCACGCCTTGTTGGATACGGGCTAGCCATTTCTGTCATTATCGCCATCTTTGTTGGCCAGCTTTTCCTGCGTGCGCCACTCCAAGTAGACGTTCTCAGAGACAGAAACCAACTCTACCGCACCACTAGCAGTGGCTTA
>DATGUF010000036.1:0-6678 GCA_035301485.1 Alcanivoracaceae bacterium
CGCGCTGCGCCAAAATATAGCCGCCCGAGAGAATGCCATACACGCCAAACAGCATTTGGGTGAGTTCGTTGGTCCACACGGTGGGGTTGTTCAGGAAGTAACGGAAGCTCACTTCGATGATGATGAGCGCAAACATAAAAACAATGAGTAACGCAACGGAACGGCCAATGAAATTATTCAGGCGCGTAATGCCGTTGATGTAGCTGGTTAATATTTTCATAATGTTCTTCAACATATTGAGAGTGATGAAAAACAAGAAAAAGCCGTAGAGGCATGCTCTGCGGCTTTCTTGCGCTATCTCTTAAAGGTAGCCAAGCTCACCGAGGTAGGTTTTAAGCATCTCGAGTGCTTTTTTAGCATTGGCGCTGCGCTTACCTTCTTCTTCCCATTGTTTTTGGGCGGCTTTCGTGAGCCTTTCTTGCACTTCATCAGGCAACACATTCACCTGCACACCTTGTTTTTCGATAGCGTTAGCTAAGGTGGTGCGCTCTTTGTACAGGTACTCATTGGTGCGGTACCAGAAGTGCTCGTTCAGCACCTGCTTAACAATTTCTTGCATGTCCTCGGGCAGTTTGTCTAAGGCTTTTTGGCTGATAATCACCACATCCGTACCCGCAATGTTGAGGGCCGGCTGCACGTGGTATTTCGCTACCTCATATAAGCCCATGCTGGCAGCACCCTGAACCGCACCCCAGTGAGCGCCATCCACAATGCCGGAATCTAGCGCTGAATACATTTCACTGCCTGGTACATAAGTGCCGGCTGCGCCCGCATCGCTGAGGAAGCGTTGCAACGCACCGGAAGAACGAATTTTTAATTTAGTGAAATCTTCCCAAGAATTAATGGGCTTTTTCACCACCATCTCAGTGGGGAACACCTTCTCGGTGGACCAATACACCCCATGTTTAGCGGCTTCTTCACGCAACATGGCTTCAAAACCAACGTTATGGTGGAAATATTCCACTTCCCACACGTTGCGGAAAGCAAAAGGCAAACCAGAAGCAATGCCCGCTAAAGACATCTTATCTTGGGCATAGCCCGAAGCGATGGTGCCCATTTCAAGAATGCCGCGGCTTACTGCATTAAAGGTTTCTTGTGCGGAGAAGAGAGCGCCGTGCTCATACAGCTGCAACTTAAGGCGGCCATCGGTGCGGCTTTCGAGCTCGGTTTTTAAGCGCACTAGGCTATCTTGGTAGGAACTACTGGCGCCAGGCCAATGGGATTGTACTTTCCAAGTAACGGGTTTTGCGGCCAGCGCGGTGGTGCTGCTAAATATGGCAGCTGCACCCAGTGCCACAGCCGATGCGAAAGTGACTAAGTTCGTGCGTTTTTTTGCGGAAAAAAACATAGCGAAGCCTCGTATTGTTATTTTATGAACGTTATTGTTGTTTGCTCTGTTAGAGCGCTTACACATGTATGGGTCGTTGGTGCACATTTTCAGTGAAGCGTTTGAATTTGAAATAGCGTTTCACTTTGTGTGACTGATGAATATCGCAGCTTTACTAACAGAGTGTCAACCACATTGTGGCGGTTATTGGTAAGTGAACAGGCTCAGGGAAGGGGAGTTTCGTTACGAAAACAAGCAAATGCTTAGGTGTGGCCGTTGTGTTGCAAAGTGTACCCAACCAAAGTTGTGGCCTTTGGTTGGGCGGTAAAAAGAGTGTTTATTTTGTGTATCAAAATATGAGCATCAGCGGCCCAGCGCGTAAAACTCATCGTTAGGGCGCATGCCGGTAACATTAGCCATGCGGTTAGAAAGCCCAAACAAGCCCACAATGCTGGTGATGTCTAAAATATCCTCATCGCTAAAACCATGCTCTTTGAGGGTGGCGAAATCCTCTTCGTTCACCTCGTAGGCGGTTTGCGCCACCTTTATCGCAAAATCCAACATGGCTTTTTGGCGCGCCGAAATATCCGCCTGGCGATAATTCGCCGCCACTTGGTCTGCAAGGTTGGGGTTCTTCTCACGCACTCGCAAAATGGCCCCATGCGACACCACACAATATTGGCATTGGTTCAAACTACTGGTGGCCACTACGATCATCTCGCGCTCGCCCTGGGTTAAGCCGCCTTCTTTTTCCATTACCGCATCGTGGTAAGCAAAAAAGGCACGAAATTCCGCGGGGCGGCTTGCCAACACTAAAAACACATTAGGAATAAAGCCGGCTTTCTCTTGTACGGCGAGAATTTTGTCGCGAATATCCTCAGGCAATGATGCTAGCGTAGGCACGGGAAAGCGGCTGATGGGAGGTTGTGTTGTCATGGTTATCCTTATTGTTAATTAAAATATAGTTGTTGTTAAAGGCTTACGCTTTGATGGGCACTACCACGCGGCCACGTACTTGGCCATCGAGCAGTTGCTGAGCGGCGTTAATGGCATCCTGAAAAGCCACCTCAGTGGTGAGGCTATCGAGCAAATCCGTGTTAAGGAGCTTGCCTAAGCGTTGCCACGCTTCAAGGCGCTCGCTACGCGGTGCCATCACACTGTCGATGCCGTATAGGGTAACGCCACGCAAAATGAACGGTGCCACGCTAGAGGGGAAATCCATGCCCGCAGCGAGGCCGCAGGCCGCCACGGCGCCGCGGTATTTAATGCCCGCGCACACGTTGGCCAACACATGGCTACCCGCCACATCAATGGCACCGGCCCACGTTTCGCGCGTTAAGGGCCTGCCAGGCTCGCTCAGTTCAGCACGGTCCATAATGGTGGCAGCACCTAAGGATTTAAGAAAATCAGCTTCTTCAGCACGGCCTGTTACCGCAGTGACGCTAAAGCCCAGCTCAGCCAGCAATGCCACCGCAATGCTGCCCACACCACCGGCGGCGCCCGTTACTAGTATGTCACCAGAATCAGGGGTTAAACCGTGTTTTTCTAAAGCCATGATGCATAGCATGGAGGTGTACCCAGCGGTGCCAATGGCCATGGCTTGCTTCAGGGAAAACGCATCTGGCAGGGGAATTAGCCAATCACTGGGTACTTGCGCTTTCTCTGCTAAGCCGCCCCAATGTTTTTCGCCCACACCCCAACCGTTGAGCACTACTTTATCGCCCACTTTGTAATCACTGTGTTTTGAGTGGGTCACCGTGCCCGCAAAATCGATGCCAGGCACCATGGGGTATTGCCGCGCAATGGGTGATTTGCCCGTAATGGCGAGCGCGTCTTTATAGTTAAGGGTAGAGAAGGCAACCTCCACTGTTACATCTCCCTCGGGGAGTTGTGACTCTTGCACAGAGGTTAGCGAAACGGTCTGTTCTTTGGCGCTGCCTTCAAGCAAAATGGCTTTAAACATGGTGTTCTCCTTGGTTTATTAAATGCTTCATGGTGTTTGTTCAATGGGTGCTAGGAATGTTGCACTAGCGAAATAAAAGTATGGGCAAACAGATCCAAAGGCGCGGCAGATTCTTCTAATTTGGCCCGTAACACCGCGCCCTCCCAGCCAATCCAAAAAAAGCGCGCCATCTTTTGAGTATTAAGGTTGGGTGAAATCTCGCCCACGGTGGCCGCTTCTTGTAACAAGCGCGCAGTACGTTTCTCCCACTCGAGAAACACCTCTTGCAGCAACACGCGAAAACCATCTGGTAGCGCCGCCATTTCTTGGCCTAAGTTGCCCACCAAGCACCCCCGCCGAAAAGCGAACTTCTGCATGCCTTGCTTGGCATCATCCACAAATGCCTGTAAACGCTGGAGCGGGCTCATGCTGTCATCGAGAAACCAACGGCTGAGTTTCTTCATGAAATACGCGTTATAGGCTTCGATCAGCACCTCGCCAAAGGCCTCTTTGCTGCCAAAGTAGTGGTAAAAAGAGCCTTTGGGCACATTGGCCGCCCTTAAAATCTCTTCAATGCCGGTGTAGGAATAACCTTTCTCAGTAAGAGCAGCTAACCCCGCTTTGATCAACGCTTGCCGTGTGTTTATAAAATTGCCGTCAGATCCCTTGCGTGGCCTGCCAGGCCCGCGTTTGGATAATGTGTTGCTCATGCATGCCTCAATAATTAGACCGATTGGCTAGTGAATGGAAAATAAATTAGACCGAGCGTCTAGGGAAGTCAATAAAAAAGGCATGGGAGTGGTTACAGGGTGTTAGTGAAGTGGTGTGGTTGAGCTAGGCGCAGGTGGGTTAGCCTTCCAGCCAAGCATTAACAACACAGCGCCACAGTGCTATGTTGGCCCAATGAATACTACCTTAACCACCATCGCCGCTTACTCCTTCCCCCATGAAGCGCACATGGCTGTTTCCAGATTAGAAGCCGCTGGCATCCCTGCACACATTGTTGATGAGCACACCATCAACATGCAGTGGCTGTATTCCAACGCGCTGGGCGGCGTAAAAGTGCAAGTGGCCGCGCAGTTTGCCGATAAAGCCAAAGAAATATTGCAAGAAGACCTATCGTATTTGCTTGAAGAGCAGTTCGGTAAAGAAGAACGATTATGCCCCGCGTGCGGCAGTGCAGAAATGGAGCCATACACACAGGGCAAAAAGCCGGCGTTCATTGTGTTTTTGCTGCTGGGGTTTCCGCTGTTTTTTTACCAACAAGGCTATAAATGCCAAGTGTGCGGTGAGTTCACAGAAGATGAATAAAACGCACACTGCCTAGCACCCGATAAAACGCATCGCAGCAATCTTGCCCACCCTGCTAGTGCCTGGCCATTATCGCGCTGAAACTATCCGCAGTGGCTACCTGTATCAAATTTACGCCTACCTCATGAGCCAACACACAGAACACACCGCCCTCCATTCCACGGGCGCAGTTGTTGGGGTTGTTGAGTAAGTAAAGTTTGCCTGCCTATTAGCTTTCCGTTGTTTTCAGCAACGTTGCCTGGCGCCCTAGCTTGCGTGGTTTATATTCAAAATGGTTAAGTGAAATATTATTACCTTGGCGCTAAATATCTTTTAACAGATAACAGCGAAGTGTAGGCAAGGCACCACACCCTTTATAGATTAAAACTTACAAGGCTTTGCTATAGTTACCCATTATTAGTGAAAACGCCTGCTACATGGAGCAAATATGAACAACACGGAACAGCAGTTTCTAAAATCACTGGACGATAAGTTGTGGAAGGCGGCCGATAAATTACGCGCCAACCTAGATGCTGCCAACTATAAGCATATTGTGCTGGGTTTAATCTTTTTAAAATATGTGTCTGATGCGTTTGAAGAACGCCAAGAGCAGTTATTAGAACTGTTCCAAAACGATGACGACGATAATATTTACTACTTGCCGCGCGATGTTTATGACAGCGACGAAGAATACCAAGAGGCGCTGCAAGAAGAGCTAGAACAACTCGACTACTACCGCGAAGCCAACGTGTTCTGGGTACCGAAAGCGGCACGCTGGAATACCATCAAAGAAAAGGTGGTGCTACCAACGGGCTCTGTATTGTGGCAAGACGAAGCCGGTAATGATGTAAAGCTACGCTCGGCGTCTTGGCTGGTGGATAACGCTTTAGAAGCCATTGAAAACAGCAACGCCAAGCTTAAAGGCATCCTCAACCGCATTAGCCAGTATCAACTGTATAACGATAAGCTCATTGGTCTGATTAACACCTTCTCTGACACCTCCTTTACCAAGCCTGTTTATGAAGGCGAAACCCTAGCGCTGCAAAGTAAAGACATTCTCGGCCATGTGTATGAATACTTCCTGGGTGAGTTTGCCTTGGCCGAGGGTAAGCAAGGCGGTCAGTATTACACGCCTAAAAGCATCGTGACTTTGATTGTGGAGATGCTCGAACCCTACTCAGGGCGCGTGTATGACCCAGCCATGGGTTCCGGCGGCTTCTTTGTGTCCAGTAGCAAGTTTATTGAGCAGCACGCCCAAGAGCAGAAGTACGATGCGGCTGAGCAGCTCAAGCACATTTCCATTTATGGTCAAGAATCTAACCCCACCACATGGAAGCTGGCCGCCATGAACATGGCCATTCGCGGCATCGACTTTAACTTTGGTAAAAAGAACGCGGACACCTTTCTAGACAATCAGCACCCTGATTTACGCGCTGATTTTGTCATGGCTAACCCCCCGTTTAACGTTAGAGACTGGTGGAGCGAATCACTGGCCGATGATGTGCGCTGGCAGTACGGCACCCCACCAAAAGGCAATGCTAACTTTGCGTGGATGCAACACATGCTCCACCACCTTGCACCCACTGGCAGCATGGCGTTGCTACTGGCGAACGGCTCCATGAGCTCCAACACCAATAACGAAGGCGAAATCCGCAAGCGGTTGATTGAAGAAGACCTGGTCGAGTGCATGGTGGCCCTGCCGGGGCAGTTGTTCACCAACACCCAAATTCCCGCCTGTATCTGGTTTTTAACCAAAGACAAAGCCAATGGCATGGTGCGCAGCGAACGAAAACGTGACCGCCGTGGTGAGCTGCTGTTTATCGATGCCAGAAACATCGGTTACATGCGCGACCGTGCGCTACGCGACTTCACCAATGAAGATATAGCCAAAATCACCGATGTTTACCACGCATGGCAGAGGGGTGAAGGCTATGAGGACGTAGCAGGCTTTTGTAAATCCGCCAGCTTAGAAGAAATTGCCAAGCATGATTTTGTCTTAACCCCTGGGCGCTATGTGGGTGCTGCCGAAGAGGAAGACGACGGCGAGCCCTTTGCCGAGAAGATGGCGCGCCTAACCAGTACTTTAAAAGAGCAGTTTGCCGAGTCTGACCGACTAGAA
>DATGUF010000037.1:0-54015 GCA_035301485.1 Alcanivoracaceae bacterium
CACAATACGCAATGGGTGATGATTGGCTATTTGCAATCTAATAAAGCCCGTTACGTTGCTCGTTATGCCACTGAAATCCAATCATTAGATCGCCTTTCTTTAGCGCGTACGCTACAGCGCCGCTTAGAGCTTGAAGATCGCCACATGGATGCCTTGGTGCAGGTAAAAACCTCCACAGAACCGAGTAAATACGGCATGGCACCAGCGGTTGTGGCTGAGTTTTTGCAACAGATTAGCGAAGAATGCCCTCGTTTACGGGTAAAAGGGCTTATGACCATGGCGGTGAACTCCACCGATGAAGAGGCTGTGCGCGCTTGTTTTAGAAGCTTGAAAGAATTGCAGGTAGCTTTGCGCAAAGAGCTTAATTTGCCAGGTGTGTCTTTAGAGCGTTTATCCATGGGCATGAGTGGCGACTATAAAATAGCCATCGAGGAAGGGGCCACAGAGGTCCGTATTGGCACTGCTATTTTTGGGCATCGCAAAGAACAGCGTGATTATTACTGGCCCGAATAACTTTGTCATAATTATTATGCCGATAAACGCGCCAGAATAGTTTGGCGCGTTTTTTATTTGTTAAAATCAATAGTCTGTTGCAGCAGATGGTAAGGCTGGTTTGCCCATGAGGGGTAGGTAAAAGGAGGCACGGTAAGTGCAAAGTAATTCTGCAGTAGATATAGATAACACTAGCGTTATTAGTGACGCTTTAAGATGGCGAATATTGGTGGTAATTCTTGCTGCCATTTCCATGTCCTTAATTAGCGTAAGCATCGTGAATGTGGCATTGCCGGCGATTCAGCAGGGCCTTGATGCTACTGATTCAAGCTTGCAGTGGGTGTTATCTGGTTATGCGCTTACCTTTGGGGTGGTGCTTGTGGCTGCAGGCCGAGCAGGGGATATTTTAGGCCGTGGTGGCCTTTTTCTTTTCGGCGTTCTTATCTTTACTTTAGCTTCCATTGCCTCTGGCTTGGCGCCTAATTCTACGGCTTTAAACATTGCTCGCTTTATTCAGGGAGTAGGCTCTGGTTTCTTAAACCCTCAAGGGTTAGGAATGATCCAGCAATACTTCCGCGGGGCAGAGCGTGCTAAAGCTTTTGGTTACTTTGGCAGTATGGTGGGGGTGTCGGTGGGTATTGGGCCTGTGCTCGGCGGCTTGCTCATTAAAGCTGCGGGCCCCGACATTGGTTGGCGACTAACGTTTTTGGTGAACGTGCCTTTTGGTATTTTTACCTTGATTATGGGCTATTTATGGTTCCCTAAGCCTTTGATTAGGCTAGGGGGCGATATGACAAAAAGCCGCCTTTATCGTTTGAAAACACTCTTCACTTCGTTAGATCCAATCGGTTCGCTGCTGCTTGGATTGGCGGTATTTACCATCTTATTTCCCTTTATGGAGGCGCGTAGCCAAGTATTAACTTGGTTGTTGTTGCCGTTAGGTTTGCTGCTTGTAGTGGCCTGGGTGCAGTGGGAGAAATATTTTAAAGCCAAGGGTTGTACCCCGATGGTAGACCTCAATATATTCAAAACCCGCAGTTTTACTAACGGCACCACTATTATGTCGTTGTATTTTATGGGCATGACCAGTATTTGGGTGCTAGTAACCCTCTATATGCAATTGGGGATAGGGAAATCTGCCTTCGAAGCCAGTTTGATTGGTGTGCCATCAGCGTTTATTTCAGCTATTGCTGCTTATATAGCGGGCCGTTTGGTGATTAATTACGGCCGGCGTGTGGTGATTGGCGGTTTAATGCTTGGTGTGTTTGGCATTATCTTAAGCATGTCGGTGGTGTGGTTTAACTATAATACGGGTTTAAGTATTTGGTGGCTGTTGGCAAGTTTGGCTTTCGTGGGCATGGCACAGGGCTCTGTGGTAAGCCCGAACCAGGCGCTTACGCTGGCGGAAGTTCCTTTGCAGTATGCAGGCAGTTCGGGTGCCATTATGCAAACGGGGCAGCGTATGGGCACCTCTGTGGGCATTGCTATGATCACCGCGGCTGTGTTTACTTTATTAAGTTCCACCAACTGGGGCATAGCGGTAACAGCAGGCTTTATCTTAATTGCCATTATTATGATCTTGGCGTTGGTGATAGCCATTAAAGACTGGCGCGACCGTGGTGAACTCAGCCAGTATCAAAAAAAGAGCAGCCAACAGCATTAAAGAAACAGTAGGGCTAGTATTCTTTATAAATTCTGGTAGATTGTACCGCGGTCATTAAGAATGCGCTGATGTGTTGTTAATGCGACGTAGGCCTACAGGCTGTTGTCGAACATTGTTAAGCAATGTTTCCACGGCGTTCGCGCGTTAAGCCACAAGCTTTTGCCACGAACGCCTCCCCCTCTTAAGCACTTCAATAATACATCCCGCTTGTGCTCTTTGCTCTAGATAAAAACAGCTTTCTTTTCTAAAAATTCGTGTAAGCCATTAACTCCCCATTCGCGGCCTATTCCTGATTGTTTATAGCCTCCAAAAGGCGCCTGCATTTGTGCGCGCGCTCCATTGATATGTACATTGCCCGCACGCAATTGCGCTGCCACTTCGAGCAGTTGTGCTTCGTTTTTACCCTGTATATAGGCAGACAGCCCGTAGTGTGTGTCGTTAGCTATTGCAATGGCTTCCTCTACAGTGTCATAGGGAATTACGCAGAGCACTGGGCCAAAAATCTCTTCGCGGGCAATTTGCATATCGTTACGCACTTGGCTGAAAACGGTGGGGCTAATGTAAAAGCCTTGGCTAAGGTGTTTGGGGCGTTCTGTGCCTCCAATAAGCAAAGTGGCACCTTCATCTTGGCCAAGCTGAATATAGTACTTTACGCGTTCGTATTGGCGCTGGTTGGCGATAGGGCCTAATTGCGTGTTTTCATCCTGAGGGTCGCCCACCGTTAATGCTTGGCATTGTTCTTTTATAAGCGCTTCTGCTTCGCTAAGCAGTGCGTTTGGCACGAGCAGGCGTGAAGGAGCATTACAGCTTTGGCCTGTGTTGTTCATCATGCCGCGCACGCTTACTTTGATGGCTTGTTCTAGGTCGCAATCGGGCAGCACAATATTGGGCGATTTGCCGCCAAGTTCTAACGCCACGCGTTTGATAGTGGGCGCGGCTTCAGTGCTAACGGATACGCCGGCACGGTTTGAGCCGGTGAGCGAAACCACATCAATACGTGGGTCTGAAGATAATAAGGGGCCAACGTATTCACCTTGGCCAAAAATCATGTTGAAAACCCCTTTCGGTGGGTTAGCTTCGGCAATAATTTCGGCCAAAATAATGGCAGAAAGGGGCGCTAGTTCGCTTGGTTTATACACCATGGTGCAGCCTGCTAATAGAGCGGGTGCTATTTTGCACAGCGCTTGGTTCATGGGCCAGTTCCAGGGTGTGATTAATGCAGCCACGCCTGCCGCTTCATGGCGTAATAAAAAGCCTTCGTGTTGTTCTTCAAAAGCAAAGCTTTCAGCTAGGGCGAGGGTGGTATCAAGATGGGCTAAACCAAGAGGGGCTTGTGCTCGTTTAGCCAGTGAGATGGGCGCCCCCATTTCGGTGCTGATGGCTTGCGCAATATCATCGAGCCGCTTTTCATAACCCGCGCGAATGCGTTTTAAGAGTGCAATACGTTCAGAAAGTGGTGCTTGGCTATAAGCATTGAAAGCATCACTGGCCGCTTGAATGGCGGCATCAACTTCTGTTTGTGTGGCCAGAGTAAGGTGGCCCATGGCCTCTTCGGTGGCGGGGTTGATGATTGGAAACTCATTGTTTTGATCACTTGGGGTGCGCCAAGCGCCGTTGATGTAAAAGCTTTTATATAAAGGCATATTCAAATCCTTAGGCGTTATACTGTGATTGTCATTCTTATGCGTATGATTGTGCCTAAGATTTTAAAAAAATGTTAGGTTTTTATACTTAATAAAAGAAGCCGGCTAAGAACTAGCCGGCTTTTAGGGTGGGAAGTTACGGAGTGTTAGTGAGTTCTTTTTCGGTCTCGTTATAGAGGGGCACGCCAGATAGTTTACGCACCACCACATAGAACAATGGGATGAAGAAGATAGCTAACACTGTGGCAGCTAACATGCCGCCAAACACCCCTGTACCAATGGCGTTACGGGCACCAGAGCCTGCTCCTGTGCTGAGCATCAGGGGCGTTACACCAAACATAAAGGCAAGGGAGGTCATGAGAATTGGGCGCAACCTCATGCGCACCGCTTCTAGGGTCGCATTAATTAACCCACGGCCTTCTTTTTCGAGGTCTTGAGCAAATTCGGCAATCAAAATAGCGTTTTTAGCTGAGAGCCCAATGGTGGTCAAAAGCCCCACCTGGAAGAACACGTCGTTGTTTAAGCCGCGGAAGTAAGCACCGAGAACGGCACCTAACACACCGAGTGGTACGATTAGCATCACAGAGAAAGGGATCGACCAACTTTCATACAGTGCTGCTAAGCAAAGTAATACCACTAACATGGAAAGGGCATAAAGTGCGGGGGCTTGGTTGCCGGATTGTTGCTCTTGATAAGAGAGGCCCGTCCATTCATGGCCAAAGCCGTGTGGAAGCTGTGCTACGAGCTCTTCCATGGCTGCCATGGCGTCACCGGTACTGTAACCAGGTGCGGCAGTGCCCTGGATGTTAAGTGAGGAAACACCGTTGAAACGCTCGGTTTGCATGGCGCCTGAAATCCATTCGCCATCCACAAAGTTGGAAAAGGAAACCATTTCGCCTTTGTTGTTGCGCACATGCCACTTAGCAATGTCTTCAGGCACCATGCGGTATTGGGCGTCTGCTTGCACATACACCTTTTTCACGCGTCCGCGGTCTACAAAGTCGTTAACATAGTTCGAGCCCCAGGCCACGGAGAGGGTGTCGTTAATGGCGCCAATGGAAACTCCCATGGAGCGCGCTTTTTCTTGGTCGATAATAAGGCGGTACTGTGTGCCATCAGGCTGGCCGTTTTGGCGCACCCCCACTAAGGCATCGTGAGCATTAGCCATTTGTAAGAGTTGTTGGCTTGCTTGTGTTAATGCTTCGTGGCCAAGGCCCGCGCGATCTTGTAATTGCATGCTGAACCCGGCTGAAACCCCCAAAGCTGGAATGGCGGGAGGGTTTAAGGCAAAGATGACAGCTTCACGGATGGTGCCATAAAACGCCATGGAGCGGCCGATAAGGGCATGAATATTGTCTTTGTTGAGGTCTCGCTCACCCCAAGGTTTCAAGCGAACGAAGGCCATACCCATGTTTTGGCCGCGCCCTGCAAAGCTAAAACCAGCCACACCGAAGAATGAATCCACTACGTCACTTTCTTGTGAGCTGAAGTACTTTTCCATTTTATCGATGACAGCCAGGGTTTGCTCTTGCGTGCTACCAGCAGGCAGTTGGATGATGGACATCATGATGCCTTGGTCTTCCTCAGGTAAAAAAGCGGAGGGCAGTTTCATGAAGGTAAACCCTAGTACACCTACAATGGCTAAGTAAATAACAACGTAGCGGCCACGGCGTTGCAAGATGTGGCTTACTGTGCCTTGGTATTTTTTCGTGCTTTTTTCAAAGCCGCGGTTAAAGGCGTTGAAGAAGCGGCCCAATGGGGTGCGTTTAGGAGGGTGGCCACCTTTGGGTATGGGTTTGAGCATGGTGGCGCATAGGGCGGGAGTGAGGATCACCGCCACAATCACGGAGAACACCATGGCTGAGACAATAGTAATAGAGAATTGCTTATAAATGGCACCTGTGGAGCCTGGGAAGAAAGCCATGGGCACAAACACAGCGGAAAGAACAAGTGCAATACCCACTAGTGCACCCATAATTTGGCCCATGGAGCGCCGTGCTGCATCCCGAGGTGAAAGGCCTTCTTCCACCATTACCCGTTCCACGTTTTCCACTACTACAATGGCGTCGTCCACCAATAAACCAATAGCCAGCACAAGCCCAAACATGGTGAGTGTGTTGATGGTAAACCCAAAGGCAATGAGCACCGCTAAGGTGCCAAGTAGTACTACGGGCACTGCAATGGTGGGAATAAGCGTGGCACGGAAGTTTTGTAAAAACAGGTACATAATAATGAAGACCAAGATGATGGCTTCAAAGAGCGTCATAAGTACTTCTGTAATAGATACCTTTACAAAGGGAGTGGTGTCGTAAGGGTATTGAACTTCTAAACCGGCTGGGAAGAACTCTTCAAGCTCGGCAATGCGAGCACGCACACGATTAGCGGTATCTAAAGCATTGGCCCCTGTGGCTAGGTTAATCGCCATTCCTGTGGCGGCCAAGCCGTTGTAGCGGCTTTCAATGGCGTAGTTTTCTGCGCCTAGTTCAATGCTGGCCACATCGGCTAATTTAACGCTAGAGCCATCGGGCTGTACGTTGAGCAAAATATTGCCAAATTCTTCGGGGGTAGAAAGCTGTGTTTGCGCAATCAGCGTGGCGTTAAGCTGCTGGTTTTCTATAGAAGGAGCGCCGCCTAATTCACCACTGGCCACGTGATGGTTTTGCTCTCTAATTGCGTTAATCACGTCGCTTGGCGTCATGGCATATTCGTTGAGCTTGTAGGCATCAAGCCAAATGCGCATGGCATAGGGCGCACCAAAAAGCTGTGTTTGGCCTACACCTTGTACACGGCTAATGGGGTCTTGAATGTTGGTGGCCACGTAATCACCGATGTCAGATTTGTTCATGGAACCATCGGCGGAGGTGAAAGCTACAACCATGAGGAATGAGTCTGAAGATTTACTCACGTTTACGCCGAGCTGCTGCACTTGCTGCGGCAAAAGTGGCATGGCTCGGTCTAATTTGTTTTGTACTTGTACTTGCGCAATATCAGGGTCTGTCCCTGGCGCAAAGGTTAGTACAGTAGAGGAGCTACCGGAGGAGTCGCTCTTTGAGGTCATATAGAGCAAGTTATCGAGCCCGTTCATTTGTTGCTCGATCACTTGGGTGACGGAGTCTTCAACCGTTTGTGCTGAGGCACCGCGGAAAGTAGCACGGATGCTCACTTCGGGTGGCGCCACCTGAGGATATTGCTCTACAGGGAGTGCATTAATAGAAAGCAAGCCAGCAAGCATGATGATGATGGCAATCACCCAAGCAAAAATAGGGCGGTCAATAAAGAAATTAGCCATGGGTTAATTTCCTTCTGCGTTAGCTTGGTTGGTTTCGATAGCAACAGGGTTAGCGATAACACCAGGCCTTACTTTTTGTAGGCCTTCAACGATCACGCGATCTCCTTGGTGTAAACCGCTTTCAATTAACCACTGGTTACCCACAGTGCGGTTGGCAACCACAGGGCGTATTTCCACTTTGTTGTCATCATCGAGCGTCATCACAGAAGCGTTGCCGATGGGGTCTCGTTGTAGTGTTTTCTGAGGAACGAGAATGGCGTTTTCAACCATACCTTCAGGGGTAATAGCTCGTACATACATACCTGGTAGAAGGGTGCCATCAGGGTTAGGGAACAGTGCACGTAAGGTAACAGCGCCGGTGGTTTCACCCACAACGGCTTCGGCAAATTGTAATTCGCCTGTTTGGTCGTATTGGCCGCCGGTTTCAAAAAATAGTTGTACAGGAATTGTGCCATCTTGCGACGCCTTTAATTTTCCACTTGCAATGGCCTGGCGCAATTCGCGTAAAGAAGAAACGGATTGCGTCATGTCCACATAAACGGGATCAAGTTGGCGGATGGTGGCCAGATGAGCTGCTTGGTTAGCCGTTACCAAGGCGCCTTCGGTGGCATTGGAGCGGCCTATTTGCCCATCAATAGGAGCCCTGATAATGGTGTAATCGAGGTTGATTTTGGCTTTTTCTAAAGCGGCTTGAGAAGCAGAAATTTGTGCTTTTAATTCAGCTAAGCTTGCTTCGGACTCGTCAAATTCCTGCTGGCTTACCACTTTACGATCCATGAGAGTGCTCATTCTATTGTGGCGAACTTGCTGTATGTTAAGTTGGCTTTTAGCTTTGTTTAAGTTGGCCTTGGCGGTAGCGTAATCGGCCTCATAAAGACGCTTGTCGATACGGTATAGCGCTTGCCCCTTCGTCACGGTTTCGCCTTCAGTGAATAAACGCTCTTCAATAATACCGCTAATTTGCGGGCGCACTTCAGCCGTTTTCGAGGCTGCCACGCGGCCTGGTAGGTCGCGGTTTAAGGTAACGTTTTCTTCTTTAAGCGTAATAACAGCTACTTCAGGTGGCGGTAGAGCAGTTGGCGTAGTGGTCTCTTCGGCGCAAGCGGTTAAGAAGAGAGAAAGAATTAAAGCAAGCCATAGAGGTTGGGTGCTACGACGCATAGGTAAGCCTTTCATGTGCAGTTAAGAATGAGTTTTCAATTGTCTCTTTTATTTAGGGCTAAGTAAAAGCGAAACGCTTTTTAAGAACCCATAATTAGCTTTGGACTATACATACATTCATTGGTGTATGTATAGTTCTGCATGAGTTCTATTAGCAAGTTTTTCATTTATGGCTTCTTTAAATAACGATTAGGTATAACTATGGGCAGGCGTACTAAGTTAGAAGCGGCAAAAACGAAAGAAGCTATTTTGGCAGCTGCAGAAAAGGTGTTTTATCAACAAGGGGTAGGCGCCACTACACTAACCCATATTGCTAAGGAAGCCAATGTTACAAGAGGTGCCATTTATTGGCATTTCAAAAATAAACAAGATTTGTTTGAGGCCATGATTTGCCGCCGCCAGCTACCTATGGAAGTGCTGCTTGATGAAGTGCGCACTGCTGATGGGCGTATGGCTTTATCTAAGCTTCACAAGCATTTGGTGCGCACGTTGCAGCAAGCAGTAGTAGATGAAGGCTACCAACATTTTTACGCTACGGTGCTGCACAAATGTGAAATTAACGCTGAGAATGCTTCGTTATTAGAGCGGCAGCGTAAGATATTTGACGCGACGGGTGAAAAAATAGCCTTGATATTAGCAGTAGCTATGAGTGCAGGAGAGTTGCCCTCAACGCTTAATGTTAAAAAAGCGGTGCCGTTCCTCCAATCTAGCATGATTGGTTTGCTTTATAGCTGGCTTATGTCCCCTGATAGCTTTGATTTGTATCAATATGCGGATGGCTATGTGAGTACGTTGCTGAATGGGTTAAAGTTTAGCACAGCTTTCCAGAAACCTAATGAGGAATAAGTGTGAAAAACATTTTGGTAACGAATGATGATGGTATTCATGCTCCGGGCTTGCGCGTGGCAGAGCGTATCGCTGCTGAGCTTGGAGCCAATGTTTGGGTGGTGGCGCCCGAAGAAGATTGCAGTGGTCGTTCACAAGCTATCACTATGCATCAACCGTTACGATTACGTGAGTGTGGTGAGCGTCGTTTTGCGCTGTCGGGTACGCCAGCAGATTGTGTTCTCTTTGCTAGCGCGCATTTTTTTGCGAACAAAACACCAGATTTAGTGATTAGTGGTGTTAATTCAGGTGCGAACACTGGCGATGCAGCTATGTATTCTGCCACGGTTGGAGCAGCGCTTGCAGCAGCCCATATAGGCTGGCCGGCGGTAGCGTTAAGCCAAGCATTTATTGGTGATCGTAATTTGATCGATTGGAATGTTAGTGAGGAACTATCTGCAGGCTATATTCGCGAATGTTTGAAGGAAAATAGTGGTATTAGTTGGAATATTAATTTTCCTGTGGGCCCAATAGAAACAGTCCGCGGACATCAGTTTTGCACTCAGGGTAGGCACAGCATTGAATCAGTTAAAGGAATCCTTAGTAAAGATGGTCGAGGGATTCCAAGTTACTGGTTAGGATTTGAAAAAGGCACGGCTCCAACCGTAGAAGAAGGTACTGACATAGCTGCCGTAGCTAGTGGTTATGTAGCAATTACGCCTTTGCTAGCACATCGAGCCGATGTGGCGCTAGTAGAAGAACTATCAAATAAAAAATCTTTTAAAGACATAGTAAATAACGGTTAGCAACAGAATAAATATTAAATAAAGTAATTAAGGGTAATTGATGGGCACATTAACGAATAAAAAAGCACTTATTATAGGCGCTGGTGCAATTGGTAGTTTCTATGGCGCTTTGTTGCATAAAGTAGGATGGCAGGTGAGCGTTGTGGCACGCTCTGATGCTAGCTTAGTCGCTGAGCAAGGGTACCAGTTTGAGAGCCCATTGGGAGATATTTCATGGCGGCCACATAAGGTTTACAGCAATGAAAACAATAATGAGAAGTTTGATTATGTGGTGCTTTGCACAAAAGTTCTGCCTAGTTTAGACAGAGCTGCACTTTTAAAACCATGGGTGAGCGATAATACCACCATTGTTTTGATTCAAAATGGTATTGAAATTGAAGCACCTGTTTTGGAAGCATTCCCCAATAATCCTTTATTAAGCTGTCTAGCCTTTATTGCGGTTACCCGTGTTGCACCAGGAAAAATTGTGCACAAAGCTTTCGGACGCTTGAAAATTGGTGGTTATCCGCATGGTAACCGTGAAGTAGCACAACCTTTTGCAGATGCTTTATCTGCGGCGGGTGTCGCAGCAGATGTTTCTGAAGATATTGTGTATGAGCGATGGTTGAAATGTGTGTGGAATACGCCTTTTAATCCAGCTTCTATATTGGCTAACGGCGCAGACACCATGCAAATGCTTGAAGCACCAGGGGGAGAAGCATTCATTAAAACATTGATGGCCGAAGTGGTTAGAGTCGCGGCTGCAGCGGGCTATGACTTGCCCGCAGATGTTGTAGAGGCAAATATAGCTGGCACAAGAGCTATGCCGGCCTATCGAAATTCCATGGCCATTGATTATTTGCACCAGCGTGATACCGAAACAGAGGCAATTTTAGGAAACGTGGTGGCTGTTGCGAAAAAACACGGTGTGTCAGTGCCTCACTTGGAAACGATGTGGGCACTGATTCAAATTCGTAACGAGCCTCCACGTGTGAGCGATTAACCAATAATTTGTAATACACGCTTACCGCTGTAAGCACTGGTTTTCATATGCTCATGCGCTGTAAGTGCTTCACTAAAAGGGAAGGTTTTGTGCGGCAATGCAGTGAGGCGTTGCTCGGTAAAGTAAGGCTGCAAACGTTGATTGAAAATAGCAGCGATGCGCAGCCTTTCTTGTAATGGCTGGTGGCGCATGGTGAGTGCGCTAAGGTGATGGCGTTTTTGCAATAACGCGGCAAGGTTGATGGAAGTAGTAAGGCCTCCTAGCAAGCCAATAATCACTAAATGCCCCTCTACAGCTAAGGCAGGCAAAAGCTGTTCCCATTCTGGCCCAACCATGTCTAGTATTGCGGCTACTCCTTTTTGCTGCGTATGCGCGAGCACTTCTGCAGCCATATTGGGCCCTTCTGTAACGGTGGCACTTAAGCCTAGTGTTGTGGCGGTGGCTAAATTATCAGGGTTGCGGCTGCTACCAATAATAGGGTTGCCAAATGCTTGGCAAAGTTGAATGGCGGCTAAACCAATGCCTGAGGTGGCGGGGCGCACAAGGCAGGTTTCCCCGTGTTGCAAGCCTGCTTGTAAGAAAAGTGCACGATACGCCGTTAGAAAAGCTTCTGGTACGGTGGCTGCTTCAGCCATTGAATAACCGGTGGGGATGTTCAGTGTTTCATGCTCATGGGTGCAAATATATTCAGCATAGGCGCCGCCTGGTACTAATCCCATCACTGCATCACCTACTTTACGTTCCATGACTTGGTGCCCAACGGCAGAAACAACGCCGCTATATTCTAAACCAGGTATATCAGCTACTACACCTGGAGGAGCAGGATAAACACCCATGGTTTGTGCAAGGTCTGCACGGTTAACCCCGATGGCGTGCACCTGTACTTGTACTTCGTTGGGGCCCGGCTGTGGCCGTGTTCGAGTTTCTAACGTGAGTGTTTTGTTGCTAATGCACCAAGCTTTCATTGTTACCACCTTGTAAAAAACGGTATGTAAGAGATTGATAGTAGAGTATTTCATTTATTAAGTGGTGTAAAAAGGCTTGTAATTAAACCATATGTCCCCAATTAGTGACGCTAAAGGGCGTTGTTTTTGTTACAGTGCCTCTAGATCCCTTTAGTTGGAGCTTTTTTATGAGCACATCGAACGTCCAAAATATTTTTTCCCGCATCTTGTTTTTAATTGGCGCTGTTCTTTTTAGCGCTGTGTTCTTTGTTGTGGGAGCTACCGCTTTTCTTATTTTATTAGGGTTAGCTGTGTTTGCCTTCTTGGCCATGAGCTTAAGGATGTGGTGGTTGCGTCGCCAGTTTGCGAAAAACTTTCCTCATGATGAGCAAGGCCAACCTGACATAGCTGTTTTTCTGCGTGCTTGGCAACAGCAGCAAAGCAACCAACAGAACAGTGGCGAAGGGCGCATTGTAGAGGGTGAAATTGTGGATGATGAAGACAGAAGACAGCCCTAACGAGTGCAACGCAATACAATACTTCTTTTAGGCCCGATGCTGAGCAGAGCTCCATCGGGCTTTTCTATGGGTTTTTATGATTGTCTGCTGTTATGACGTGCTCTATCAATGATGTTTACCCTTAATCTCTATGTGCCGGCGTTTCGGCCAAGCAGGTGTTTTTAATTGTGCTTGTGCGGTGTAATAAACTGCTATAAGGTAAATGCCATTCAAACGCTTGTTTGATTAGCAGCATAAATAAAAAAACACCCTACAATTTAGGAGTACGTAATGAGCATTGAGTTTTTATCTGATGAGTGGTTTGCCAAAGTAGCAGAATTACGCGCTGAAGCTGGTGATGTGGAAGTGCCTGCTGCGTTAGCTGATTTAGCTATCAACATTAATGTTGATACTAATGCAGGTGAAAAAAAGTTAGCCCTTGTTGGCGGCATGATTGAAGAAGGCCATGCTGATGGCGCACCTACCACTATGAGCTTGCCTGCAGATTTAGCGCAAAAAATCCTTATTGAGGGTGACCAGTCTGCGGGTATGCAAGGTTTCATGAGCGGTCAGATTCGCATCGAAGGCGATATGAGCAAGCTAATGGCATTGCAAACTGCACAGCCAAGCGCAGATCAAACAGCTTTGTTAAAGAAAATCCAAGAAATTACTGCTTAATATAAGCATTAACTTCGAAGAAGTACCTCGGTAGTGATACCGGGGTATTTTTTTGCCTAGAGTTTGTTGAAGAAGAGAGTGGGGCGGGAACCTTGAGACATTAAAAAAGCGCCGCATGTTTCCATGCGGCGCTTTTTATGAAGATTTAGCTAAATAATCAGTGATTATTTAGTAACTTCTTCTTCTACGGTACCAGTGATAACTGCGTCAACACGACGGTTACGCTCACGGCCTTCACGGGTAGAGTTATCCGCTACTGGCTCGCTCTCACCTTTACCGATTGTGGTGATACGGCTTGCATCAACACCTTGCTCTACTAGGAACTGCTTAGCGTTCTCAGCACGACGCTCGGATAGAGCTTGGTTGTACTCTTCAGGACCCATGTTACAGGTGTGACCTTCTAGAGTGATGCTAGTGTTCGGGTTCGCGTTTAGGAAGCGAGCCGCTGCACGTAGATCATCTAACTGATCTGCGCTTAGGGAAGCATCATCAAACTCGAACTGAGCAGCTGTGCCGCTTTCGTTAACATCACGCTGAACGATTTGAGTGGTAGGCTCAACAGGAGCTACGTACTCTTCTACTGGCTCTTCAACTACTGCAGTGTGACGATCTTTCACAGCGAATAGGAAGTTAAGACCGGCGTAAGCCTGACCTTGCCAGTTATCGTAGTCGATGCTGTAAGGAGCACGCGCACCAACGTCTAGTAGTAGACGGTTTAGGAAGCGACGCTGTACACCGAACTCAGGTGCAACAACGGTTTCTCTGTGGCGAACGCCATCAACCTGGGAGCTTTTTGCCCAGAACTCACCAGCTGCCAAACCAACGTAGGGTTCGAAGCCAAGAACGCCACCGTTAAAGTGGAAGCGGTTAGAAATTAAAGGCATGCGGTTTAGGATGTGTTTGCCTTGGTTGGCGTTCTGTTTGTCTTCGAATTTGCCTTCTGTGTAAGACGCTTCGATAGAGAAGTTAGGGTGGTAACGTAAACCGATTTGACCGCCGTACCACTCTTTGTGGTCAGGGTTTAGGGTTACGTCGTTTTCAAACCAGCTGTAAGAAGCCTGGCCACCAATGTAAGCACCACGCTCAATGTTAGTACCAGCAGCAGATGCAGCTGTGCTAAGCACTAGAGCTGAAGATGCGATCAAGCAAGCAGAAAAAAATTGTTTGCGCATTTTAACTATCCTTCCTTTGTTAAAAGTGTGTGTATCATGCCTTTAATGCGGCAGATGGAAGCTATTATATACTAAATTGCAGTTAAGCATTGCCTTTTGGGAACAAAAAAGCGTTTTTATTGTCGCTTTTTACGTTTGTTAACCAATCGGCGCTTCCGAGTGCCGCCTTTATTACATTAAAGGCATTAACCGGCCAACAATGGTGGGCAAGGACGTTTCTACCCGTAAGATCCTCTGGCCAAGCGTGTAAGGTGTAAAACCTAACTGTATCAATCTGCTTGACTCGTATTCCGTCCAACCACCCTCGGGACCGACAGCTATAATAGCGCTATGTTGTTTTTTATTTGGTAAATAATCGTAATTTCCCGGATGTAAGAGATAACCAGTTTTACCGCTAAGTAAAGAAGGCAGCTCATCTTCCACATAGGGTTTAAAGCGTTGCTTAATTTCGATCTGCGGTGGCTGTGTGTCTTTGGCTTGCTCAAGGGATAGGGTAATAAGCTCTTGCAGTGCCTCTTCTGCAAGCCGAGGCGTTTGCCAGTAGCTTTTTTCAACTTTGTAGCTGTTTAGCAGTACAATATGTTTGATGCCTAAAGTAATGGCATCTATTAAAGTGCGACGCAGCATTTTCGGCCTTGGTAGGGCCAAAATGAGGGTAATGGGTAACGGAGATGGCGGTGCGTGCGTAGGGTCGAAGCTAAATTCCCAGTGCTTATCTGTGATGTTAAGCAGTGTGGCGCGTCCCATGTTCTCGTTATATAAGCCTGCCTCAACAGAGCCACCAATAGTTAACTGCAATACTTGTTGTAAGTGTTGCGTGCGCCTGTCTTTAAGCGGCAGGCGCCAAGTGCCGCTAATTTTATCCTGAGGATGAAACAATAAAAGGTTCATAATAAGCACAGTTTGTTAGGGTGTGCGCATTGTAGCGTTTCTGCACGTAAGAGTTGTAATGAATGTGCAGTAAGGTTGATTTGTTTGCCTTTGCAGCTCTCCTTGCTAGAGTAAGCCCAATTTGAATTTTCAATATGGAGAAAAACATGCAGTTTGCAGGTACAGATAAATATGTAGCTACCGATGACTTAAAGATGGCCGTTAACGCAGCTATCGCTTTGCAGCGGCCTCTCTTAATTAAGGGTGAGCCTGGTACAGGTAAAACCTTGTTGGCAGAACAAGTGGCAGAGTCGCTAGGGCTTGAACTGATTAGCTGGAACATTAAATCCACGACGAAAGCACACCAAGGCTTATATGAGTACGATGCTGTGTCGAGATTACGTGATTCACAGCTAGGTGCGGAAGGGGTTGAGGATGTTGCCAACTACCTTAAAAAAGGAAAGTTGTGGGAAGCATTTGAGGCCGACAAGCAAGTGGTGTTGCTCATTGATGAAATAGATAAGGCTGATATTGAGTTCCCTAACGATTTACTGCAAGAACTCGACCGCATGGAGTTTTACGTTTATGAAACTCAAGAGCTTATTAAAGCGAAGCAGCGTCCTATCGTTATTATTACCTCTAATAATGAGAAAGAGCTGCCAGATGCGTTCTTGCGTCGTTGCTTCTTCCACTACATTAGCTTCCCTGATGCTGAAACCATGATGCGTATCATCGATGTGCATTACCCTGATGTGAAGAAAAACTTAGTACAGGAAGCTTTAGAGATTTTCTTTGATTTACGTAAAGTGCCGGGTTTAAAGAAGAAGCCAACCACTTCCGAGTTAATTGATTGGTTGAAGCTGCTGCTTTCTGATGATATTCCAGAAGACGTGCTGCAAAACCGCGACACTCGTTCTGCGATCCCTCCTTTATACGGTGCTTTATTGAAAAACGAAGCGGATGTGCAGTTGCTTGAGCGCTTAGCCTTCATGAACCGCCGCCAGAGTTAATTTTATGTTGGTACGTTTTTTTGAAAAACTGAGAGAATTCAAAGTGCCGGTGACATTGCGCGAGCTGCTCGATATGCAGGGCGCTTTGTCGCAGCATCTTGCGTTCGCTAGTGTGGATGATTTCTATCTGCTTGCCCGTACGGTGATGGTAAAAGACGAAAAGTACTACGACCGTTTTGATCAGGCATTTGGCAATTTTTTTGAAGGGCTAGCTTATGTGCCGCCAGAATGGTTTTCACAAGCTATACCTGAAGATTGGTTGCGTAAGGAAATAGAGAAAAATCTTTCACCGGAAGAGTTGGCTGAGCTGAAAAAAAGAGGCAGCCTCGAAGAACTGCTAGAAGAGTTTCGCCAGCGCTTAGAAGAGCAGCAAGAGCGACATCAAGGTGGAAATAAGTGGGTGGGTACTGGCGGAACCTCTCCCTTTGGCGCCTACGGCGCACACCCTGAGGGCATTCGTGTTGGCGGTGAATCCCGTAACAGAAGTGCTGTGAAGGTATGGGAGAAACGCGAGTTTCGTAACCTAGACGACAGCGAAGCGCTTGGTAGCCGCAATATGCAATTGGCTTTACGCCGTTTACGCAAATTCACTCGCGAAGGGCGCGCAGATGAATTTGATTTAGACAGTACCATCGCTTCCACTGCAAAAAATGCGGGGCTGCTCGATATCCAAATGCGCCCTGAGGAAGAGAACCGCATTAAAGTACTAGTGTTGTTCGATATCGGCGGTTCTATGGATCCTTATATTGCTTTAAGCGAAGAGCTTTTTAGCGCTGCACGCTCGGAATTTAAGCATATGGATTATTACTATTTCCACAATTTCATCTATGAGAACGTGTGGAAAGATAATCGCCGCCGCTGGGATGAACGCACTTCCACTTGGGATGTGTTAAATAAATACAGCTCCGACTATCGTGTAATTTTTGTGGGCGACGCAGCCATGAGCCCCTATGAAATTAACTCGGTGGGCGGCAGTGTGGAACATTTTAATGAAGAACCCGGCGCTGTATGGATGCAGCGCGTGTTAGATCACTTCAAGCATGTGGTGTGGTTGAACCCAGAACCTGAAAAATATTGGGATGGTACCTTATCTAATACTTGGATTAGAAAAATGCTTAACGATCAAATGTACCCACTCACCATTGAAGGGCTTGAAGGGGCCATGCGCTATCTTAGTCGCTAGCATGTTCCTGCAGCACCTGTAAAAACTGCTGAGCGCTATTAGAAAGGCTGCGCTCGGGATGATACACCACCCCCAAATACCGTTTTGGCAGCGGTGTTTGGGTGGCTAAAGATGTGGTGGTGGGGTCTTTTAAGGTAACGGGAAGCACGCTCCAACCTAGCCCCACCGATACCATCATATAAAGTGTTTCTAGATAGTTGGTGGCCAAAGAAACCGATAGTGATAATTGCCGCTCGGCAAATAATTCTTCCACAATATGGCGTGTGAACGTATTCGCACCAGGTAATAGCGCATCGTATTCTGTGAGCTGTTCTAGCGTTATGTTCTTATGTTGCGCCAATGGATGGTCGTGGGCTGCGATGAATTCTAGTGGGTCTGGCCAAATCACTTTGTGCAATAGGCGCGGGTCTGGAACAGGTGGCAGGGTGAGTAAGCCAAGCTCTAGTTCCCCTTTTAGCACTTGTTGCCAGGCTGCCTCTGAATCCACGAAGCTTAAATCTAATTCTACTTTTGGATAGCGCCTTGCATAGGCTTTCAATACAGGAGGCAGGCGGTGTAAGCCAATGTGATGGCTGCTGCCAATACGTAGCGTACCGCTTACCTCACCACTCAAGTTGTCGATCGCCCGTCGCATATCTTCCATGTCGCTAATCAGCTGTTGCGCACGGGGCAATAAAGTGCGGCCTGCTTCTGTTAATACAATTTGACGGCCAATTCGATCAAACAGTTTCGCCTCTAATTGTTGCTCAAGTGTTGCAATGCGTTTGCTTACAGCAGGTTGCGTAATAAATAAACGTGTGGCAGCGGTGGAAAAGCTGCCGGTGTCAGACACTGCAATAAAGGCTTCGAGGGCTTGAATGTCCATATATATTCCTTGCAGGAATGCTATGCATGAAATTAATGAATTGGAATTATAGGTGCTAAGGAACTACAGTGCACGCAGAATGTTGCCCAAAGTAAAGGTTTGGAGACCAACCATGACAGCAAGAACTCTGTACGACAAATTATGGGATGCCCATTTAGTAACGCAGCGCGATGATGGCTCTGCACTCATTTATATCGACCGTCACATTATCCATGAAGTGACATCACCACAGGCGTTTGAAGGTTTGCGCCTTGCTAACCGTGAGCCGTGGCGCCGTGAAATGAACTTTGCCACCATCGACCACAACGTGCCCACCACACCTTTCGAAAGTGCGGCAGATATTGAAGATGAAACTTCCCGCATTCAGGTGGTAACACTGCAAGACAATACCAACGAATTTGGAATTCGTAATTATGGTATTGGCGATGTGCGCCAAGGTATTGTGCACGTGATGGCGCCAGAGCAGGGCGCTGTGTTACCAGGCATGACAGTGGTGTGTGGTGATTCCCACACTTCTACTAACGGTGCTTTTGCTTGCTTGGCGCATGGTATTGGTACTAGCGAAGTAGAGCATGTGTTAGCAACGCAATGCTTGGTGAGCAAAAAAATGGACAACATGCTTGTGCGCGTAGACGGTGAATTAGGCCCAGGCGTAACAGCTAAAGATGTAGTGCTTCACATTATTGGTGTTATTGGCACCGCCGGTGGCACAGGGCACGCTATTGAATTCGCCGGTACTGCTATCGAAAGCCTTTCCATGGAGGGGCGCATGACAGTGTGCAACATGGCCATTGAAGCCGGTGCTCGTGCTGGCATGATCGCCGTGGATGATAAAACCATTGAGTATTGTGAAGGCCGTCCTTTTGCACCTAAGGGTGAAGACTGGGATAACGCCGTGGCTTACTGGCGCACGCTGGTTTCTGATGAAGGGGCGCATTTCGATAAAGTGGTAGAAATTGATGCCGCCGATATTTTGCCACAAGTATCCTGGGGTACTTCTCCTGAAATGGTGTTGCCGGTGAATGCAACGCTACCCATTCCCGCTGAAGAAAGTGACGCGGTAAAGCGTGGTGGCATGGAAAGAGCTTATCAGTACATGGGTTTAACCCCAGGTATGAAAATTACTGATATTAATGTGGACCGCGTTTTCATTGGTTCATGCACTAACTCACGTATTGAAGATTTGCGCGCTGCTGCTGAAGTAGCCAAAGGCAAAAAAGTGGCGGCTTCTGTGAAGCAAGCCATGGTGGTGCCAGGCTCTGGTTTAGTGAAGCAGCAAGCGGAACAAGAAGGCCTTGATAAAGTATTTATCGAAGCGGGTTTCGAGTGGCGTGAGCCTGGTTGCTCCATGTGCTTAGCAATGAACCCAGACAGATTAGAGCCGGGCGAACACTGTGCTTCCACTTCTAACCGAAACTTCGAAGGGCGCCAAGGTAATGGCGGCCGCACCCACTTAGTGAGCCCCGCCATGGCAGCTGCAGCAGCTATTGCTGGCCACTTTGTTGATGTACGTGATTTAGCTTAAAAAGGAGAGCACAATGGAAAAGTTTGTAGAAATGACAGGTTTGGTGGCTCCCTTAGACAGCTCTAACGTAGACACAGACCAAATTATTCCAAAACAGTTTTTAAAATCGATTAAGCGCACGGGTTTTGGCCCTAACTTGTTTGATGAGTTGCGTTATTTGGATGAAGGGCAGCCGGGCCAAGATAATAGCAAGCGTCCCTTGAATAAAGATTTTGTTCTAAACCAAGAACGTTACCAAGGGGCCAGTATTTTGCTGACGCGTCGCAACTTTGGCTGTGGCTCAAGCCGTGAGCACGCTCCTTGGGCACTGCTTGATTATGGCTTTAAGGTAGTCATAGCGCCAAGTTTTGCCGATATTTTCTTCAATAATTGCTTTAAGAATGGAATGCTACCCATTGTTTTATCTGAAGAAATAGTGCAAAGCTTGTTTGAGGCGGTGGATGCTAACCCTGGCTATGAGCTTACGGTGGATCTACCAGAGCAAAAAGTTATTACCCCCGACGGCACGGCGTACTCTTTTGAGGTGGATGCCTTCCGTAAACACTGCTTAATAAATGGCTTGGATGATATTGGCTTGACGTTGGAAGATGCCGATGCCATCAAAGTTTATGAGCAAAAACGCATGCAAAGCGAACCTTGGGTGTTTGATGTTCGCCAAGATTTACAAGGTTAGGAGTACAACGTGAGCTATAACATTCTATTAATGCCAGGTGATGGCATTGGCCCTGAGATTATTGCCGAAGCTGAGAAAGTACTACAGGCAACCACCGAACGTTTTGGGCTAGAAGTTACTACCGATCATGCTTTAATGGGCGGTGCAGCCTATGATGTTACGGGCGAGCCCCTGCCTGAAGAATCTCTAGCTAAAGCAAAAGCTGCAGATGCTATTTTGTTTGGCGCCATTGGTGGCCCAAAGTGGGACAACATTGAGCGCTCCAAGCGCCCAGAGCGTGGTTTGCTGAAGCTACGCTCATCTCTTGAACTGTTTGCTAACTTAAGGCCAGCCATGCTGTTCCCACAGCTAGCCAGCGCTTCCAGCTTAAAACCTGAGATTGTTAGCGGTTTAGACATCCTAATCGTACGCGAATTAACCGGCGGCATTTACTTCGGCGAACCGCGTGGCATTCGTGAAGAAAACGGTGAGCGCATCGGCCATAACACCATGGTGTATAGCGAAAGTGAAATTCGCCGTATTGCCAAAGTAGCTTTTGAACTAGCACAGGCTCGTGGTAAAAAGCTTTGCTCGGTTGATAAAGCGAACGTATTGGAAGTTACTGAGCTTTGGAAAGAGACAGTGAACGAGGTGGCTAAGGAATACCCAGACGTTGAAGTGTCTCACATGTATGTGGATAACGCGGCAATGCAATTGGTGCGTGCGCCAAAGCAGTTCGATGTTATGGTTACGGGCAACTTGTTCGGCGATATTTTGTCTGATGAAGCAGCGATGCTAACAGGTTCCATTGGTATGCTGCCTTCAGCTTCCCTCGATGTGAACCGCAAAGGCTTGTATGAAGCTTGCCACGGTTCTGCACCGGATATTGCGGGCAAAAACTTGGCTAACCCGCTAGCTACTATTCTATCGCTCGCCATGATGATGCGTTACACTTTTGAACGCGCTGATGTGGCACAGGCCATTGAAGACGCGGTTGAGAGTGTGCTCGAGCAAGGCTTGCGCACAGGTGATATTTATACAGAAGGCACCACTAAGGTAGGTTGCGACGCTATGGGTGATGCAGTGGTCGCAGCTTTGTTGGCAAAGTAATAGTATAGGAACATATTTTCATGGGTGGCCCAGAGCCACCCCACATTCATCCTACAAGTAGGAGATTACAGGTGAAAAGAGTTGGATTTATTGGTTGGCGAGGCATGGTAGGTTCCGTGTTAATGGATCGTATGCGTGCGGAGTCTGATTTCACCGATATCGAACCCATTTTCTTTACAACTTCACAGGCGGGCCAAAAAGCGCCTGATGTGGGCAAGGACGTTCCGGTTTTACAGAAAGCGGATGATATTGAAGTACTGAAAACATTAGACGTGGTGGTTACTTGCCAAGGTGGCGATTACACCAATGCAGTGTACCCCGAGCTGCGTAAAGCAGGTTGGAAAGGTTACTGGATTGATGCAGCTTCTGCATTACGTATGAACGATACTTCAGTGATCGTACTAGACCCTGTGAACCGCCATGTAATCGACCAAGCATTGAAAGATGGTGTGAAAGATTTTGTTGGTGGCAACTGCACAGTAAGCTTGATGCTCATGGCATTGGGTGGTTTGTTCAAAGAAGACCTCGTTGAGTGGGGATGTGCGCAAACGTATCAAGCTGCTTCTGGTGCTGGTGCACAAAATATGCGCGAACTGATTGCACAAATGGGCAAAATTCACGCTGATGCGCAAACATTGCTCGACGATCCGGCTAGCGCAATCCTCGACATCGATCGCGTTGTATCAAACACCATGCGCAGCAGCGAGCTGCCCACTGATAATTTTGGTTACCCTCTAGCGGGTAGTTTATTGCCATGGATTGATACCCAGCTTGAAAGTGGCCAAAGCCGTGAAGAGTGGAAAGCGCAGGCTGAAAGTAATAAGTTGCTCGGCCGAGAAAACAACCCTGTGCCGTTAGATGGTACTTGTGTGCGTATCGGTGCCATGCGTTCGCACAGCCAAGCTATTTCAATGAAGCTGAAGAAAGATGTTCCGCTTGATGAAATTGAGGACATCATCGCTTCTGCAAACGATTGGGTGAAAGTAATCCCGAACGAGCGCGAAGCAAGCATGCGTGAGTTAACGCCTACCGCAGTCACAGGCACACTGGATATCCCTGTGGGGCGTTTACGTAAATTAGCCATGGGGCCCGAATACTTAAATGCTTTCACCGTGGGCGATCAGCTTCTATGGGGTGCAGCAGAACCTGTGCGTCGTATGCTACGCATCTTGTTGGAGTCTGAATGACAGCTAAAGTAGATGTGGCGGTTGTTGGTGCCACCGGTTTAGTGGGCTCGGCGCTTGTCGAGCTCATTAACGATAATTACTTGCCAGTGGGCAAAGTGTATTTGCTAGCATCTATGAATAGTGCTGGCGAAAAGATTGAAGTTCACGGCAAATATGTTCGTGTTGAGTTAGTTGAACAATTTGATTTCACTCAGGTGCAGTTAGCCTTGTTTGCTGCGCCTGAAGATGTGTCGACGCAGTATATTCCAAAAGCTGTTGAGGCAGGTGCCACCGTCATCGATGTGAGCGGTGCATTGGTGGCCGACACAAATGTGCCGATTATCGTGCCCGAAGTAAACGGCAGCATGGTTGAAAGCTATCGGCACACCAATATTATTGGCAGCCCGTCAGCGGGTGCTGTGGCACTCGCCATGGCCCTTAAGCCCTTGCACGATGTGGCTGGGTTAGTGCAAGTAAATGTCACCCTGTGCGAACCAGCCTCTAGCCTAGGTAAGGCAGGCGCTGATGAATTAGCGCATCAAACAGCACGGTTGCTGAGCGGGCAAGATAACGAAGCAGCAGAAAAAGTAGCATTTAACGTGTTGCCGCAATTGGGGCAGGCGCAAGAGAGTGGCTACACGCGCTCTGAAATTCGTGTGGCGTTTGAAACCATCCGTTTGTTAGGGCAAACCCAAATAGCGATTAATGTCAGTTCCGTTCAGGTGCCCGTTTTCTTTGGTCATACATTAAGCGTGCAATTAACCACACAACAAACATTGTCAGTGGAAGCTGCCATGGCGGCGTTAGAGGATGCAGGTGTACGTGTGGCAACGGATGAAAAACCAAGCGCCACGGCACTTGAAGATGCTGTGGGTAGTGATGATGTTTGGGTGAGCCGCTTGCGCCGCAATTTAACCCAGCCTAACGGTTTGAATTTTACGATTGTAAGCGATAATTTGCGTAAGGGTTCGGCACTAAATATGTTGCAGATTGGGCAACAGTGGCTGCAACAACAATTGTAATGATCATTACGGTCTTATAATTAGGGAATAGGTTGGATATTGTCGTGCTAGTGTGCACGTAACCACGCCAAGCGTGACAATAAAAAGGATAAAATGGGTTCGACTATGTTACGAAAAATACGCGCTAGCCTTGTTGCTGCATCGCTTATTATTCCTACTGTTGCCTCAGCGCTGAATGTGGGCGCTTATCATGTTTATTCGCATTTAAACCAGCCCTTGGATGTTCGTATCCAAATTAGCGATCTGCAAGGGCTCGATGAGCACGAAATCGTTGCACGGTTAGCAGCGAAAAGTGAATCTGATAAATTAGGCATCGAATTTAGCTCCATTAATAACGGTTTGCGTTTTGCGGTAACAAAGCTAGATTACAACCATGCGGAGTTGCGTATAACTTCTCGCGAGGCCGTGCGCGAACCTATTGTCAGCTTACTCATTGAATACGCTTGGCCTCGAGGCAGGCTGTTCAGAGAGTACAACCTGATGATTGATCCGCCTGTTTACGCGTCTGTGGCTACTACTACGCAACCGCCGAGACATATCGAACAGCCGATTACCCGTACTACCGCGCCCGTTACACGGAGCAGTGCTGGTGGGCAGGGCTATACCATTCGGCCCAATGACACCCTTTCTTTGATCGCAACGCGTCACCGTCCAAGCGAGCGAGTATCTGTTGAGCAAACCATGCTCGCTATTCGTGATAAAAACCCCCACGCGTTCATTAACAACAACATCAATTTGCTTAAAGGCGGTGTTAGTATTTCATTGCCAACTGAAAGCGAAGCGATGCAAATAACGGCGGCGAAGGCCCGTGCTGAGCTACAGCGCCAGGTGGCCACTAAGCCTCCAACTAAGAAGCAAGCTACCGCCTCTCCTGCAAAGCAAGAAAAACCTGTTGCACAAGAAGAACCGATTAAACCTGTAGCGAAACAAGAAAACATTGAGCCTGCCGAAAACGCGGCGTCGCTTCCAGAGAGCGCAGCGGTTGAAGCTGAGCCCGCAGCGCCATTAACGGATAATGACGCTGCAGAAGTGGTTGATGCGCTCATTGACGAGCCTGTGGCAGTAGAACTAGCAGAAGAAGCGGAAGCCACCGCACAGGCCACCGAAGATGAGGCGGTTGATACTGATGTGGCAGAGGCTGCTATTGAGGATAACGTGGCAGAGGCTGCCACTGAAGAAGCTGAGCTTGATAAGGTAGAAGCTGCTACTGAAGATGACATTGATACGCCAGAGGCAGTTACAGAAGTCGGCGGTGATGTTAATACAGCAGAAGCTGCCATAGAAGATGATATTGAGCTTGATACAGCGGAGGTTGTAGAACCCTTCGTAGACGTAGAGCAGCAAGATTTTATTGAGCTTGAGAAAATAGATGCAGAAGAGGCAGTGATTGATCTTGCTGTGGAAGATGTTATCGAGCCTGCTGGTGAAGAGTCGCTAGAGTATTCCACAGAGCAGGAAGTGGCAGAACCAACTGATGCAGGCATGGAGTTACCAGAAGAGCCTGTTCTAGAAGAGGCCACTGATGCCGCTACTGATTTTGAAGCTGAGCCTGTTACTTCGATGTCTGATGAAGATTTAGTGGCGCAGACGGAAGCCGAAGTATTAACAGAAGCAGAAGCGCTAACAGATGTGGAAGACTGGACTGAGGTTTCTCACGCTACGCCAGTGCAGGCAGAGAAAACTGAAGATACGACTAAAGCGGCTGCCCCCACAGAAAAGCCAGAGATGGGCAGTGAAGCGGAGCAACCCAAAGACACTAGTTTAATTAAACGCATATTATCAAGTACCTTGTTCTTGATGGTGCTAGTGGGCTTGTTGTTGCTCTTTATATTGCATTGGTTGGTAGGTTTTTGGCGCAGCCGCCAGCAGGAGCCTGAAGCGATAGCTGCTGAAGAAGCTGAAGAGGCTGAGCCCACCCCAGTGAATTTGGCAGCGTTGAAAGATGACATAAATGTGCACATGAGAGAGGAACGTTATGCCGAAGCAATACCATTGCTTCGTACGGCCATACAACATGACCCCACTCACATAGGCTTGAAAAAATCGCTTTTAGAGGCGCTTTACCATTCCGATAAAAAAGCTTACCAGCAAGAAGTAACAAAGCTGAAAGGTGTGAATGCGGAGCTAGATACCTATATAGCTGCGCAAGCTGATAGCGGTAGTACGGCTCAATACGCTGGGCTAGGAGCAGTGCCGGTGGTGACTGAAACTATCGTTGCAGAAAGCGAAGAGGAAGATGCTGACGCTGCTGCACAAAACGTTGCAGAACCGACTGTTTCCGAACCCCCTGTAGAGCTGCAAACATCAGCTCCTGAGGTGGTCATGGAAGAAGAAGCAAGCCTTCACAATGAAGGTTTGCCAAGTGAGCCAAATGAAGAAGCGCTCAGCACTAGCGAAAATATTCTTTCCGCTGAAGACGAAGCTTTCTTTGCTCAGGAAGACAGTGACTTAGATAGTTTACTTGCTGAAATCGAGGGCATGGACGAAGAGGATTTGCTTGGTGATACAAACGTCCCCGCCTTTTTGTTCGAAGATGACGATTATAGCGAGCATGACACTGGGCTTGGTTTAGCACGCGCGCTCATCGATATGGGCAGCACAGAGGAAGCCCGTGATACGTTAGAAGAGATTCTGCGTGATGGCACGGCGGAGCAAAAAGCTAAAGCACAGAAAATGCTCGACGAAGTAAATAACTAGTTAAATGAGTAAATAGAAGAGGGCGGTGCTAAAGGCACTGCCCTTTCTTTTTTGGGGAAAGCGTATTGTGCAACGTTTTGCATTAGGTATTGAATATGACGGTAGCGCTTATCACGGTTGGCAGCGACAGCAGGATGGCGTTCGTTCAATACAAGAAGAGTTAGAAAAAGCGTTAAGCCAAATAGCCAACGAACCCATAGAGCTTGTGGGGGCTGGGCGCACGGATAAAGGTGTGCATGCCTTAGAGCAAGTAGCGCACTTTGATACGCGTGCACAGCGCACTACCTACAATTGGCGCCGTGGCTTAAATGCCTTGTTGCCGAAAACAATTACTGTTCGTTGGGTGCAAGAGGTGGGCGAGAAATTTCATGCGCGCTTTTCTGCCCAACGTCGTTGTTATCGTTATTTTATTCATAATTCGCCAGATAAGCCGGCGCTATTTCATCAGCAATTAGGCTGGGAATATCGCCCAATGAAATTGGCGCCCATGCAAAAAGCAGCTGATTATTTGTTGGGCACCCATGATTTTAGCGCTTTTCGTGCAGCCGATTGCCAGGCGCAATCACCGGTTAAAACCTTAGAGCGTTTGCAAGTGTTTCAGCGTGGCCACTTATGGATGATAGAGGCGCAGGCAGATGGGTTTCTTATGCACATGGTGCGTAACTTAACAGGTACTTTAGTGGCTGTTGGAACAGGGGAGCGCAGCCCAGAATGGGCGCTTGAAGTATTGCGCAGCAAAGATCGTCGCCAAGCAGGCATAGCAGCACCAGCAAAAGGGTTGTTTATGCACTGGGTGGAATACGGGCCTGAGTTTTATTTGCCGCAGCAACGCGGAGAACTCTTGTTTTGGCCTGAAGGCACATTGGGTAAATAGGCTCATCAAAGTGCGTTTTTTTTGCTATCATGCACCACGTTTGTCAATAAACACTGGAGTACAAAGTGCAGAGTAGAACTCGTGTTAAGGTGTGTGGCATAACGCAGCCTAGTGTTGCTGTGGCGATCGCTAAAACAGGAGTGGACAGCATAGGCCTTGTGTTTTATGACAAAAGCCCAAGACATGTGACCATTGATCAAGCCGTTGCTATTTGTAACGCTTTGCCCCCGTTCATCACCACGGTGGGGTTGTTTGTAAACCCAACGCCAGAATACCTACACCAAGTGTGTGAGCAAGTACCGCTAGATGTGGTGCAGTTTCATGGTGATGAAAACCCAGAATATTGCCGGCAACACAGCCCGCGCCCCTGGTTTAAAGCATTGGCGATGACACCAGAGCTAGATGTTACGCTGACGGCGAAAGAATATATGCGTGTCGGGTCGCAAGGCATTTTATTAGACGCCTATGTGCAAGGGGCACGAGGCGGAACAGGTAAAACTTTTGATTGGGCGCGCGTGCCGCAGAGCGACGGCGTGCCTTACATATTAGCCGGTGGGCTGCAGCCAGAAAATGTAGCCGAAGCGATTGCACAAACACAGCCTTGGGCCGTAGATGTTAGCAGTGGTGTAGAAACAGCCCCCGGTATTAAATGCCCACAAGCGGTGAGCCGTTTTGTGGCACAAACATTGAAAGGAGCACAAGGTGTCTAAAGGTACCGATTTTTCAGCTTTTCCTGATGAGCTAGGGCATTTCGGCCAATTTGGTGGTCGTTTTGCTTCTGAAACCTTGATGGCAGCTTTGCACGAACTAGAAGCTGTATACCTGCGTTTTCGAGATGATAAAGATTTCCAAGCTGAATTCGATAAGGATTTGGCGCACTACGTAGGTCGCCCTTCTCCGTTATACCATGCCGAACGATGGTCGCAGCAGCTAGGTGGTGCGCAAATTTATTTGAAGCGCGAAGACCTCAACCACACGGGCGCCCATAAGGTGAACAACACAATTGGCCAAGCTCTATTAGCAAAATACACAGGCAAACCACGTGTTATCGCAGAAACTGGTGCAGGGCAACATGGTGTGGCCACAGCTACAGTAGCAGCCCGGCTAGGCCTGAAGTGCCAGGTATACATGGGTGCAGAAGATGTGCAACGCCAAAAGATTAACGTATATCGCATGCGTTTATTGGGCGCTGAAGTTATTCCTGTGCATTCCGGTTCGGCCACGCTTAAAGATGCTATGAACGAAGCGATGCGCGACTGGGTTACTAATGTGGACGATACATTTTACATTATTGGTACCGTGGCAGGGCCGCATCCGTACCCGCTATTAGTGCGTGATTTCCAAGCTATTATTGGGCGCGAAGCACGCCAGCAGTGCTTAGAGCAAACAGGCAAGCTGCCTGATGCTTTAGTGGCCTGTGTGGGGGGTGGCTCTAACGCTATTGGTTTATTCCATCCCTTTTTAGATGATGCAAATGTTGCCATGTATGGCGTAGAAGCGGGCGGTAAGGGTCTTGAAACAGGCAAGCATGCTTCCGCCTTAAGTGCAGGGCGCCCAGGGGTGCTACACGGTAACCGCACGTATCTTATTGAAGATGAAGATGGGCAAATTATTCCTACGCATTCTATTTCAGCGGGTTTAGATTACCCAGGTGTTGGCCCAGAGCACGCATGGTTGAAAGATATTGGCCGCGTTACTTATGGCTCAGCCACCGATGACGAAGCGCTAGCTGCTTTCCGTGAACTCACCATGGTGGAAGGAATTATGCCTGCGTTAGAGTCCTCTCATGCACTGTCCTATGTGCGCAAGTTAGCACCCACCATGGCTAAAGATCAGATTATTATCGTTAACCTTTCTGGGCGTGGTGATAAAGACATTCATACAGTGGCCGCCATTGACGGCATCGAAGTATAAGGAGTTGCAGTCATGAGCCGTATAGAAACTTGTTTTGCCGCGCTCGCCAAAGAAGGCAAAAAAGCGCTCGTACCATTCATCACGGCAGGGGATCCTAATCCTGCCGCCACAGTGCCTTTAATGCATGCCATGGTAAAAGCGGGCGCTAATATCATTGAGTTAGGTGTTCCGTTCTCAGACCCTATGGCCGATGGGCCGGTGATCCAGCTAGCCAGTGAGCGTTCCTTGGCTGCGGGCACAACATTGCAGCGCGTGTTAGATATGGTGGCAGAGTTCCGTTTGCAAGATGCAGAGACGCCTGTGGTGTTAATGGGTTACCTCAACCCCGTGGAAGCGATGGGGTATGAAACTTTTGCCCATAATGCGCAAGTAGCGGGCGTAGACGGTGTATTGTTGGTGGATTTACCTCCTGAAGAATCTGTGGAAGCTAGCAAGCTCTTTGCCGACAAAGGAATTAAGCAAATCTTTTTGTTGGCACCAACCACCACTGAAGAGCGCATGGCACTGATTGCAAAGGCGGGTACTGGTTACCTTTATTATGTGTCCTTAAAAGGTGTAACGGGCTCAGCTAGCCTAGATGTTGAAGATGTGGCGAAGAAACTAGAAACAATTCGCAAACACACTACTTTGCCCATTGGTGTAGGCTTTGGTATTAAAGATGCCAAATCAGCCAAGGCCATCGCAAAAGTGGCCGATGGTGTAGTGGTGGGTAGCGCCTTAGTGAATCAGGTGGCTGCACATCTCGATCAACCCGACCTAATTCCAGAAAAAGTGGCAGCAGTATTAGCAAGCATGCGCGCAGCCATGGATGAGGATATAACAGCATGAGTAATAACTGGCTAGAAAAGATATTGCCGGCTATTCGCCGCCCTAGCACAGAAGAAAGCAAACGCAGCGAAATCCCTGAAGGATTGTGGCGCAAATGCCCGCGTTGCAATAACGCTTTGTTTTTACCTGAGCATGAGCGCAATATGAATGTGTGCAGCAAGTGCGATCACCATGTGCGCATTGGTGCACGTAAGCGCTTAGCGTTATTTTTTGACGAAGGTTCCACCACTGAAATTGGCGCCGATATTAAGCCAGTGGATCGTTTAAAGTTTCGCGATAGCAAAAAGTACAAAGATCGTTTGCACGCAGCACAAAAAGAAACGGGCGAAGATGATGCCCTTGTGGTGGAAAAGGGCACGGTGTTTGGCCTACCAGTAGTAGCTGCTGCGTTTGAATTTAGTTTCATGGGCGGTTCCATGGGCTCGGTGGTAGGGGCGCGTTTTGTTGAAGCGGTTAATGTGTGTTTAGCTGAAAGGCGCCCTTTGGTGTGCTTTTCTGCTAGCGGTGGCGCCCGCATGCAAGAAGCCTTGTTTTCGCTCATGCAAATGGCTAAAACCAGTGCAGCGCTGCAGCGTATGCGCGAGGCGGGTATTCCCTTTATTTCAGTGCTCACAGACCCTGTGTATGGCGGCGTATCAGCTTCCTTAGCAATGCTAGGCGATATTAATGTGGCAGAACCGAATGCCTTAATTGGCTTCGCCGGTCCACGTGTTATTGAACAAACTGTGCGCCAACAATTACCAGAAGGCTTCCAGCGTAGTGAGTTTCTGCTAGAGCATGGTGCCATCGATATGATTGTGCATCGTCATGAGTTAAAGGAAACATTGCATCGATTACTCACAAGCTTGATGGGTTTGCCAAGCGCGCAAGGCGAGGCGGGTGAAGCTGAAGCGGAGGTTGTTGAAGCGGTCAAAGAAACCGATGTTGATGACGCCGAAGAGCAAGATAGTTCATCAGAGCAAGCAGAAAATACTGAAAAATAATTCTCACATTAGCAGCTGCTTATTGTTACAATAAGCAGCTGCTTTATTTGTACTTTCAGTACGAACTATACAAGAGACTTATCATAGATGAGCCAAACCTTAACAGGGTGGTTGGATAAAATACTTGCTTTGCATGAGCAAGAAATCGATTTAGGCCTAACGCGCATAGAGCAAGTTGCGAAAAGGCTCCAGGTAACCACAGGGTTACCACCTGTTATCACTGTAGCGGGTACAAATGGCAAAGGTTCAACGGTTGCTTTGTTGAATGCCTTAGCCACAGCTGCAGGTGCCAAAACTGGCGTGTATACGTCACCTCATATTAATCGTTTTAACGAGCGCATCCGTATCAACGGAGAGCTAGTGAGCGATGAAGCTTTATGTGAAGCGTTCGCTGATATTGATAAAGCTCGTGCCAATATCCCCTTAACTTTTTTCGAGTTTACTACCCTCGCAGCCTTGCTGTTATTTAAACAAGCGAACCTAGATCTTTACATCTTAGAAGTAGGCCTTGGTGGCCGCTTGGACGCTGTTAATATCGTTGCTGCAGATGTGGCCTTGGTGACTTCAATAGCCTTGGACCATACCGATTGGTTGGGCGATGACTTAGAGATTATTGCCACTGAAAAAACGGGTATTGCTCGAGCTGGCAAGCCATTGCTTTATGGTATGCCTGCGGTGCCACAAAGTGTTCGTGAACAAGTGGCTAATGATGGTGTCTTGTTATTTGAGCGCGCTAAAGAGTTTGGCGTTAATGACCATGAAATGTGGTGGCAGCAAGAGGGTAGGCAGTCGTTACCGCTCGTGCAGCCCATTCCATTGGGTGAGGATAATTTTGCTTTAGCTGTCCAAGCGTTAGCTTTACTGAATACACTGCCGCCTCAAAACACTTTGCCCACTATCGCTCAAGCGGTGCAGCTGGAGGGTAGAAGCCAGTACTATTATCAGCAGCAGCGCCATTGGTACCTAGATGTGGGCCACAACGAAGCTGCTGTGAAGAGGTTTTTCCAACGTTTACCAAAACAACAGGGTAAGCTTTATGGGGTTTGTGGCATGCTGTTGGATAAATCTGTGGCAACGCTTGTGAGCCAAGCTAGCCGTGTAGAAAAGTGGTACCTAGCTGATTTACACGTGCCACGTGGTGGCACCGCTTTGCGTTTGAGCGAGGCACTAGCAGCTGATGTTCCGCGCGAGTGTTTTAGCAGTGTGCACGATGCGATGCAGCAAGTGTTGCAAGAAAGCGAAGAGGAAGACACCATCGTTGTATTCGGTTCTTTTTACACCGTAGCCGAAGCAGAAGAATATTTAGGACAGTTGGAGAGATAAATGTCTGAACAAACACAACAGCGAAAACATCAAGTAATTGGTGCCGTGGTTTTAGTGGCGCTGGGTTTGATTGTCGTGTCTATTTTATTAAGAAGCCCAGAGCAGGAAAGCTCATCCTTGGATTACAGTATTCCTAAAGAGCCAGAGGTGGCCACGGTCAGTGATGAACCGGTTGTGACTGAAGAAGAACTGCAAGCGGTGGAACAAAACATTGAAGAGCAGTGGCCTGAACCGCCGAAAACTGAACCAACAGACACTGAATTGCAGGCAGAAAACCCTGCTAAAGCAGCAGAAACTACTACAGAAACATCGCCATACGCAGCGCCTGCTGCAGCAACTCCAGAAAAAGAAACCACCGCGCCTGCCAAGGCACCAGTGACTTCTAGCAACACCCCATCCGCTGAAAAAACACCTCAGCCAACTGCGCCTGCAGCAACTTCTTCAACCAGCACAGGCATGGCAGGTGTAACTCTACCGAAAGCGCAACAAAAAGGTTGGGCTGTCCAATTGTGGTCTTTATCCAATAGCGAACGCGCCAAAGCACTAGTGTATGAGCTACGTGACGCAGGATACGAGGCATTTCTTATCGAAATTGCGGCTCAGGGCAAAACCTTTTACCGCGTTAACGCTGGCCCAGTAACAAGCAAAGCACAGGCACAAGCCTTACTGGAAAAGCTGAAAAAAGACACAACGGTGCAGGTGGATGAAGGCTTCCCTCTGCAGTTAAGCCGCTAAATATCCTTAATAGTTGGGGCAGGGCAGCTTTTTTGTTATCCTTGCCCGCTTTTACGCAGGTACCACTATGAGTATGGCTGACGTCATTATCCTCGCTGTCATAGCTATTTCTGCTTTTATGAGCCTGTGGCGCGGTTTCGTGCGCGAAGCGATATCCTTAATATCTTGGGCAGCTGCCTTCATAGTGGCACGCACCTTTAGCCCCTTAGTAGACAACTATTTGGTGGGCACCATCGAAATGCCAAGCCTGCGTTTGGCTACTGCTTTTGTATTGTTGTTTGTGCTCACGTTAGTGGTGGGCGCTATCATAGGTAAGATTATTCGAGCCTTTATACAAGCCACAGGTTTAACCAGCACCGATCGAGTACTTGGCATGGTGTTCGGTGGCTTACGCGGTGTGCTCATTGTGAGTGTGCTCGTTATATTGTTTCGCCCCATGTTGGAAGAAGACGCATGGTGGCAGGAATCTTCTTTATTGCCTTACTTTGTTGAATTAGAAGGCTGGACGCGTGAAACCGGCAGCGATGTTTTGAAATTCATTTGGGGTTATGAACCAGAAGTTATTCAGCTTGAAGAAAGCGAATTGCGTCAGCACAACACGATAGAAAAAGCGCTAGACAGCATAAACACTGAAGACACTAAACAAACCACTCAGCCTAAACAAGATCACTAGTGAGGAGCAACCATGTGCGGAATTGTGGGTATCGTCGGGCAAACGAATGTAAATCAGAGCATCTATGATGCCCTGACGGTTCTTCAACACCGTGGACAGGACGCAGCGGGAATAGTAACCAGTGATGGTGAGCGTTTGTTTTTACGTAAAGATGTTGGCATGGTGCGCGATGTTTTTCGCACTCGTCACATGAGACGTTTAACAGGCACCATGGGGATAGGCCACGTGCGTTATCCAAATTCACATGCCACAGGCCCTGCAGAGGCGCAACCCTTTTACGTGAACTCGCCCTACGGTATTACCTTAGCGCATAACGGAAATCTCACTAATACTGCTGCCTTAGTGGAAGATATTTTCCGCGCAGATTTACGCCACATTAATACTTCTTCTGATGGTGAGGTGTTGCTAAACGTGCTGGCACACGAATTACAGAAGATAGGTAAGTTTATTCCTGAGCCTAATGATTTTTTTGACGCTATTGCTCGCATGTACAGCCGCCTTGAAGGGGCTTATGCAGCAGTCGCTATGGTAACAGGCTATGGCATTATCGCTTTTCGTGACCCATACGGCGTGCGTCCTGTTTGCTTTGGTAGCCGTACCACAGCGAAAGGGAAGGAGTACATGGTCGCTTCAGAAAGCGTTGCCTTATCAGCGCTAGGGTTTCAGTTAGAGCGTGATTTAGAACCGGGCGAAGCTATTTATATAACGAACGAAGGGGAGTTGCATACACGCATCTGTGCGGAGCATACTCAGCTGAGCCCCTGTATTTTTGAGCAAGTTTACCTGGCGCGCCCAGATTCCATTATCGATAAGATCTCTGTGTACAAATCGCGTTTACGCATGGGTGAAACTCTCGCTGAAAAAATTATGCGTGAGTGGCCAGATCATGATATCGATGTGGTTATTCCTGTGCCCGATACTAGCCGTACTTCAGCGCTGGAGCTGGCTAACAGGATGGATATTAAATACCGCGAAGGTTTCATCAAAAACCGTTATATTGGTCGTACTTTTATCATGCCTGGGCAACAACAACGCCAGAAATCCGTACGCCAAAAACTCAATGCTATCGAACTAGAATTTGCCGGTAAGAATGTACTGTTGGTGGATGACTCCATTGTGCGCGGCACCACTTGTGGCGAAATTATTCAAATGGCCCGTGATGCAGGTGCTAACAAAGTGTATTTTGCTTCTGCGGCGCCACCGGTGAAGTTCCCCAATATGTATGGCATTGATATGCCTACTGCAGAAGAGCTTATTGCCCATAACCGCACTGTGGATGAAGTGTGCACTTTGATTGGTGCAGACGGTTTGATTTTCCAAGATCTCGAAGATTTGGTGGAAGCATGCCGCGAAGGTAATGAGAAACTTAAACAGTTTGAATGTTCAATTTTCGATGGCAACTATATTGCAGGGAAAGAAAAACCCGAAGATCAAGCGTTTAAGCAATCTAATGCTGTAGTGGAAGAGTTGGATACGGCCAATACAGCAGAAGAAGCCGCTATTGATTTACACAATGATGATTGAAGCACTAATCATTCATACCTGAAAACAAGGATACTGTAGTCTCATGAGCAAAGACATCGCTCCGGAAGAGTTATCGCCTGCCACTGTTGCGTTGAGAACGGGCCAGTTGCGTACAGATGAAATGGCGCACTCAGAAACGTTGTTTTTAACTTCAAGCTTCGTTTATGAAAACGCCGCACAGGCCGCTGCCCGCTTCGACGGCAGTGATCCAGGTAATATCTATTCGCGTTTTTCTAATCCAACAGTGGCCGCTTTTGAAGAGCGCTTAGCAGCAATGGAAGGAGGAGAGCGTTGTGTTGCTTTTGCCTCTGGTATGGCAGCTATTACGGGCTTGTTCTTTGCCTTGATGGAAATGGGCGATCACGTGGTGAGCTCACGTAGTTTGTTTGGCACCACGAATACCATTTTTAATCGCTATTTCAAGCGTTTTGGTTTGGAGAGCACCTTGGTAGATCTCGATGATCTAGATGCTTGGCGTGCGGCGATTAAACCAAACACTAAATTTCTCTATTTGGAAACTCCTTCCAACCCACTTGCACAGGTCGGCGATATTCGTGCCTTAGCGGAGCTCGCCCATGAGCATGGTGCGAAATTAATTGTTGATAATTGTTTTTGCACGCCTGCTGTTCAAAAACCTTTAGCCCTAGGCGCTGATTTTGTGATTCATAGCGCTACAAAATATTTGGATGGCCAAGGGCGCTGTGTAGGTGGTGCAGTAGTGGGCAGAAAGGAAGATTTGAATGAGGTGTTTGCCTATTTACGTTCCTGTGGTGCCAGCTTAAGCCCGTTTAACGCTTGGGTGTTTTTAAAAGGGCTTGAAACTTTAAACATACGCATGCGTGCGCACTGTGAGAACGCGTTAGCGCTAGCGCAGTGGTTAGAGCAGCAGGAAGGCGTAGAAAAAGTTTATTACGCAGGCCTTGCTTCTCATCCAAATCATGCGCTAGCTGCTGAACAGCAAAATGGTTTTGGTGGTGTACTTTCATTTAGTGTGAAAAGCAAAGCAGGTGGTGTAGGGCGTGAGGAAGCTTGGGCTTTCATCGACGCCACGAAAATAGTTTCCATTACTGCTAACCTCGGTGATGCAAAAACAACTATTACTCACCCAGGTTCCACCACCCATGGGCGCATAAGCCCCGAAGATAAAGCGAAAGCGGGTATCAGTGAAAACCTGATTCGTTTATCGGTGGGCCTTGAAGACATTAAAGACCTAAAAGCTGATATGGAGCGTGGCTTTGCAGCACTAGGTTATTAATATAATAGTGTGGTGAGTAACTAAAATGCCGGGGTTACCCGGCATTTTTATGTGGTAAGGACAACAATAATGAAAACAGTCGCAGCATCACTAGCTAGCTTAAATAACATCCTAATAGGCAAAGAAGAGGTGGTTAAACGCGCGGTGGCGTGTTTGTTGGCCGGCGGGCACTTGCTGATTGAAGACTTACCAGGCATGGGTAAAACCACTTTGGCCCATGCGCTTGCCAGAGTGTTTGGGCTTTCCTTTCAACGCATTCAATTTACTAGCGATATGCTGCCAGCCGATATTGTAGGAGTGTCTGTATTTAATGCTGAAAGCAGAGACTTTGAGTTTCGTGAAGGGCCTGTATTCACGCAAGTATTGCTAGCCGATGAAATAAACCGTGCAGCACCTAAAACACAGAGTGCACTGCTTGAAGCCATGGAAGAGCAACAAGTAACGGTGGATAGGCACACGCATCCTTTACCGCGGCCATTCTTTGTCATCGCAACGCAAAACCCCATGGAGCAGGGAGGCACTTTTCCACTGCCCGAATCGCAATTAGACCGCTTCCTTATGGCCATTAATATTGGCTACCCCCATGCGCAAGCTGAAAAAGCATTGTTAGCCAGCGGCGGCCGGCATGAACAGGAGCAAACCATTGAAGCTGTGTTCACGGAAGCATCGTTACAAAACCTAATGCAACAAGTGCGTGCAGTGAAAGCCAGTGAGGTGCTCATTGATTACGTACAGCGGCTATTACATTTTACGCGGCACAGTTCTTATTTTACCTACGGCCTATCCCCGCGTGCCGGCTTAGGGTTGCTGCAGGCCGCACGGGCTTGGGCGTTTTTGGAAGGGCGAGACTACGTTGTCCCCGAGGATGTACAAGCTGTATTAGGCGCCGTGGTGACACACCGCTTAGTGAGAAGTAATACAGCGGATGGAGAAACGGCACACCTTATCTTATCTTCCGTGCCTGTGGTGCCATGAAAGCCCTAGTGCAGCAAACCTATGCTAAATGGGTGGCATGGCGACTACCTACGGCGCGCTTACAACATTTGCAGCAACGCTTAATCTTCATTGTGCCTAGCGCCTATGGTTTTTTATTTTTAGCAGTAGCAGCGGCTATTTTTCTAGCTGGCATTAACTACCAAAATAATTTGCTCTTAGGGCTTTCTTTTTATCTTGCGAGTCAGTTTTTAGTAGTGATGTTTGCTACTTATCGTAATTTGACGGGCCTGACAGTGGAAGCCGAGCGCATGTTGCCCAATTTTATGTCTCAACACGGGCAATTACGTTTTCGTTTACAAGCACGCCCTAAAAGCCGGCAGGTGGCTTTGTGGGTGAGTTGGCGACGTGGTAGCCAACGCGAAGCTGTGTCTTTGCGCCCCAACGAAGAGAAGTATGTTGCACTACCTTTATTTTTATCCCAACGAGGTTGGAATAAACCGCCGCGCCTGTGTATTGAAACACGCTATCCTTTGGGTTTATTTAGGGCGTGGAGCCATCTAGATATGGCGCACAGTTGCTTGGCGTGGCCAACTCCTATTGACACCACAGAGGCGCCATTTAAGGGTGCAACCGGTAACACTGAACAAACACAGCAGTGGCAGTTAGGCGACGAAGATTTTCAAGGGCTACGTGAATATGTAGACAGTGATTCCCCCACCTTAGTGGACTGGAAAAGCTATGCGCGTGGGCGTGGTTTATATGTAAAAGAATTCAGTTCTCCAGTGGCAAGCACAGAATGGCTTGATTGGTACAGTTTCACGACAGGTAACACTGAACTTAAACTGAGCAAGTTGTGCTATTGGGTACTGCTGCGTGAAAAGCAACAACAACCTTATGGGTTGCGCTTACCTGGTTTTTCTTTACCGCCAGGACTAGGTGAAGAACACAAGCAACAGGCCCTCAATGCACTAGCTCTATTTGAGAGAGGAGGCCAGCATGAGCAGAGTGTATGACCAAGTGCCGCGGCACAGTTTTTATTGGTTGCTCTGCGCAGTATTGCTCGCGGCTCTGCCCCATTTGCTTGCTAGCGGTGTGTGGCTACGGGTTTTGCTTGTGGCAGTGCTTGGCTACCGTTGGTGGATACATATAGGTCGCGGCCATATGTTGAATAAATGGTGGCGTACCTTGTTGTTGCTTGGTGCTCTGGTTGGGGTGAGCTATGAGCACGGCAATATTTTTGGCGTAGAACCTAGCACGCAGCTATTAGTAGCTGCGTTCTTGTTGAAAACGTTAGAAATGTATCGTCTTCGTGATGCTTATGTGTTGTTAATACTCGGTTATTTCGTCGCTGCCACTACATTTTTGTTTTATCAGGGCCCGCTAGCGGCTCTTTATGTTTTGTTAGTGCTTTGGTTGCTGACAGCGGCGTTGGTGGGTATCAATGTGCCCACAAGAAACTGGCCAGCTAAACATCATGGCCGCATTAGCGGGTTGATTATGCTGTTGGGGCTGCCCGTGATGCTTATGCTGTTTGTGCTGGTGCCACGCTTCGGCCCATTGTGGGCTATTCCTTCGCCCACAGGCCAGGCTAAAACAGGTATGTCTGCCACCATGCGTTTAGGGGATATTAGCGCTTTAAGCGAATCCACTGAGCTAGCATTTAGGGTGGAGTTTTTTACTACGCCCCCCACGCAACAGGAACTGTACTGGCGCGGCTTAATACTCAGTGAATTTGATGGGCGCACTTGGTCGGTGGGGCAAAGCGAACTCACTTATTACCCCTCTCAGCATGTAATGCCAGAATGGTGGCGCACGCTCCAGCAAACGCGGGCAGAAGGATACGAGTATCGTGTGCTGCTAGAAAGTACAGGTGAAACATGGTTGTATGCTTTGTCACACTCCATTACCGACACACAGCACATTGGTGTTAGCGAAGCTGGTATTCTGACGGCACGCCAGCCTCTGTACGAACGGTTTAATTATCATGTTCGCAGTTACCCAGAAGCCCCCATACTGGGCAGCTTAAACGAGCGAGATCGTGCTCGTTATTTGCGTCTCCCGCCCGTTACTGAACCAAAAACCAGGGCGTTAGCCCAGCAGCTAAGGGAGCAACACTATGCGGATGCGGCATTTGTGGCGGCAGCACTGCAATGGTACACAGACGCTGAGTTCACCTACACCCATCAACCACCAACATTAGGCAAGCATGCCAATGATGAATTCTTGTTTGGCGAGCGGCGTGGTTTTTGCGAACATTTCGCTTCTTCTTTTGCCTTCTTAATGCGCGCAGGCGGTGTGCCTGCACGCGTAGTAGTGGGCTATCAGGGAGGCGAGTGGAACCCGCGCAGCCAACATCTGAGTGTTTATCAGTATCAAGCTCATGCTTGGGTGGAAGTGTGGCTAGCAAACCGTGGCTGGATGCGTGTTGACCCCACTGCCACGGTGGCTCCTCATCGCGTTGAGCAAGAACGCACAGCAGCGGCTTCAAGCAGCAGTGCAGCGCGAACGCTGTGGTATGGCAACCGTTGGGTGAATGCTTTACGTAAACAACTAGATTGGATGGAGTTTAGCTGGCAACGTTGGGTGCTTAATTATAATGAAGAGGCGCAAAGCAAATGGCTGCGCCAGTGGTTTGGTGATGTTTCGCCCGCCAAGCTAGGCGTGTTTATGTTGCTTTTTGGGGCTGTGCTGATGTTGCCCGTTATTATTTGGGCCCTACTTGCAGATAAAAAAGCTCCCGCGTCACCTTTGCAGCGAGAGTTTCACTGGTTGCGAGGAATTATTGCTAAACGTGGTGGTGCTTCTTTGGCTGAAAGCAAACATTGGTCTGCCCAGCAATTAGCAGAACACGGGCGAACATGCTGGCCAGGTTATGACAACCACTTTAAACATTGGGCTGAGGAGATGGATGCAGCGCTATACGGGGGTGCAGAACAAGAGCAAACCCTTTTACGTTTAAAGCGCCTCAAGGTTCATTTTAAAAAGTTACCACGGCAAAGAGGAAACAATGCAAAGAGCGATGCCTTATAGATAGTCAAGGCCACATTTTCCTTAGTGTGCTGTCTGTAAAAACGCAAAAGCAGTGTAAAAAAACAAGAAGTGGCTTTTACAATATTGCGTTAGTACGCATTGTGCCTATATTAGTAACAGTGCTAGATCATTAACTTAGCCATGCAACCGCCTGGTGATTGATCCGCGCGGAGTATGACGATAAAAATAATTTAACTTCACCCATTGGCATGCTGCTAACGCTAGCATCAGCGTGTAGCTGTGAATGGGCATAAGCATGTTGAATAACGATAACTAGGAGTGACACATGAGCGAATTTACCCAAGCGCAACAGGACGTTAAAACGCTAACTAAACGCCCAAGCAACGATGATATGCTGTTTTTATATGCACATTTCAAGCAGGGTACAGAGGGTGATGTTTCTGGCAAACGCCCTGGCATGATGGATATGGTTGGCCGCGCTAAGTACGACGCTTGGGCGAAACTAAAAGGCACCTCTGCAGATGCAGCGCAAGCGAAGTACGTTGAAAAAGTACAAGCATTGTTAGCAACGCACAAGTAAAATTTAAACAATGAAATTGGCCCCATTTTGGGGCCTTTTTCATGTGTATTATTCATCAATAATAATAAGGCAATGCAAATGCAATATTCTGATGTAATGGCAGAGGTAGATGCAGGGAAATACGTTATTCCCGCCGGCTGGACACAAGGCCGAGCCTGTTTCGGTGGTTTAATAGCCGCCATTATGTACCGACGCTTGCAAGCCCTAGTGCCGGATCGTCCGCCTCGTTCTCTGTTCGTTTCATTTGTAGGCCCAGTGGCTGCTGGAGATATCGAGCTTAATGCCGAGGTGCTGCGTACCGGTGGTTCGGTGACACAGGCAGAATGCAAAATAATACAAGATGGTGAAGTGGTGGCGGTGATGCAAGCCGCTTTTGGTTTGCCGCGCGAATCACGTATTCGAGTAGCAGGCCCTAAAGCTCCAGATATGAAACCTTTGGAGAAGGCATTTAAGTTGCCATTTGTTGAGGGCATATCGCCTGAGTTTCTACGCTTTTTTGAATTGCGTTGGGCTACTAAGCCTTTGCCTTTCTCAAAAAGTAAAGAAGGCTATTTAGGTGGTTGGATACGTTTTCGTGAAAAAACCAACATTGACCATAGTGCGATGCTTGCTTTAATTGATGCTTGGGCACCTGCGGTGATGCCCATGTACCGAGGCCCGGCGCCAAGCAGCAGCCTTACCTGGACAATCGAGTTTGTGCAGAACGATTGGGTGGATAACGATTGGTGGCAATTCCATGCTGAAACAGAGCATGCGGCAGATGGTTATTGTGTCACCCAAGGCCAAATTTGGACGGAGCAGGGTGAATTGATTGCGCTAACACGCCAAACGGTGACAATTTACGCATAGAGCAAGGTAGGCATCACAGGGAGTGATGCCTTAATGGTGTTCTGATTCGTCAAATTCATCGATCATATTGGTGAGTCGGTTCACCAAGATGTCATTGATTGATCTGTCTAAAACACGTGCAAGTTCTGCACTAACAATCATATCGGCGATGGGGCGTACACGTTGCACAAAATCGGCGATTTCGTTCACTTCTTTTCCGATAGGTAATCCGTCACCGTATTTTTTATCTAGTAATTCTTCTTCGATAAGCTCTACAAAGCCATTGGCAATAAGCTTAACTTCTGTGCGAACTCGGCTTACTTGATGCAACAGTTCGGCCAAGGGGATGCCTGCTGCCACGAGTTCGCGGCCTGCATTAAGAATGCGTGGGCTAGGTACACGAATACGATCACCTTCCGGGATGATATAGCCCAACTCAACAGCTTCGAGTAATACTTCTTGTGTGAGATGGTCACCAAAGCTGTCTAATAGCTCATCGTAGCTAATGTAAGAGGGCGCTTCGTCACTCCATGGGCTAGTAACTACTACCTCAAGGCCAAGAATATCGTTAAGATCACGGCCTTCTTCCCAGGCGGTGAGTAAATCACGGATATTTGCCAGTGTGTAACCGCGCTTGAGTAGCTGCCCAATAATGCGCAAGCGTGCAAGGTGTACATCTGAGTAAATACCAGAGCGGCCGCGACGTTCTGGTGGCGGCAGTAGGCCCCTATCTTGATAGGCGCGAACATTACGTACTGTTGTATCTGCGGTGCGCGCCAGTTCATCAATAGTGAACTCACGCACTTCACTGGAGATTTCAGCCACAGTTTCCTGGGCTCTTGTGCCGGCGAGTTTACGTAATGTTTGAAAAATAGATTTGGGTGTTAAAGGTGTCGTTTTCATGTTGACAGATAGTAATGGCAAAGTAATAAATTCTCCAGTGCACAGGTCTATGTTTTAGCTTTATTTGCAATAAACACCGATGCTAGGCATTGCTGCTGCGACACTCTCGCTGCGGCGCTCCAATGTTGGCATAATGGGCCACTTGCTAATCAACAGGAAAATGAGCCAATGGCAGAAGTGTTGTTAAACGAAAATGATCTAACGCTCACTTTGTATCGCTACCCGCGAAGAAGAAATGAAACATTACGTGCGTGGGACGGTGTGGACCGTTATTTCATACATGAACGCCTAGGCCAGCACAGCGAGCCTTTGTTGGTGGTAAATGATGATTATGCGGCGTTGGCGCTAGCAGCTGGCGAGGGAACGCATAATTGGAATGATTCATGGCTGGCGTACCACAACTGGCAAGAAAATGGCCGCGTCAACCAACAAGCCACACATAATGATTATTGGCATTGGCCTTTTGATGATTTGCCCGCTGTGGCAGAAGTGTGGTTGAAAGTGCCAAAAGAAATGGCCCTGTTAACGTTGCAGCTGCATCGTCTTACCAGTGAATTACCTGCCGGTGTGCCTATCTATTTGGCCTGGTTAGATAAACACATTCCTGCTCGTTTGGTTGAGTTGGCTAATGCCTATCTTGTTGATGTGCAATTGCTTAAAGGACGGTTTAAAGCGCATGGGCTAGTGGGTTTTAGCCGCGGCGAAGCGCCTGAACCATTACCGTATCCCACTGAAGTTAAAGTACCGCAATTACCACAGCCACTTTTGTGCCATGCTGGTGTGTTTGCACAGCATCAATTGGATATTGGTAGCCGTTTTTTGTTAGAGCATCTGCCTGCCAAACGTAAAGGCGTTATTGTTGATTTGGCGTGCGGTAATGGTGTGTTGGGGCTAGTGGCTGCACAACAAAACCCTGCTGCAGATTTATGCTTCGCAGATGAATCTTGGCTAGCGGTACAAAGCGCGCAAGAAAATTGGCAACGTTTGTTTCCGCAACGTGCTGCGCAATTTATACACGGCAATGGTTTGGTGGGCTGGCAAGGAGAGGCACAATTAATACTATTGAATCCGCCTTTCCATACGGGGCACACCATTGATGGCAAAATAGCAGGTGCGTTGTTCCGCCAAGCAGCGCATAAATTAAGCTCTGACGGTGAGTGTTGGGTGGTGGGTAATAGGCATTTAGGTTATGAAAAATTGCTAAAGCGACACTTCGCGTCCGTCAAGCAAGTGGGTGAACATCCAAAATTTGTTTTATTCTGTGCGTCGCTTCCAAAAAAATGATTGACGCACCAACACGTATTTGTGATTGCTACTAAGAGGTTACAGTTATGCAATGGTTATGGTGGATAGGTGGTGTGGCAGTGGCGTTGTTAGCCATGTACGCGGTTTATTTATGGATGAAAGTGTGGCAGCAAGAAAAAGCCATTAAGCGGGCGCAAGACGAACGCTTAGAGCAATTGCAGGGGCAACTAGCTGTAATGACACGCGCTGTACTAACAGAGCAAGTAAACCTAACAGAGGGCGTGCTGCGTATCGCTGCCATGTTGCACACCATTGAGCAGCCTCTTAATGCAGATGTGGCGGCCATTCATGAAATGGCTGATGTGGCTTTGCAGTTTGATATTGGTGAAGCGAGGAAGCGTTTGCCACGAGAAGAAAGAGAACGCCAAGATAAAATACGTGAAGAACTTGAGAAGCGTTATGAGGTGCCTATCAAGGCGGCGGTGGAGCGATTGCAAAAAGTGCTGCCCGCTGGTGTGATCAATAAAATGACCGTTACTCACTAAAAGCACTAAGGAACGATTACGCATGGCAACAATAATGGCTTTTGCCGCTTCTGAAGCATTGGCAGAAAAACTAAACGCTATTACCCAAGCACAGCAGGTTGAACCGAGCGTCGTACACCGCGAAATATTAAGAGAGATTCATGATCTTTTTATTGATGAGGTGTTAACGGCTTATTTTAATGGCCCTATTGATGCTGTGGGGGCAGAGGGCTCTGTAGTGAATATGATCTTGCGAGGAGTGGGTGTCATCAGTAAAGCAGGCCGCTCTTTAGCCATGCGCTTGCTTGAAAAGCTGGAGCCAGAAGATCAGACGAAACTGGTGGAGCATTTCCAAAAACTACAGTACGAGTTGGATGGCAAAATGCATATTGCATTTGCTTTTACCCCTACTGAAGCTGAGCGCGCTAAAGCCGTGTTCGCTCAAGTTGCTGAGGAAGAAGAAGTAGAACTTGATGGCTTAATTGAAGTGCTGCATAGCGTTGCAGAGGGTGCCACAGGAAACTTTTTAGATGGTACTGTCGCCGCGCTAAAGTTAGGTCGTTTTAGCAGAGGTTTGGTGAAGGCAACGCAGGCTACGATTAGAAAATCCACAGCTACAGCCATTGATAAAGGTGTGCCAGCTTTAGGCAGAAAATACCGTAAAGACTTAGCTGCTTACTATAAAGAAATGTTGTTCGATGTTTAAAGTAGTAAGGGGCTAAACGTAAAAAACCCAGCAAATGCTGGGTTTTTTTATATTCGCTTCAAGCGACCTGGGCTTACTTATCGTCGCTTTTCTTTGCTTCAGTTTTTGGCTCAGCTTTTGCCTTAGTGGCAGCTTTCGCTTTTGGTGCAGCTTTGGCTTTAGGAGCTGCTTTTGCCTTAGGTTCAGCCTTCGCTTTTGGTGCAGCCTTTGCTTTGGGGGCTGCTTTAGCTTTTGCCTTGGGAGCCGCTTTGGCTTTTGGTTCAGCCTTTGCTTTAGTTGTGGCTTTCGCTTTCAGCGCTGCTTTTGCCTTAGGGGCGGCTTTCGCTTTTGGTTCAGCTTTCTTAGGCTCTTCCTTCTTAGCTACCGGCTCAGCTTTTTCAGCTTTAGGCTTTTCTTCTGTGCCCTCTAGTTGCAAGCGCTCTTCGATGGCTTTGATGCGTCTTTGTATTTCGCTTTCGTAGCGCTGAATGGTGTTAGATACAACTTGTGCAGTTTCAGCCGTAGCTTTTAAAACTTTTACTTCAATTTCAGCGAGCTGGCGACCTCTGTCGGTGTCACGAAGACGTTGTTGCGTATCTTCAACGAGTTGCTTCGCTTTTTCTAACTGCTGCTGAAAAGCAGTAGTTGCCTTTTCTCTGTACTCTTCTGGCGACAGTTCGATTTGGCTTAGAAATTCCTTTTGGCGCTGTAGTTCCTGCATTAATCTTTCGCGAGCCGAAGTAAGAGATTTTTCAATTGAAGTCATAAAAATATCCATTTTGTGGAGAATGTTAACGTGTTCAAAAGTGCAGCGAGCCGAACATGTAAATACTTGTACACGCTGCTGCCTGCAAAAGTGAGTTAATAGTAAACAATATTTGTTCAGCTCCCTTAGGATGTGATCGATTGTTCTACAGTTTTTACTCCTATATGCTTTTTTGTTATATAAATGCTCTTTTATGTGCTAGCGGAGGATATATGAGTTAGGCATAATGGCGCCCTTGTTTATGGGGAAACTGAAATATGAAACTGCAGCAATTGCGTTACATTTGCGCCGTAGCAAAAAACGAACTGAACATTTCTGCTACGGCTCAAGTCCTTTACACTTCGCAGCCCGGCATTAGTAAGCAAATACGTTTACTTGAAGATGAGCTCGGTGTTGAAATATTTGCCCGTTCAGGCAAAAGCCTGACGCACGTCACTCCAGCAGGTGAAAAGATTTTGGCGCTCGCCGATGAAATTCTGCAAACCACCAGAGCGATTAAACGTGTGGCACAGGAATTCCAAGATCAAACAAAGGGTGAGTTGAGTTTGGCCACCACGCACACACAGGCGCGCTACGCCTTGCCGAAAGTGATACATGGTTTTACCGAACGTTTTCCAGATGTATCGCTGCATATGCATCAGGGCACACCAATGCAAATTTCTGAGAAGGCCGCCAATGGGGAAGTGGATTTCGCTATTGCCACTGAAGCTTTAGAGAAATTCACCAATTTAGTGATGTTGCCGTGCTACCGCTGGAACAGAACCGTGGTGGTGCCAAAAGGGCATCCACTTACGCAGGTTGAAAAGCTAACGTTAGAAGCAGTAGCTGAACATCCTATTGTTACTTACGTGTTTGGCTTTACTGGGCGTAGCAAGCTTGATGATGCCTTCCAGCGTTTAGGCCTAGAGCCCAAAGTGGTGTTTACCGCTGCTGATGCCGACGTTATTAAAACCTATGTGCGCTTAGGCATGGGTGTGGGCATTGTGGCGAAAATGGCAGTGAGTGAACTGCAAGATGATGGTTTAGTGGCCTTAGATGCAGATCATTTGTTTGAGCCTAGCACTACGAAAATAGGTATTCGTAAGGGTACTTTCTTACGTAGTTTTATGTACGAATTTATTGAGGAATTTGCGCCGCATCTTACTAAAGAGCGAGTGGAGCAGGCCATGGAGGCCGCAACGCAAGAAGAAGTGGATGCTATTTTCACTAATGTGGAATTACCCACTTACTAAGTAACAGCCCTAATAAGGCGCTGAAACGTTGCAATACAAGGGCGCTAAGGATACATTGACCGCCTTTGTAGACTTTTAATCTTGTCATCGTTGAACAGAGAATAGGGGTTCCCGTGGAAATTGTTTGTCTTGATCTTGAAGGTGTCTTGATTCCAGAAATCTGGATTAATTTTGCTGAGCGTACTGGCATTGAAGAGCTACGTGCTACCACACGGGATATTCCCGATTACGACGTGCTCATGAAGCAGCGTTTAAAGATTCTTGATGAACATGGTTTTGGCTTGCCGGATATTCAAGCTGTGATTGATGAGATGGGGCCGCTCGAAGGCGCGCGTGAGTTTTTAGACTGGGCGCGTGAGCACTTTCAAGTGGTTATCTTATCCGACACGTTTTATGAGTTCGCCCATCCATTAATGCGTCAATTAGGTTGGCCTACCTTGTTTTGCCATCGCTTAGAGGTAAATGAGGAAGGGCGTATTACTGATTATAAGCTGCGCCAAGAAGATCCTAAACGCGCCTCTGTAAAAGCATTTCACAGCCTAAAATACCGTGTTATTGCGGCAGGTGATTCGTACAACGACACCACCATGCTATCTGAAGCTGAGCAAGGCATTTTAATTCACGCGCCGCAAAATGTGCGCGATGAGTTCCCACAGTTTCCAGCGGTTGATAGCTACGATGACCTCAAGCGTGAGATCATTAAAGCAAGCCATCGCAATATTCCTTTCTAAAATTAAAAAGCCTTACGTTGCATGCAGCGTAAGGCTTTTCCTTCTTATATTGATTGCCAAAAGCGCTTGTAGATACGCGCGGATTTAAGCGGAGATTCCAGCATGGGTAGGTGGCCGATGTTGGATAGAATCTTTACTTGAGCCGTTGGCAAATGCTGCTGCGTGGCTTCCACACAACTAACATCTAGTACGGCATCTTTATTGCCCCAGAGTACTAGCGTGGGGCAGTTAATATCTTCAAAAATCTTCTCTATGCCTTCATTGATTTCTAATGCATCGCTAAATAACCGATGGTTAACGGGGCTGCGATGAATGAAATCTTTATAGATGATTGGAGTAATAAAAAGCCGAAGTAAGCGCGTGTGGGCATAGGTTGTAATATCGAATAAGCTTGAAACTTCTTCATAGTTGCTTGGAATTAAGGGGTTTTCACCGTCGATAAGGCGTTGCTCAAAGAGGGAAGGGCGAGAGCCTCGAAAACCCGCAGAGTTCATTAAGCCAAGCGAGGCTACTTGCTCGCCGTGATGGGCAGCAAGTATTGCAGAAATAGCTCCGCCCATGGAATTACCCACCACATGCACAGGCTCGTCGCTAACAGCTGCAACAAAATGGCTGATTCTTTGCGCCTGGTTAGTTAAGCGATAATCAAGCTCTGGATGAAAAGAGCTTTCACCGAAACCTGGTAAATCAGGGATGATGACGCGGTAATGACGCGTGAGGAAGCTGCTCATAAATAACCAGTTCTCTTTGTTCGCGCCGAAACCATGTAGTAATAACACCGTCGGGCCTTTCGTGTTCCCGCCAATAAGATATTTAATATGAGTGTCAGATAGCGCTACTTCTCTTTTCTGAAAAGGAGAGAGCAAGGTCTGTAATCGGCGTGCTAAATCCCATTGTGAGCGTGCTGGGCGCCACTGCTGCAGCTCAGCGAGCGAAGGGGCAGGATGATGTTGCATGAAGTGTTGAGCCACATCATCAACAAAACTATTGGGGCTTTGGTTTATTACGTTGCTCATAGGATGCTCTTGTTTGTTGTTATTATTGAGCCCGAGCGAGCGATTAACAGCGCATCAGGCAATGGTTAATGTTACATCTTGTAATGACACATTAATACCTGCTAGCGAGAGCATCTACAAGGAAGTTGGATTGGCTTGAAACGTCAGATAGAGAGGCATAAGGGCCAGAAAACTGAGCTGAGCATCAGAGCTGCTGAAGAAAATCATGCCAATGGTTAAGGGTTTTATGCGGTGCTTCTAAGTGCGGGTAATGCCCTATGTGAGGCAGTTCTGCCACATAGTTTTTAGCATGATGAAGAGAGTGAAAATGCTGTATTGAAGCTTGGTCGATAACAGGGTCAGCGGTGCCACGTATCAAAGCGAGCGGTGTGTCACTGAAGAGGGCTTGCTGCCAACGCTCTTGATGTACATGCCATTCTTTAAAATAGCGTAGCAAAGCGGGTAAGCACCTTATGCCTGCGTCATGATTAATAAGTTTCCAACTGGCCTTTAATTGCGATGAACTAGGCTGGGTATGCGGGCCGAAGAGGCGCGTGAAACTTTTGAGCAACAATTCTTTGCTCATGAACTGTATTAGTAATGGCCCAAATTTACTCGACAACGCACGTTGTACGAAGGTGGGGGTGTATGTTTCTGGCGAAAGGCTACTGCCTAGAAAAGTGACAGATAAAAATGGTTGACGATGTAAAGCTTTTTGCCGCGCTAAGAGCTCGAGCATTACTGCATCGCCGTAATTGTGTGCAATGACGTGGCAGTGTGAAATGTTACGCTGCGCCAATACGGCTTCCACAATGTTGGCTTGTTGAATAATGCTGTATTCATAGGGATAAGGTTTTGAGGAAAAGCCAAAGCCAAGAAAATCTAGTGTGATGACACGATACTCTTCGCAAATAGCGTGGTAAAAGGCACTGTAATCCCAGCTTGAGCGGGGATACCCGTGCAAGAGAAGCGCGGGTGGTTTATCGCTATTGAGTTCGTTATCAATAACAAAAATTTGTTGCCGATGAGCACTGACATAACTGCCTAGTTGTTGCCATGCAACCAGGGAGAACATGGTTAAAACTCCGCGTCTTGTAAAGCATCGCAACGGTGTTGCTCGAGTAGGGCAGCAAGTTTTTGCTGATCGACGACAAAGCGTCGAATACCATCAGCGAGTAGGTCGCTGCTCATCGGGCACTGGTTGAGCTCGTAACGGAAAGTGATTTCGTCGACAATTTCCTCAGTGCTAGCCTCAATATTGTTGGGTTGTAGTTGGCGCTCTAAAGGTGTGTTTTGCGCCGCAAGTTCTTCTAACAATGCAGGGCTAATGGTTAACCGGTCGCAGCCTGCTAACGCTTCAATTTGCTCCACTGTGCGGAAGCTAGCGCCCATGATAACGGTGTTTGAGCCCATGCCTTTTAGGCGTTGATAAATGTGTGTAACGGCTTCTACGCCTGGGTCGGAAGTGAGCGCTTGGTCGCGTTTCTGGTACCAATCAAAAATACGGCCCACAAAAGGAGAAATAAGGAATGCTTGCGCCTGTGCTGCAGCAACGGCTTGCAAGGGGTGAAAAATAAGCGTGAGATTGCAACGAATGCCTTCTGCTTCAAGTACCTTGGCGGCTTGTATGCCCTCCCAAGTTGCTGCAATTTTAATGAGTACACGAGAAGTGTCAGCCCCGAAAAAACGATAAATATTAATCAGGTTGCGGGCTCGTTCTATAGTGGCACGGGTGTCAAAAGATTCACGTGCATCTACTTCGGTGGAAACGAGGCCGGGTACCAGTTGCAAAAGTTCTGTGCCCACGATAGCGGTGAAAGCGTCGCACAAAATATTGGCGTCCACGTTTTCAGGCTGATAAGCGCCGGCAAGTTGCAAGGCTCTGGTGAGCAGTTCGCGTCCATTTTCATTATTGGCCACCGCTAAAAGAAGAGAGGGGTTAGTGGTGGTGTCTTCGGGTTTTAGTGCTTTGATAGCTGTTAAGTCGCCAGTATCTGCCACTACTGTGGTCCATTGTTCAAGCTGTTGGCGTTTATTCTTTGGCATAGCCTTCCTTAAAACGGTGAAAGTAAGGCTAATTAATGTAACAGATAAACATCACTTGAACAGCAGTGAAAAGGCTAAGCCTAACTTAAAACTGAGTTAGGCTTTAGGAGGTTACCCCCTTGGCACATGCGCTAAAGCATCTAGCAATACTTGTGGGGTGGCATCGGGCAAATGCGCATGCGTACTAAGATGGCGGCGATAGGCGCGGGCGCCAGGTACGCCTTGGAAGATATTGAACACATGTCGTACTACATGTTTTGGGTGAGCTCCTTCAGCATAGCGCTGCTCTAGATAAGGCATAAATGCTTCTATCACTGCATGTGGGCTGCTAGCACTTGTGGGCGGTGCTTGTGCAAATATTTTTTCATCCGCCTGAGCGAAACGCCAAGGATGGTGATAGGCCGCTCGTCCAATCATGGCGCCATCTACTTGTTCAAGGTGCGTAAGCGCCTCATCCATATCTTGAATGCCACCGTTGATGGCAATCTCGAGGTGCGGAAAATCTTTTTTAACTTGATAAGCGCGATCATAAATAAGGGGAGGAATATCGCGATTTTCCCGTGGGCTTAGGCCTTTTAAAAAAGCTTTACGCGCGTGAATGATAAAGTGTTCACATCCTGTGGCGGCCACAGTATCGATGAATCGATACAAAAACTCGTAATCGTCTTGGTCGTCGATGCCAATGCGTGTTTTCACGGTGACAGGAATGTTAGTCACTGCTTGCATAGCGGCCACACATTCAGCGACGAGTTCAGGTTCAGCCATTAAGCAGGCGCCAAAGCTGCCCGATTGAACCCGCTCAGAAGGGCAGCCCACATTTAAATTGATTTCATCGTAGCCATATTCTGCACAATGTTGAGCGGCCAGAGCCAGTTGTTGCGGATCGCTACCGCCTAACTGCACAGCAATAGGGCCTTCTAGCTTGTGATAACCCAACAAACGGTCGCGGTCGCCATGTATTATCGCCGGCGCTGTAATCATTTCTGTGTACAGCAACGTAAAACGCGTGATTAAACGCATGAAGTAACGATAGTCCCGTGTGGTCCATTCCATCATGGGAGCAATAGATAAACGTCGGCTGTATGGGGCATTGGAGTGTGTCATGGGGGCGGATTCTACTGCACAATGCTCTTAACAGGAAGTGCTTCAGTGGTTAAGTGGTGAAAACGCTTTTGCATGTGCGCAATGAGGCCTGTTGTTAGGCTGCGAATAGATAATCGCCGCCAGAGGGTAAAAGCTTACGCTATGTAAGACATATGAAAAATGCATAAGCGAAAACAATTTCAAAAAGCTATAATGCCGCCATTGCGGCCAATGGCCCTCTATTCATTATTTCGGAGTTTGCATGTCTGTAGTTCGTACTCGTGTTGCCCCTTCACCCACTGGTGACCCACATGTGGGCACAGCATATATTGCTTTGTTTAACCTTTGCTTTGCGCGCCAGCACGGTGGGCAGTTTATTTTACGTATTGAAGATACCGACCAAGCGCGTTCTACCCCAGAATCTGAAGCTGCGATTATGGAGTCTTTGCGCTGGTTAGGGTTGGATTGGGACGAAGGCCCCGACGTGGGTGGCCCTCATGGTCCTTATCGCCAAAGCGAACGAGCAGAGCTGTACCAAAAATATGCACAAGAGCTTATTGATAAAGGGCATGCGTTTCTTTGCTACCGTAGAGCTGATGAGCTAGATGCGCTGCGCCAGCAGTTGCGCGAGCAAGGGCAGCACCGCGCGATTAAGCCTTCTGATTTGGCGCTACCTGCCGAAGAAGTGGCTAAGCGCGAGGCGGCCGGTGAACCATTTGTAGTGCGTATGATGGTGCCTGAAGCGCCAGGGCGCTGCGAAATTGAAGATATGTTGCGTGGTACCGTTGAGCTAGATTGGGACCTCGTGGATGCACAGGTGTTGTTAAAGTCGGATGGCTTGCCCACTTATCACTTAGCTAACGTGGTGGATGACCATCTCATGGGTATTACACACGTGATTCGTGGTGAAGAATGGTTGAACTCGGCACCCAAACATAAACTGCTGTATCAGTATTTTGGTTGGGAAATGCCTGTATTGTGCCATATGCCATTGCTGCGCAACCCAGATAAATCTAAATTATCAAAGCGCAAGAACCCCACCAGTATTCTGTATTACCAACAGCGTGGCTTCATGCCTGAGGCGTTGCTGAACTATCTCGGCCGCATGGGTTGGTCCATGCCTGATGAAAGCGAGAAGTTTTCCTTAGCAGAGATGCAAGCGGAATTTGATATTCAGCGCGTTTCCCTAGGTGGCCCTGTGTTCGATGTGGAAAAGCTGTCTTGGCTAAATGGGCAGTGGCTACGCGAACTCAGTGACGAAGCATTTTTAGGGCAACTCAAGGATTGGTTGTTTAATGAAAAGTATGCCTTGTCGGTGATTCCACACATTAAAACTCGTGTTGAAACCCTCGGTGAAGTTATGCCTATGGCTGGCTTTTGCTTTGGTGATTTACCCCCATTGGCGCAAATACAGTTTGAGCATAAGAAGTACAGTAATGAAGACATGGCGCAGTGGTTGCAAGGTTACTTGTGGAGCCTCGAGGTGCTGCGCGTGTGGGAGCGTGATCAGTTGTTTGCGTTAGCTAAACAAACAGCCGATATTTTTGAAGTAAAAATTAGAGATTTTCTGTTTCCTGTATTTATTGCTATTGCCGGCACAGCGGCAAGCTTTTCGGTGGTTGATGCCATGCAGGTAATAGGCTCTGATGTTAGCCGAGCGCGTTTGCGTGATGCTATTGAAGTGCTAGGTGGTTTGTCTAAAAAGAAGACAAAAGCACTGGAAAAACAGTGGCGCCCTGTGCTAGAGGCGTTAATCGCTCAGCAAATGAGCGAACAATAGCAGGGAAGGGAAAAAGTACTTGACTACTCAGTGGCTGTTGCTAGAATGCGCAACCACTGACTTAGGGCAGTTCCATTGCCCGACGCGTACTTTGGGGCCATAGCTCAGCTGGGAGAGCGCTTGCATGGCATGCAAGAGGTCGACGGTTCGATCCCGTCTGGCTCCACCAAATTCTGCGTTTTAAGTCCCCTTCGTCTAGTGGCCTAGGACACCGCCCTTTCACGGCGGTAACAGGGGTTCGAACCCCCTAGGGGACGCCATCTTTCCTTAAAAGAGTATTAAAAGCTTCAACACTATGTTGAAGCTTTTTTTTTGTTTGTACGATAATA
>DATGUF010000038.1:0-109665 GCA_035301485.1 Alcanivoracaceae bacterium
GGGCGATACGGGCGCTTGCTGGGATAACGCCGTTGTAGAGCGGTTCTTTGGTAGCCTAAAACACGACTGGCTGTTAAAAACGCACCATCTAACGCGTGATGATATGAAAAAAGATGTGGCGGCTTACATGCACTATTACAATCTTAAAAGGCTTCATACGGCGAATGATTATATGAGCCCAGTGAACTACGAAAATTACAGATTAAAAGTGTCCGAAAGTAGTTGACCAGTACAATAAGTAGTTAGCTACAACATAATTCTAAAAATAATTTTCATTTCACACCACATACATAAACGTATGTGGTGCTTAAGCAAGGATAAATAGAATGATAAACTCTCGCTTTTCATTACAAGATAGAACAGCCTTAGTAACTGGCGCTTCGAGCGGCCTAGGTTGGAACTTTGCCAAAGTACTAGCCAAAGCCGGTGCTGCTGTTATTGTCACTGCTCGCCGCAAAGATCGCCTTGATATTCTAGTTAAAGAAATAGAAGCAGACGGAGGCAAAGCTTTAGCTATCCCGCTAGATGTTACCAATGGCGGATCCATTAGCGCGGTGTTTGACCAATCTGAAGCTACTTTCGGTGTGATTGATTTATTAATTAACAATGCCGGTATTGGGGACCCACAACCTTTTATTTCAATGGACGAAACCTCTTGGGATACCATGATGGAGGTTAACTTAAAAAGCGTTTGGCGAATTAGCCAAGAAGCAAGTAAGCGGCTCATTGCCGCTAAGAAAGAAGGGAGTATTATCAACATCGCTTCAATTTTAGGTTTGCGCGTGGCTCACCAACTTAGCCACTACGCAACTGCTAAAGCGGGGGTAGTACAACTTACCAAAGCCTTAAGTTTAGAACTGGCAAAGCACAATATTAGAGTCAATGCTTTGGCACCGGGCTATTTCCTAACAGAAATCAATGAAGAATTTTTTAGCACAGAACAGGGGCAGAACTTTATTCAACGCAGAGTACCAATGCGCCGCCTTGGTAAAGTAGATGAACTTAGTGGCCCTCTGCTTCTATTGGCTAGCGATGCCGGTTCATTTATGACAGGTAGCATCATCAATGTTGATGGCGGGCACCTCAACAATTCTCTTTAAAACAACTCAAAAAAAATGGCAGGTACACTAACAACTTAAGTTTACCTGCCATAGCTTGGGCTTTTTAAAAAACCCAACATCACTATTGTTTAAAACATTCCTAAACTCGAGGAGTTATTGCTCGCCACACCACAAAACGATTGTTAGCCGCTAACGTTTCCACGTGTTCAAAATGCTGCCGCAACAATTCTTCGTAGGGTAACCCATGGTTAGCAACCATCCACAATTCGCCCGCGGCGGTTAAATATTGTGGCGCCTGCTGAATAAGCGTTTCGGTGGTGACGGTGGTACGTTTAATGCCTTCATGAAAAGGTGGGTTTGTGCAAATCACATCAAACCGCTGCTTGAGATCGCCGTATAAATCAGCGCCCTGCACTGATGCAGCAACCTCGTGCAAAGCTAAGGTGGCTTCTGTGGCGGCTACTGCTGTGGCGCTCACGTCGGATGCTACCACTTGCGCACCACGTTGTGCCAAAGCCAAAGACAGCACCCCTGCACCACAACCCATATCTAATACTTGCTGGCCGGTAAAATCTGCCGGTAGCACGGAAAGTAATAGCGCCGTACCATCATCTAAACGCCCATGGCTAAACACCCCAGGGTAGCTAATGTGCTTATTACCTTCACCCACCCACTGCTGCGCAAAGTCAGCCAAAGTTGCAGGTTTTTGAGGCGCCAACATAATGCTGTATAGGCGGCAGTGGCGGGCGTTATCAATATTCTCCACATGCCCATCAGTGGTGTAATTTTTGAGCTGCTTCAACGCTCCTTTAATGCCACCCTTCCCTGGCCCCACTAGCCATAGTTCAACCGGCGATGCAATGCTAGAAGCTAGCGCCGTGAGTAATAACTCCAAGCGTTGGCGAGCCTTTGGTAACACCACCACAATTAAATCTGCTTGCGCAGGCACTTGCGGCCAAGCGGAATATTGCTGCGCTGCAATAGTGGCTAAATCTGAATGTACTACCAGCGAACGTGCCTGCAAATTATGTAAAGCAGCATCATCAGCTTCCACCACAAATACATGGCGTTCACTGAGCACCTCTTCTTGTCGCCATAATAACGCTGTAGTGTTTTCCATCTATTCTTTCCCATTTAAAAAGGGCGATTATAGCCTTTTACGCCTGAATATTCGCAATGCTTCGCAGTCTTTTACACTCATGAGCTTACTTTTCTGTACCATCAGGTGTCTCATCAATATAAATGTCACATGGAGGAGACAATACATGCTGCGCCTTATACTGTTTTCACTCTCTGCTTTGCTGTTCTTGCCCCATATGGCGCAAGCCCAGCAAGCACTCACCCCCTCTGCACATCAAGCTGCATTAGCGCAGCAAGCCTTAAGCCAGGCTCGTGCAAAAAACTTCAGCGCATTGGAAGCAACATTACGCCAGCTAGGCCCCAACCCACTCGATGCCTATTTTGATTACCATAAGGTGCGTAACGCCCTTCCTCATTTGAGCGTTAATGAAGTAAAAGCTTATCAGCGCAAGTATGCCGACAACCCATTGACAGGCTCCATTCAAAATGTAGCGCTTCTTTCCTATGGTAGCCATCAAAAATGGCGTGAACTGTTAGCACTACAACCCCAAGAGCCAAGCAATATTACAGCCCAGTGCTACTACTGGCGCGCGCAATATAGCCAGCAGCCAAGCAAAGCACTGCAAGCGGTGCCGAAACTGTGGCTTAGCGGTGAGTCTCGCCCCAACGCTTGCGATCCTTTATTTGACGCTGCACGCAAAGCAGGGGTAATAGATGCCGACCTCGTTTGGCAGCGCATTGAGTTAGCACTTGATAAGCAGAGTGTTGGCTTAATGCGCCACCTCACTAGTTTTATTAATGGCACACGTGCAGAACAAAGCGAATTTGCGCAACAAGTACTAGCAAACCCGAACAGAGTGCTCAGTATGCCAAACCACTGGCCTGAGGCTTTTAAGGACGAATTAAAAAGCGTAGCGGTACAAAAGCAAGCCCAAAGCAACACCACTGAAGGGTTGGCATTATTGCGTAAGCTCACCACGGCGCCTGCCGCCATGGGGCAAACACGCCGTCACGAAGCTGAGCGTAGAATTATTTGGCTTTCTCTTGTGCGCCGTGAACATCAAAACATCAGTTGGATAGACCAGTGGCTTTCTTTACATGGTGACGACGAGCTCGTTAGCCAAAGGGTGCGTTATGCCATTGAAAAACAGCATTGGAAGGACATTGAAAAGTGGGTGCAAAAACTTAGCCCAGAAGCCAGTAACGACCCGCGTTGGCAGTATTGGCATGGCCGCGCTTTACAACAGCAAGGCAAGAAAAGAGCCGCTAAGCGTGAGTTTGCAAAAGCTGCAGAGCGACGTACTTTTTGGGCCTTTTTAGCGGCAGACCATATTCAAGCACCCTATGCCATAAACAATGAGGCACCACCCAAAACACAACTCACGCGCCGTGCCGCACTGCAGCGCATTTACTGGCTACAAGCTATTAACGAACACGGCCTAGTGCGCAATGAGTGGCTGCATTGGTTACGCCAACACCCTGATGAGAGTGCTGCTTTAGCCAACTATGCCTTAGCAGAAAACTGGCCTGCACTAGCCGTAGACGCCGCTATTCAGCGCAAAGACCGCAACACACTCGCATGGCGCTTCCCGTTAGCGCACCATCAAGATTTTATTCGTGCCGCCCGCGAAGAAAAGATGGACCCTTACCTCCTTATGGCCATTGCGAGGCGTGAAAGCGCTTACCAATACCATGTACGCTCTCATGCGGGCGCCATTGGGTTAATGCAAGTGATGCCAGGCACCGCGAGGCAAGTGGCAAATTGGCGAGGCGAGCCTGCTCCAAGCACCCACGAACTCATGCAGCCTTTACGCAGCATTCAGCTAGGAAGCACTTATATTAAGCGCCAGCTAGAGCGTTTTAGTAACAATCGAGTGCTCTCGCTAGCGGCTTACAATGCAGGGCCACACAGGGTGAATGACTGGCTCACCGAGACAACGCTTCCCTACGACGTGTGGATTGAGAGCATTCCGTTTTATGAAACACGCGAGTATGTGCAAGCAGTATTGGTGTACCGCGTATTATTAGAAGCGGCCGCGAAAGGTACGCAAGCGCCCAAAGGCACTTTGCTCACCTCAGCGGAAAAAAAGGCGCGTTACAATAACCGCCTTGCTCGATAAAGAATAATAGCCCCAAAAGGTTCATGGCCTTTTGGGGCTTCTATTAAAACAATTGTTTGCTAGTGTAACGCAAGCGCCCCATTTCTAGCTCCAACACGAGCTCATTCCATTGCCGAATACGCTTTAACAAGCTATTGCTATTCCCTGTTTGTCGGCTCCAAGCCACCACCGCGTTGTGGCAATCTGGTGTGGATAAACGTATACCGCTGGCCCAGCCGTTAGGCTTTTTACTCGCGTCGCTACGCTGAAACTCTTCGTTATCACCAAAATTCATCACTAGCACACCGTTTGGCGTCACCAATTCCTCGAGTTGTTTCAACCAACGTTTATTCGCCTGCACAGCACGGGTAACGGTAACATTCGCTGGAGAAAACAAATCTTCGATCACTAAATCAAACGGCGGGCCATCATAGTTTTTCACCCACTCCACCGCATCAGCGCAATGAGTTTCAACCCCCATGTCTGCCACTTTAAAATGTTCCTTCGCCACCTGCAGATGAAACTCATCCATTTCCACAGCTACTATTTCTTCTGGGTCAAAAAAATAGCGCAGCGGCGGGATGGAACTGCCACCACCTAAGCCTAAAATAAGTACCCGCTTAATGCTTTTTTCCTTCGCCAAAAACGCAGGTAGCCAGAGCAAATCCCACACGCTGCCTGTTACATAACGCTGCCGATTAAACTCGGAATGTTGTACACCGTTAGCGTACAAACGCACTGTGTCGTCGTATTCACGCACCTCATAGGTAACCCCATCGTGCCAAGTGCTCCACACTACCGTCATTTCGTCCTCCCACACTGCTTCATCTTTATCTTCAACCCTCCAATTGCCCGACAATAGGGCCCAAAACCATCGCCAAATAGTGTTACTCTTGCGCACATTCTTTTGTGAGCGCTGGTTCGGCGCTCTTTCTTCTGTATTTTGCATCGGGAGCCCTTATGAGCACGTCCACTAATTCTGTGATGAAAATGTACAACAAACTCGCCAAATTACCGGGGGGTAAAACTGCTTTTTCTATCGCCATTTGCCGCAAAGCGCCCTACTTCTCCACGGTGAGGCCACGCCTTACCGAGCTGCGCCCTAACTATTGCGAAGCGCTCGTTAAAAAACGCAAAGCCGTGGAAAACCACATTGGTACTGTGCACGTTATCGCAATTTGTAATGGTTTAGAGTTCGCTATGGGCGTGGTGGCTGAAGCGTCGATCCCAAGCCATTTGCGCTGGATCCCCAAAGGCATGGATGTGCAATACACTGCTAAAGCTGATTCTGATATTCGCGTTATTGCTGAAGTAGAAGACGGCGCTTGGGAAAATGGCCCTGATGTTAAAGTGAAAGTGCGCGGCTTACGTAGCGACGATACCGTTGTGGTAGAAGGCAATATTCACTTATGGGTGACCCCTAAACCAGAAAAGAACTAAATAGCCCACATTAAACTCGGCGCATAATAGCGCTTTTTGCTAGCGTTTGCAGGCCTTTGTGGTGCGCATAAAAGCCGCAGACAACTCTGCGGCTTTCTGCCAATGGCGCTTTTGGGTGCAACCACTCGCCACTCTTGGCTTCCAATCATGATCACCATCGGTTAACCACTGCATGGTAACCAATGGTGGCAAATCATACCCCTGCACCTCTGCATGCGTGCCAAATGGGTCGCGTTCTCCTTGCACCACTAACACGGGCCTTGCCGTGTTCAGCAAAGGCGCCAAGCGCAATGTCTCTGGCTTTTTGACGGGATGAAACGGGTAACCGAACGCCAACACGCCGTCCACTTCATCGCCAGCAGCCATCACAGCCACACGTCCACCTAAGGATTTACCACCGATATAACAGGGCAACTGTGAATCGCGGTGTGCGGCAATAATCGCACGATAATAGGCTACTAGCTCAGGCACTGGCTGTGGTGGCCTGCGACGGCTGTTAGCGCGCATCCATTGGGCATAGGGAAACTCAAGACGACGCACCCAAATGCCTTGCTGTTCTAGCAACGCACTCATGGCCTCCATCCAGGCATAGTCCCACCCCGCGCCCGCACCATGGGCGAAAAACAATTGTGCCCAAGGTGCTTCGGGTTTGTTTTCCAAACATTGAAAATGAGGGGCAAAAGCAGAAAACGGCTCTGTCATGCTTTACTGGCTATCCGTAGCTACACGTTCCACGTTCAACTGCTCTAGCTTAGCCATCATGTCTTCAGCGGAAGTAGATGGATTAATGTGTCGATCAATGGCTAAAATTTTGCCATCTTTACCAATATAGAAGGTGTAGCGCTTAGCTAAACCAAAGAAGTTCAACACCTCATAAGCCTTTGCTACTTCTTTGCTTTCATCACTCAGCAAGGGGAAATCAGCACCCACTTTTTCTGCGAACTCTATATTTTTACGCAGTGGGTCTACACTAATCATAAAGTAGCTCACATCAAACTCGCGTATTTTATCACCATTATAAGCAAGCGATTGACATTCCTGAGTGCATCCATAAGTAAGCGCCTTTGGGAACCACGCCAACACCACTACTTGCTTGCCGCGAAAGTCTGACAACCGATAATTAACCCCCTCAGAACTAGGCAAATCGAAATCTGGTGCTAGATCACCCACATCTAAAGCATGGGCTGAAAACGACAAGCTCAGGCTTAACATCAGTAACATTGCGAATAAAGTACGGGTTACGTTCATATTCTTACTCCTTGTAGCAGCACTAGCGGCGCTCATTGCTGTGGCTGTACTAACACATAAGGTGGAATAACCACCGACCACACCACTGCATCTTGTTCTAACCACGTTCTCGATTGCTCATCAGAAACCGCTTGCACTAATTCTTGTTCCACCCAAGGTGTCATGCGCTCTGTATCATCTTCAACAAGCGCCTTGGCCACTTGCACCAAATCTAAGGTGGGTGAGATATGCAGTGTACGCCCTTGGGCAAAGAAACGCTGTAACTCCGTCCACGCAATGGTGGCGGTTTCACTATTTAAACGAATGGTTAACTCATCTAACTCTGCTGACATTGCTACACCCCTCCCATAAAAAAAACGTATCATACCCTGCATATACCAATACGGCAGCACACATGAAAAAACTGCCTATACAGAGTATCATGTCCCTCCTTTTCAACGGCTATGGATTTCTTTGCAATGACAACACCTCGCAATATTTTGGTTACAAGCGCCCTTCCTTATGCAAATGGCCCTATTCACTTAGGCCACATGTTGGAACACATCCAAACTGACATCTGGGTGCGCTTCCAAAAAATGCGTGGCGAAAACTGCATTTACGTTTGTGCCGATGATGCCCATGGCGCGGCCATTATGTTGAAAGCTCAAGAAATGGGGCAAACACCAGAAGCGCTGATTGCCGATGTGAAAGCGGACCACGAAAGAGATTTCGCCGGTTTCCACATTAATTACGACAACTACTACACCACCCACAGTGAAGAAAACCGCGAACTCTCCGAAATGATTTACCTGCGCAACCTAGAAGCTGGTTATATCGTAGAAAAGGAGATTACGCAGCTTTACGACGAAGAAAAGAAAATGTTTTTGGCCGATCGTTTTGTGCGCGGTAATTGCCCCCACTGTAATGCTGAGGGCCAATACGGCGATAACTGTGAAGCCTGTGGTGCCACCTACAATGCTAATGAACTGGTCAACCCTATTTCCACGGTAAGCGGCAAGCCTCCTGTTACAAAGAAAAACATCCAGTTGTTTTTCGACCTCCCACAATTCACTGAATTTTTAAGCTCTTGGATAAACAGCGGCACCTTGCAAGCTAGCGTGGCCAACAAACTAAAAGAGTGGGTTGATGACGGTTTACAGCCGTGGGACATTAGCCGCGAAGCACCTTATTTTGGTTTTGAAATTCCTGGCCAACCGGGCAAGTATTTTTATGTGTGGCTCGACGCTCCCATTGGTTATATCGCCAGCTTCAAGAACTACTGCAAACGCGAAGGTTTAGATTTCAAAACTTTCTGGGAGCAAGGTTCTAATACAGAGCTTTACCACTTTATCGGCAAAGACATTATCAATTTCCACGGCTTATTCTGGCCTGCCATGTTACAAGGCGCACAGCTGCGCTTGCCTAGCGGTGTGTTTGTACACGGCTTCGTCACCATTAATGGTGAGAAAATGTCTAAATCCCGCGGCAACTTTATTCAGGCACGCACTTATTTAGAGCACTTAGACCCAGAATATCTACGTTATTATTTTGCCGCGAAGCTCACCGCTAGCGTAGACGACCTCGATTTAAACCTCGACGATTTCATGCAGAGAGTTAACTCAGACCTCGTTGGTAAAGTGGTTAACATCGCAAGCCGCACCGCCAACTTTGTGCGCCGCGACAACGACAACGTGCTCAGCGCCGATTTTGACAACAAGGCACTGATTGAAGAAGCGCAGGCAGCTGCCGTACAGATTGCTGAGGCTTACGAAAAGCGCGAATACGGCCGCGCCATGCGCACTATCATGACCATTGCCGATAACGCCAACCATTACATCAACGAACAGGCACCCTGGGCCTTGGCTAAACAAGAAGGCCAAGAAGCTAAGGTGCAAGCAGTGTGCAGCACAGCCATTAACGTGTTCCGCTTACTCGTGCTGTACCTTAAGCCCGTTCTGCCTGAACTGGCTAGCCAAGCAGAGACCTTCTTAAACATTGAGCCGCTCACTTGGGCCGATGTTGATAGCACCCTGCAAAACCATACCCTAAAGCGCTTTAAGCCCTTGATGCAGCGCATTGATAAAAAACATCTCGATGCCCTCATGCAAGCAGCCAAAGAAAGCGCTGAACAAGACACTACCAAGGAGGCCGATGTGGCAACTGAAGAAGAGCAATACATTTCTATTGATGATTTCGCCAAGGTGGAACTACGTGTGGCACGCATCATCAAAGCTGACCATGTGGAAGGCGCTGATCGCCTATTACAACTCACCCTAGATGTGGGCGAACTCGGTGAGCGCAATGTGTTTGCCGGCATTAAAGCTGCCTATACCCCAGAAGAACTCATCGACAAGCATGTTGTAGTAGTAGCCAACCTCGCCCCACGCAAAATGAAATTTGGCGTTTCTGAGGGCATGATTCTTGCCGCGGGCCCAGGCGGTGAAGATATTTTTGTTTTAAGCCCAGACCAAGGTGCCACCCCAGGAATGGTTGTAAGTTAGTATGGCCAAAGCATTAAGAGTGATGGCGGGCCCCACCGCCTACGCTCATATTAAACAAAACGGATTATCCCCCCACCATATTAGCGCCATGGTAGGTGCTAGTGGTGGGCCTAAGTGGCTAAGCCTAGCCAAATTAGACGAATACATTTTTGGCGAATATTTCTCGGCACGTGAAAAACCGCTCCATATTGTGGGCAGTTCTGCAGGGGCTTGGCGTTTTGCTTGCTTCGCCCACCCTAATCCCGCCAAAGCCTCGGCTGATTTTGCTCATGCTTATCAGCATATTTGCTACCACAAAGACATGACCACGGCAGAAATAACAGAGCACTCCATGGGGCTTCTCGATGTTATTTACCCTGATGAAGCCACCAGCACCGCTGCCGCCACTAACCCGCACATTAAATTACATGTGGTGGCCTCGCGCGCTAAAAACCTCAGCAGCTTAAACAACCGTGCCGCACAAACAGTGGGGCTAGTGGGCGCTGCAGTGGCGAACGGTATTTCACGCCGCTGGCTTGGCTATTTTTTCGAACGTGTGGTGTTTCACCCTGAAGGCGAACCTGGCCCCTTCACACAATGGCCCGTATTGCCCACTCAAACGGTGAGCCTCACCCCGCAGAATATTCGCAAGGCCATTACAGCCTCAGGCTCCATCCCCCTTGTGCTAGAAGGTGTGCCGAACATACCCGATGCAGCACCAGGCATGTATTACGATGGTGGCGTAACGGATTATCACTTTGATATTCCCTTCGCCGAAGAAGGCATTGTGCTCTATCCCCACTTTTACCCCGCCATTACCCCAGGCTGGTTTGATAAATCCATCACGTGGCGCAAGCCGCGTCCAGAAAACTTCGATAATGTGGTGATGCTATGCCCCACCGATGAATGGCTCGCATCCCTGCCACAAGGCCGCATACCCGACCGGCACGATTTCATTAATATGGACGATAACAAGCGTATCGCTGCATGGGGAGACACCATGGCGCGTTCCGCCGAGTTAGTGGAGGATTTCCAACGTTTCAGTGCGGGCGATCACTCTGCGCTAGAATTAGTAACCCAGTGGCGCTAACCCAGCGCCACTGCCCTTGAATTTTCTACTAACGCCCCCATAACTAATGCCTATCGCTACTAAAGGATGCAAGCTCTGCCGTTAGAAGGCATGATGTTCCTTGCTAAATGGCTAACCAACCAGATGGTTGCTAGTACCATATAGCGATACAAAACCACTATCGCTGCAATGCAAACAATTAAATTTACCAATGAGCAATGGTTCGCTACTCTAAGCAGTGTAGTCACCCATTCTCTCGAAAGGAGTTTATATAATGTCCTTGATTAATACAGAAATTTTACCTTTTAACGCCACCGCTTTCCAAAACGGTGAGTTCATTGAAGTGTCTGAAAAAGACCTCAAAGGCAAGTGGTCTGTTGTGTTCTTTTACCCTGCAGACTTCACCTTTATTTGCCCTACCGAGCTTGAAGACCTTGCTGATCACTACGAGGAGTTCCAAAAGCTAGGCGTTGAAGTTTACGGCGTGTCCACCGACACCCACTTCTCTCACAAAGCTTGGCACGATACTTCAGAAGCCATTGGCAAAGTGAAGTACCCATTAATCGGTGACCCAACGCACGTTATTTCCCGCAACTTCCAGGTACTCATTGAAGAGGCTGGTTTAGCTGAGCGTGGTACTTTCGTGATCAACCCTGAAGGCCAGATCAAAATCGTTGAACTTCACGATGGCGGTATCGGCCGTGATGCAAGCGAATTACTACGCAAAGTAAAAGCTGCCCAGTACATTGAAGCCAACCCAGGCGAAGTGTGCCCAGCTAAGTGGAAAGAAGGTGAAGCAACACTAAAGCCATCCTTAGACCTAGTAGGTAAAATCTAAGGTTGCTACATCTCATGCATCGTTAGCATGCTAACGGTGCATGAGAACAGTGCTAAACACTGTATTGGGGAGCGGGTTTGCAAATGGTTAACCGAGTTAACCATGACCAACAATGCTCCCTTTTTATTAGCTTCCCATCAATGTTTTTCATGGAGACGCATAATGTTAGACGCTGATTTAAAAGCACAATTACAAGCCTATATGGAGCGCATCACTATTCCATTTGAAATAGTAGCGTCCCTAGACAGCAGCGATAAATCGAAAGAGCTACAAACACTTTTAACTGAAATTGCCGGCATGTCTGAGCATATTACGCTCCGTGAAGACGGTGATAACCCGCGCAAGCCTTCATTCCAGCTAACGCGCCCAGACGAGCCTATAGCTTTATTTTTTGCGGGCATTCCCTTAGGGCACGAGTTCACTTCCCTCGTATTGGCGTTATTACAAGTGGGCGGCCACCCTTCGCGCTTAAGCGACGAAGTCATTGAGCAAGTAAAAAACTTACAGGGTGAGTTTCACTTCGAAACCTACTACTCCTTGTCGTGCCAAAACTGTCCAGATGTGGTGCAAGCGCTCAACCTCATGGCGGTGCTCAACCCTAACATCCGCCACGATGCTATTGATGGTGCTTTATTCCAAGATGAAGTGGATGAGCGCCAAATCATGTCAGTACCCACCGTGTTTTTAAACGGTGAAAATTTTGCCTCTGGCCGTATGGGTGTAGAAGAAATTCTCGCCAAAGTGGACACAGGTGCTGCGGATCGTGCCGCCGCAAGCATGAATGAAAAAGCCCCCTTTGATGTACTAGTGGTGGGCGGTGGCCCTGCGGGCGCTGCAGCCTCTATTTATGCTGTGCGCAAAGGTTTTAATACGGGCGTAGCTGCGGAACGTTTTGGTGGCCAGGTGCTAGACACCTCCTCCATTGAGAACTTTATTTCCGTACAAGCCACTGATGGCCCACGCTTAGCCGTAGAGCTCGAGGAGCACGTGCGCGACTACGATGTGGATATCATGAATTTGCAAACAGCGAGCAAGCTGATTCCTGCTGGCGGCGATAACCGCTACCACCAAGTAGAATTTGAATCAGGTGCGAGTTTACAGGCAAGAACAGTCGTCTTAGCCACTGGAGCACGTTGGAGAAACGTTAACGTTCCCGGCGAACAAGAGTACCGCAACAAAGGTGTCGCTTATTGCCCGCACTGTGATGCACCTTTATTTAAAGGCAAAAAAGTGGCGGTAATTGGTGGTGGTAACTCGGGTGTGGAAGCAGCCATTGATCTGGCCAACATTGTTGAGCACGTTACACTGCTTGAATTCGACACACAGCTACGGGCAGATGAAGTATTGCAGAAGAAACTTCGCTCTATGCCCAACGTTACTATCTACACCAATGCCGAAACCACCGAAATCACCGGCGATGGTGAGCGCGTCAATGGCTTAATTTTCAAAGACCGCACCACAGGCGAAGAAACCACCGTTGAATTAGCAGGTGTCTTCGTCCAAATTGGTTTGGTGCCCAACACCGATTGGCTCAAAGACACCGTAGAACTTAGCCAACATGGCGAAGTGGTAATTAACGAGCGTGGAGAAACCTCTATCCCTGGTATCTTTGCTGCTGGAGACGTTACCACTGTGCCCTATAAGCAGATTGTAATTGCCATGGGTGCCGGCGCCACTGCCGCACTGAGTGCCTTTGACCACATCATTCGCACTTCAGCCAACGATTAACAGGCATAAAAAACCCCAAAAGGTGCACCACACTTTTTGGGGTTTGTCGTTTCTTCTTTACTACTTATTCTTCTGCACGCCTACCTGCTTCGCTGTCACGCACCCATGAATTCACATTAATGCACACAGCTTCTGGCCTGCGTGCCCAACGGAAATGGTCTGCTGCAGTGCCTAAGTTTTTCTCATCAAACAAACGATGAGAGCGTCGTGCTTTTCTAAACTTTTGCCACACCGCTGCCACGGCATCAGATTCAGCAAAGCTATCATCTGTCATACGTACAGTGAGTACACGGCCCTTATATTTACGAATACCGTTTTCAAAATTAACTTTCATGCCACGGGCTAAATAACGGTTTTTGCCGGCCATTTCGCGCCAATCTGCCATCATGGTGCGCGCTTCACGCCCACCAAACCCTATCTTATCGCCAGGGTAATAACCTAATAAACGTTGGCTCACGGGGATTAAGTGATACAAGGCACGAATACGCATGGCATCTATTCCCTTGTAAGCCTTAATCCATGGTGTACCACACGCTACAAGGATCACACCGTCCACAGCTTCCACGCCGCGCCAACCTGCATACATGCAGCTTAAATGCCCGCCCAAGCTGTGCCCTAATAAAAACACACCTTTCTCAGGGCTTTGCTCACGCGCAAACTTAACAGCCGTATCAATATCTTCTAGCATCTCGCGAAAACCATAATTTACGTTGCGAGAGGCACGCACACTACTCTCACCATGGCCGCGCTGTTCCACCAAATACACATCATGCCCTGCTGTTTGCAACGCTTCCGCTAAGGGAGTGTAATAACTTACACTAACACCTAGTGCTGGCAGAATAAGTAAAGACACCCCACCCTCTGCACGCTCTGTTGCAGCTTTCAACGCTTTAACGGGAACACAGTAATCAGTCGCCGTTGGCAGCAACTGCCACGCCGGTTGCTCAGTGGTATTCATAACAAAACCCTTACGTTATTTACTTTAGGTTCAAGCTAAGCCTACTTCCTTGGCAACGCTATTAATGTAATCTATCAGTTCAGAATAAAGATGACGCTCTTCTGCGCTATTCGCCGCTAAGCTTCGCTGTGCTAACTCTCGCCTTAAGCCACTTATATTGCGGCCTTCAGGATGAGTAAGCTGTGCTCGGCAAAAGGCGTACCAATCTTCTTTCTCTTGCGCAGACAAAGTTTGTGGGAAATTACGGCAGCGATAGCGCCATAATAATTCAGGCAGGCGGTCGTCTTCAAAGGGAAGCTGCAAAGTGGCTAATGATGGCCCATCCGTTTGTGTTACTTGCCGCCTTAATTGTTGGTCTTGCGGGCTAAAAAACGGCCCACTGTATAAACTCAATTCAGGGTCTAGGTTTTCATCACCGCCTTCAGCAAACGGCGATTGAGAGAAAACCTCCAGTAATTTACCACGCAAATGCGGATCGTTACGCAGCATTCGCCAACGTTCGCGGAACAAGGCTAAATCCCAACCCAAACGTTCGGCCGTGTGCTCATCCACCACACTAGCGGGCGCTACCATGGGCGATCGGTTCACGCGTACTTCCCTTACCGCGGGGCGCTCCACGCCCTCCGGTAAATCTTCAGTACGGGTGAACATCAACGTGCGTATTTCCTCCGCCGACAAACGCAATAACTCGCTTGGGTCTTGGTATAAATCAAACACAATCACGCTGTTTTTGTTGCTTGGGTGCGGCAGCAAAGGCATCACGAAACCTGCGCAATGCCTGCTGGCGTGCACACGGCCAGACACATGCACCACAGGCACTTGTTTGTGCACATCTAAAAGCTTTTGCACTGTGTTTTTATGGCGCAAGCCCAAGGCATATTCAAATAGCTTTGGCTGTGCTTTACGTAATAAGCGGGCAAATTCAATAGTGGCATAAACATCACTCAGTGCATCGTGTGCACCCTCGTGCTCTATATCATTCGCTGCCGTTAACTCTTCTAGCTTAAAACTCACCGCGCCGTCTTCACGCACAGGCCACTGCACCCCTTCTGGGCGCAATGCATAGCAGAGTCGTGCCACATCAATCAAATCCCAGCGGCTATTACCGTTTTGCCATTCCCGCGCGTAGGGGTCGTAAAAATTTCGGAATAAGATATTACGTGTAAATTCATCATCAAAACGGATGCTGTTATACCCCACCGTACACGTATTAGGCTGCGCCATTTCAGCGTGAATACGAGCAATGAAAGCCGCTTCGCTCATTCCTTTTTCAAGCGCCTCTTGAGGCGTAATACCGGTAACTAAGCAGGCTTCCACACTGGGCAAGTAATCGGGCGTGGGGGAACAATAAAGTAAAACAGGTTTGCCTACTACATTAAGTTGCGCATCAGTGCGAACCCCAGCAAACTGGGCAGGCCTGTCTTGCGCTGGGTGAATGCCCCAAGTTTCGTAGTCATGCCAAAAGAAAGTGGCTGAATTCATCGCTTCCTCTCATTTGCGCCACCCTGTGTGGATGGAAACGGCGCACAGTGTTGCTTATTTTAAGCCATTGAGCAAATGCACTTCCACCTTAGCGCCCTCGCTTGTTAATGCGCATTCTACTCTGCGCTGGTTTGGTTCATCTGCGCCGCATCTGTGGTAATCTAACCCTCACTTGATTTGAGGAGACTGTGATGTATCAGTACAACACCGAAGCGCCAGCATTGGCCGAAGTAGAAGCACGCAACGGCTTGACCCTACTTAACTTTGGCACAGACTGGTGTGGCCATTGCCAAGCAGCGCTTACGCCTGTTAGCAACTTTCTACAGCAGCATAGCCATGTGACACACATCACAGTGGAAGATGGCAAAGGCCGCCCACTAGGCCGCCATTATAAAGTAAAACTATGGCCAAGCCTTATTTTACTAAAAGACGGCCAAGAAGTGGCACGCGTAGTGCGTCCCACCACTGCCTCGGATTTAGAGCCACTATCTGCTGAAATTAACGCTTAATTTTACGAGCCCACTATGACCAAGACACTCACCATCATTCGTCCTGATGATTGGCACCTACATTTGCGCGATGGCGCTGTACTCAGCGGCACTGTGCCCGCTACGGCACAGGTGTTTCACCGTGCCATTATTATGCCTAACCTTACCCCACCTATTATTACGCACACCGATGCGGAGGCTTATCGCACACGCATTCTAGCGGCTAAGCCCGATAGGGTGGGGTTCGAGCCTCTAATGGTGTTGTACCTTACTGATGACACCACGCCGCAGCATATTGCCGAGGCGGCAGCAAGCGGCATAATTTTTGGGGCTAAATTATACCCTGCCGGCGCCACCACTAACTCCAGCAGTGGCGTAACAGACCCAGCCAACATTTACCCACTCTACGAAGCACTAGAAAAGCATGGCATTCCTTTGCTGCTGCATGGCGAGGTAACTGATGATCATATTGATATCTTCGACCGCGAAAAATATTTTATTGATCGCCACCTGTCCGCTATACGCACGCGTTTCCCTGCTTTAAAAATCGTCTTCGAGCATGTTACAACGAAAGAAGGTGTGGATTTTGTGGCTGCCCAAGATGCTCTCACAGCCGCCACGGTAACGCCTCAGCATTTAATGCTAAACCGCAACGATTTATTAGTAGGCGGGGTTCGTCCACACCACTATTGCCTTCCTATTCTGAAGCGGCGCGAACACCAAGAAGCTATCCAGAAAGTGGTACTTGAAGGACACCCGCAGTTCTTTTTAGGTACCGACTCCGCTCCCCACGCACGCAATGCCAAAGAGGCTGCCTGCGGCTGCGCAGGGTGCTACTCCGCACCTGCTGCTTTGCCCTTATATGCGAGCTTCTTTGATGCCCACGATGCGCTCGATAAACTAGAAGCCTTTGCAAGCCAATTTGGCCCTGCTTTTTACGGTTTACCAGAAAACACTGATACCGTTACCCTAGTAAAAGAACCTTGGACCATCCCTACCGAGCAACACATTGATGGAGTTGAGTTCACCCCTTGGCAAGGCGGCGACACCCTCCCTTGGCGCTTAGCCTAACGCACTCGAGGCAAAAGAGCGGTTGAAAAACCCTCTTTTGCCCCCATCTACTACTATCACACAGCGTTTGTTTTCACTTGCCACGTACATAGGACGATACCTCCATGCTTCAAGATATTGCATTTTCAGTTTTAGACTTGGCCCCCGTTACCGACCAAGGCACCGAAGCAGAAGCTATTGCTCACTCTGTTACCCTTGCGCAACAAGCTGAACAACTCGGCTACAAACGCTTTTGGTTAGCAGAGCACCACAACATGGATGGCATTGCTAGTGCCGCTACGGCTGTGCTCATTGGGCATATAGCTGGCGCCACCAAACACATTCGCGTTGGCGCAGGTGGTGTTATGCTGCCTAACCATGCTCCTTTAGTGGTGGCAGAAAACTTCGGCACACTGGCCACCATTTACCCTAACCGCATTGATCTTGGCCTTGGCCGTGCACCAGGTGGTGACCAGCTCACCTTAAGAGCTCTACGCCGCCACAGCCAAGAAAACGTTAACGAATTCCCAGAACAAGTGGCTTTGCTAGAGCAACTATTTGGCCCAGAGCAGCCCGAGCAACGTTTGTTTGCTCGCCCTGGCACCAACACTCAAGTGCCTATTTGGCTACTAGGCTCTAGTTTATTTAGTGCGCAACTCGCAGCAATGCGCGGTTTGCCCTATTCTTTTGCCTCGCATTTTGCACCGGCCATGCTGCATCAAGCCCTGCAAATTTATCGCGAAAACTTCCAGCCATCGGAGCATCTAGATAAGCCACACGTGATGGTGGCGGCACCATTATTAGCCGCTGACACCGATGAAGAAGCTAGCTTTCTAGCCACCACGTCACTACAGCGCACTTTGTCTCTTATTCGTGGGGGCAGGTTACGCATGCAGCCGCCCATTGAAGACATGGAGCCTTTATGGAACCCACGCGAGCGGCAAGCTGTGCTAGCGATGCACGGCAAGGCGCTCATTGGCGGCCCCGATAAAGTTAAGCGGGAATTAGAAGCCCTCGTGGCAAGCACGCAAGCTGATGAAGTTATTTTCACCTGTGATTTCTATGATTTTGAGCACCGTGTAAGAGCACTCAAAATAGCGGCTTCTTTTAAAGCCTAAAGCACACCCCAACAAAAACGCCGCCGAGGTAAACCCAAGGCGGCGTTTTTGTTTGCCTTTAATATTTTACTGCTGTGGGTGTGCTTTTACTTGGTTATCGCGTAACAAGTTTAACGCGTTTAAGTAAGCACGGGCTGAAGCCATCACAATATCAGTATCCGTTCCGTTACCGTTAATAACACGGCCACCGCGCTCTAAACGTACCGTCACTTCACCCTGGGAATCTGCTCCTTGGGTAATAGCATTCACTGAGAACAGCTGTAAGTTAGCCCCCGATTGGGCGAAAGATTCAATGGCCTTAAACGTAGCATCTACAGGGCCTGATCCTTCGGATGAAATCTCTTGCTCTTCACCCCCTGCGGTAATCACCAGCTTAGCCACAGGTGTTTCGCCCGTGCGGCTAGTTACTTCCAAACTCACCAGCTGATAATATTCGTGTGCAGTATCAGAGAGCGTATCGCTCACGAGTGCCTGTAAATCCTCATCGAACACTTCGTGCTTTTTATCGGCAAGTTCTTTAAAACGAGCAAACGTTTCACGCAACACTTCTTCATCAGTAATGCCGATGCCAAGTTCTTCCAAACGGCTGCGGAAAGCGTTACGGCCGGAGTGCTTACCTAGCACCATGCGGTTGGTGTTCCAACCCACATCTTGCGCGGTCATAATTTCATAGGTTTCGCGATGCTTTAATACGCCATCTTGGTGAATGCCTGATTCATGCGCGAACGCGTTAGCACCCACAATGGCTTTATTCGGCTGCACCGGGAAGCCTGTGATGCTTGATACCATGCGTGAAGTACTCAAAATATGTGGCGTATTAATGCGGGTGTGAACACCTAAGGCATCCTCACGGGTTTTAATCGCCATCACAATTTCTTCTAAGGCTGCGTTACCCGCGCGCTCACCTAAACCATTAATTGTACATTCAACTTGACGTGCACCTGCAGCCACCGCCGCCAAAGAGTTAGCCACCGCCAAACCCAAATCGTTGTGGCAATGCACAGAGAAAATTGCTTTATCAGCATTAGGAACGCGCTCTCGAATTTGACGCACCAAATATGCATATTCTTCAGGAATGGCGTAACCAACCGTATCTGGCAAGTTAATGGTGGTGGCACCGGCATCAATAGCGGCCTCCACGATGCGGCACAGGAAATCTATTTCCGAACGGCTTGCATCTTCACAGGAAAACTCCACATCGCCACACTTCGAACGTGCTCGTTTTACTGCACGTACGGCATGCTCCACTACCTCATCAGGGGAAATACGTAGTTTGTACTCCATATGAATGGGGCTGGTAGCAATAAAGGTATGGATACGGCCAGAGTTAGCGCCAGCTAAGGCCTCTGCAGCCCTATCAATATCTGCATCCATGGCACGTGCTAAGCTACAAATGGTGCTGTCTTGGATGGTGTCGGCAATGGTTTTTACAGCATCAAAATCGCCTAAACTTGCAATAGCAAAACCCGCTTCAATAACATCCACACCCAACCGCTCAAGCCCTTTAGCAATGCGCAGTTTTTCTTCTTTCGTCATCGATGCGCCAGGGCTTTGCTCGCCATCACGCAAGGTCGTATCAAAAATAATAACGCGGTCGTTGCTCACCTTGTCTATCTCCATTAGCTAACGTGTGCCGCCCACCAAGGCAGCTCTACAAATACTCTTGATAGTATCAGAATAACCTATTTTAAACGCGGCTTTTTCAACACCATACGGCGCTTAATCCGCTCCTCCACGGGAGGTGTACCAATTTCATCCGCTTCGTAAATATCGGCCCCCACAGGTGTGCCTTCATTTTGGTGATATAAATCATACAACGCCAAGCGGCGATCTTCTGCCAACTCGACCATTAATACCCAAGCCATGATGAATAGCACCACAATAAAAGGCACTGCCACCAATAAAGAGGCCGTTTGTAATGCGCCCAACCCACCCGTGGCTAGTAGCGTCAAACAAATTGCAGAGAGCAACACGCCCCAAGTAATGCGCTTATAAAGAGGTGGGTTTAGCGACCCGTGGTCTGTCATTTGCGACACAATATAGGATGCGGAGTCTGCTGATGTCACCAAAAATGTAAACACTAGCATCAAAGTGATGATCGACAACAGCATGCTAAATTTCATATTGCTATACAGATCGAACATGGCGTGTGTCATGTTTTCTTGCACGTTGGCCGCCAAAGTAGCTACACCGTTCATTTCCATATGAAAGGCTGAGCCACCGACAATCGCTATCCACATACAAGCTAACAGCGGCGGCACAATGAGTACGCCAAACACATATTCTTGAATGGTGCGGCCGCGGGAAATACGCGCAATAAAAGTGCCCACAAAAGGCGACCACGCAATCACCCAAGCCCAAAGGAAAAACGTCCATTGATTCATCCATGTGCCGTCTTCTTGAGGCGGCACAGTTAAAGACCAATTGACGAAATTACTCAAATAACCCCCTAAGCTATGAACAAAGGTTTCTAGAATAAATACGGTGGGCCCTACTACTAATAAATAACCAAGGAAAAGAAACGCTAAGGCCATATTAAAATTACTGAGTATTTTAATGCCCTTATCTAAACCGGTAAGGGAAGAAAGCATATAACAGCTAAAAAGGCACAGCATAATCAGCAACTTCACTTTCACGGTATCGCCAAAGCCAAACACATAAGTTAGCCCACCGTTTACTTGCAACACACCCAAACCGATAGAAGTGGCCATACCAATCACTGTGGCCACTACTGCTAAGACATCAAGGCTGTTGAGCATGGGTTCTTGCATTTTCACCGGCACATTACGTAAAACCGGCTCCACCATATTCGATACCAAGCCTGCTCTGTCTTTCCTGAATTGGAAAAAAGCCACAATTAAGCCTACCACGGCGAAGGCTACCCATTGGCTCAACCCCCAGTGGAAATAGGTATATTGCATCGCTAAGTTCATCGCTTCAGCGGTTCCGGCTTCAGCCAACTGATGGGGTGGATCAAGATAATGGATCATTGGCTCAGCCATGCCGTAGAACACTAAACCCACGCCAAAGCCCGCCGACATCAACATATTCATCCATGAAAAAAAGCTGAATTCTGGCGTGCTATCTTGCGCCCCTAACCTTACTTTTCCATATTTTCCGAAAGCTAAATACAGCAAAAACAAGATAAAAAAGAAAATAGACGCCAAGTACAACCAACCAAAATATTGGCCTGCCACACGTTGTGCTTTACCCGCCCAATAACCAAATTGCTCTGGTACAAAGGCTCCCACCAATACAAGCATAAATATAAGACTGGCGGATATAACAAACACTCGGTTTTTTGCAAACATGGTTGGGCCTTACTTTCTTTGCCAAAAAAAATGCAGGCCCAAAAGCGAACTTCCTTTTAGAGCCTGCACGCTATTACCACTTCATTCTAATTTTATTGCACTAGAATACAACGCCTCATAATTCAGCAGGCACCTTATCAAACCATGGTTGGGCTTGCTCTAATTGTGCCGCCAAACTTAATAGTTTAGCTTCATCGCCGTGCACACCCATAAATTGAACCCCCAGAGGCAAGCCATTTTCACACCAGTGAAGCGGCACCGACATCGCTGGTACGCCCGTGGCATTCGCCATTTGTGTGTAAGGTGTGTACTGCAAGTTTTCAAGGGCTAAACGTTCTAGCAACCCTGTGTGCTTTAGCAAGGCTCCACCTTTCATTTTCAAGGCCAAGCTAGCCATTTTCTGCTGCAAAGGCGGGGTTTCCAAGGCACCAATAGCAGCAGGTGGCATCCCTAAAGTGGGGGTTAGCCAAAAATCGTACCCTTGCATAAAGTGGTCCCACTGGCGTCCGTATTGCTGGATATCATAATACCCTTGCACGTATTCAGAGGCGCTGATGCTGTTGCCCACCGCAGCCATCACCATGGTATCTATTTCAAAGTCATCTGCTCGTAACCCAGAAGCTCGCAGCTCATTTACCGTGGTGGCGCAATTAACAAACCACATACGCAACCAAGCGCGCATCATTTCTTCGCCATCAATCGCAGGCTCTGCCTCTTCCACATGGTGGCCTAAATCGGTGAGTAACTTAACCGCATTTTCTACGGCCTTAATGGCTTCTGGATCCACTTTGGTATTCACTGGCGAACGCGTGCTGAACGCTATTTTTAATTTACCCACATCTTTTTGTGTGGCGGCGTAAAAAGAATCTTCAGGTTTAGCCAGCTGCGCCATACTACCGGGTTCTTCACCGTGGGAAATGTCGAGCATCATGGCGCTGTCGCGAACGGAGCGAGTTAGCACATGGTTAATGGCCATGCCATGCATCGCCTCCGTCATTTTGCCACCCCAAGGAATACGCCCACGCCCTGGTTTTAAACCAAACAGCCCAGTGGTGGCCGCAGGAATACGAATAGAACCACCGCCATCGTTTGCACCAGCAATGGGCACCACACCCGCAGCCACTAAAGCTGAAGAGCCACCAGAGGAACCACCGGGGGTATGGTTAATATTCCAAGGATTACGTGTTGGTCCCCATGCCTTAGGTTCAGTAATCGCTTTAATCGCTAATTCAGGTGTGCTGGTGCGGCCAAAAATAACCAAGCCCCCTTCCCGCCAGCGTTTTACTAACTCTGAATCCTCTTCCGCCACCCGCCCTAAGCGTTTCAAACCTTTGGTGCCCATATAATGAGGAGCACCTTTCATTTCTTGCCCGTAGTCTTTCGCCAACATGGGCACACCGTGAAGCGCACCCGGCCCCGGTGCCTGCGCACTTTTTCTGCCTTCTTCATACAGCGGTATAATTAAACCATTTAAGGTTGGATTCACTTGCTCAGCACGCTGAATGGCCACTTCTAGCAATTCTGTTGGTGTCACTTCTTTTTTTTGAACCGCTTCTGCTAAAGCAACGCCATCCATTTTTCTATATTCTTCAAACTTCATCATCAAACCCTTTATTATTATCAGTTTTACTGTTGCGGCATCCTTCTAGTGCTTCGTAAACGTTAGTGTTGTAAGCCACAACTTGTATCAAACGAAGCTTCTGCCATACTTATGCACCTTGCACAACGCTCTTTGCCACATCGCAGGAGAGTTAACATGTTCACCCATTTAGTAATAATGGTGATTATTGCCATAGGGCTACTCATAGCACCCTACCAAATAGCTAGGCGACAATCCCACACTTCCCAGCACGATACAGAGGACGATCACGACACCCATGAGCAACGGCGATAATTTAGTAGCTCAACTTAACGATGTGCTCCCGCAAACCCAGTGCGAACAATGTGGTTTTAAGGGATGCCTCCCCTATGCCGAAGCAATGGCCGCCGGTGAAGCCTTGTATAACCGCTGCCCACCCGGTGGTGACGATACGCTAGCGGCATTGGCCTCTATTTTACAGCAACCCACCATAGCATTAGATCACACACGGGGTGTGCACTATCCTCAACCTCGCACCGCGTTTATTCGAGAAGACGAGTGCATTGGTTGTACTAAGTGCATCCAAGCTTGCCCTGTAGACGCCATTATGGGCGCTGCCAAGCTAATGCATACCGTGATTGTAGATGAATGTTCTGGCTGTGAACTGTGCGTTGAGCCCTGCCCCGTGGACTGTATAGACATTATTGATGTAAGCACCTTACCGCTTACTCCCACCGAACGGCATGTAAGAGGCCAGCACCTGCGCACCCGTTATGAAAACCGCAATGAGCGCCTTGCACGCAACAAAGCAGAACGAGATGCCAAGCGTAAAAAACGTGCTGCGAATTTAGCCATACGTACTAACGAGAACCAAGAAGACGATTTTGCACTGGCGTTAAAACGAGCAAAAACCCGCTACCAAACGCTGCACAGCCAATGGAAGCAGGCAACCGCCGCTTTACAGCGCGCCCAGAAACACCAGCCGGCTGATTACAGTGAACAGGAAACTATGATTGCCAAGCTAGCCGAACAAGCCGAAGCCGCCCGTGCTCAAGTCACCGCATTGATGGAGCAGGCTAAAGAAAATATCGCCGCTACGGGCCCTAGTTTAGGCACTTTAAAACGCAACGCTGCGCACGCCGCACTGGCGTTGGCTGAGGCCCAAGAAAAATATGCTGCCGCCGTGGCCAATGGCGACTCTCAGCAACTTCGCCGGCTACAGCAGGCGCTTACCAAACTCGCCACAGATAACGCAGTGGCACAGCGGGCACTGGAAAATGCCATGGCTGCTAGCGGCCTCCACAACGATTGATTGATACAACACAGCATGAACAGACAAAAACGAATAGAAATTTTTGAACGCTTAAAGGCCCAGCGCCCTAACCCCACCACTGAACTTAATTTCAGCAGTGATTTCGAGTTGCTTATCGCCGTGATTTTATCGGCGCAAGCCACTGATGTGGGCGTCAACAAAGCCACGGATAAACTCTTCCCAGTGGCTAATACACCCGAAGCTATTTATGCGCTTGGCGTGGAAGGGCTCAAGGAGTACATCAAAACCATTGGCCTGTATAACACCAAAGCAGAAAACGTGATTAAAACCTGCAAAATGCTTATTGAGTTGCATAACAGCGAGGTGCCCGACAATCGTAAAGATTTAGAAGCGCTACCGGGCGTAGGCAGGAAAACAGCTAACGTGGTGCTCAACACCGCATTCGGCCACCCTACCATTGCCGTGGACACACATATTTTTCGCGTGTCTAACCGCACGCGCTTAGCCACTGGGAAAACGGTATTAGAAGTAGAAAAACGTTTGGATCGGCTCATTCCTGCCGAATACAAGCGCGACGCGCATCACTGGTTGATTTTACACGGCCGCTATACTTGTGTGGCACGCACACCACGTTGCGGCAGCTGTATCATTGAAGATCTCTGTGAAATGCCCATGAGCCAACGGCCTGATTATTAATAGTGCACAGCCGCGGCGGTGTGTTACAGAGGCCCCCGCCAATCATCACACCGCCGAGCCGTGCGTCAACTTTTTAGGGCAGTGCTTGTAGATAATCGAGCACCGCTGCTACACACTCCTCCACCGTTTGTTGTGCTGTGTTTAGATACACATGAGGCTTGCTCGGTGCTTCGTAGGGTGCATCGATACCGGTAAAGTTTTTAATGTCGCCCGCTCTTGCCTTTTTATACAACCCTTTAGGGTCACGTTCTTCACACACGCCCAATGGGGCGTCCACAAACACTTCTACAAATTCACCTTCAGGAAACAAGGCACGTAATGCTTCGCGATCTTGTTGGGTGGGCGATATAAAGGCACTCAATACAATTAACCCTGCATCCACCAACAGCTTGGCGGCCTCACCTACTCGGCGCAGGTTTTCACTGCGGTCTGTAGCAGAAAAACCGAGATCACCACAGAGGCCATGACGCACATTGTCGCCATCTAACAAGAAGGTATGCATGCCGCGCTCGTACAAAGCCACCTCCACAGCATTCGCTAGGGTGGATTTGCCCGCACCACTTAAGCCAGTAAACCACAGCAACCGTGGCTGTTGACGTTTACGTGCAGCACGCTGAGCACGGCTTACGGCATGCTCATGCCAGACAATATTGTTTTGCGCTGTTGAACGGGCCTCAGCACGCTGCACCATGCCCGCTGCCACCGTCATGTTGGTGAAGCGATCAATAAGAATGAAAGCGCCTGTACCGGGATGCGTTTGATAGCTTTCAATGAGCACTGGCTCCACGGTTTCAATGTCACACAAGGCAATGGCATTTAAAGCTAGCCCTTCGTCATCACGCTCAGCCTTAGCGGTGATGGTATTAATGTCGTACTCTTCCACCACTTGATGCACAACACAGTGGGAGCTACGGCTACCAATTTTGATGGCGTATTCGCGCCCTGGCACCAGTGCTTGTTCGTTGAGCCACACCAAATGTGCCGTAAAACGTTGCCCCAACAATGGCGCCTCATCCGCACGCACTAACACATCCCCACGTGCTATATCCACCTCATCTGTTAACGTCAACGTAATCGCATCACCTGGGTAAGCAGTGGGCACTGTGCCTGCGTAAGTGTGAATTCCTTCAATGCGGCTTTTCACGCGCGACGGCAGCACCATCACTTCATCCCCAGCATGCAACATACCACTGGCTAAACTGCCGCAATAACCACGGAAATCGCTGTGCGGGCGGTTTACATATTGCACAGGGAAACGCACTTGGGCGAGGTTTTGATCACGGTGCACCTCTACTTCTTCCAATACCTGCAGCAAAGCTTCACCTTCATACCAAGGCATGTTGTCACTGCGTTGAACGACGTTATCACCCTGTAAAGCAGACACTGGAACGTAATACACACTATCCACACCAAGCTGCTGCGCCAGCTGTTGGTACTCGTGCTTGATACGCTCGAAGACCTCCGCCGAGTAATGTACTAAATCCATTTTATTCACCGCCACCACAATGTGACGAATCCCTAATAGATGGCAAATAAAACTATGGCGGCGTGTTTGTGCTAACACGCCTTTTCGTGCATCCACCATCACAATGGCAAGGTTAGCCGTGGAAGCGCCTGTGGCCATATTGCGGGTGTATTGTTCATGCCCTGGTGTGTCAGCAATAATGAACTTTCGTTTGTCCGTGGTGAAAAAACGATAAGCCACATCAATGGTAATTCCTTGCTCTCGTTCTGACGCAAGGCCGTCTACTAACAAGGCAAGGTCTAACTCTGTGCCTGCATTACCTATTCTGTCGCTGTCTGCTTGCAAGGCGCTTAAGTGGTCTTCAAACACGGTTTTTGAATCGTATAACAACCGTCCTATCAACGTGGATTTACCGTCATCCACACTGCCACAGGTAAGTAGACGCAGCAGGTCTTTATTTTCATGTTGGTGCAAATAAGCCAAAATATCATCATTAAGCAACGTGGATACGTGCGACATACTGCCTCCTAAAAATAGCCTTCTCTTTTTTTCTGTTCCATCGACGCCGACGCATCATGATCGATCACTCTTCCTTGGCGTTCAGAAGTGCGAGCCAATAACATTTCTTGAATAATCTCTGGCAGTGTCACCGCTGTGGACGCCACCGCACCTGTTAACGGATAGCACCCTAGTGTGCGAAAGCGCACTTGCTTCATTTGCGGCACTTCACCTGGCAATAAAGGCAGGCGTTCATCATCCACCATAATGAGGGCGCCATCGCGCTCCACCACAGGCCTGTTGGCAGCAAAATACAGTGGCACGATATCTAGCTGCTCAAGGTAGATGTACTGCCAAATATCGAGCTCGGTCCAGTTAGAGAGAGGAAATACGCGAATGCTTTCGCCCTTATCCACCTTACTGTTAAACACTTGCCATAATTCAGGCCGTTGGTTCCTTGGATCCCAACGGTGAAAGCGATCACGGAAGGAATAAATGCGCTCTTTAGCACGCGATTTCTCTTCATCGCGGCGCGCACCACCAAAGGCAGCATCGAAACCATATTTATTCAATGCTTGCTTCAGGGCTTCTGTTTTCATCACGTCTGTATGCTTAGCACTGCCATGGCTAAAAGGCCCAATATTGTGTTCAATACCTACTGGGTTGGTGTGCACCAACAGCTTCAGCCCTAAACGTTGCACAGTGCGATCGCGAAACTCGATCATCTGCTTAAACTTCCAGTTTGTATCCACGTGCAACAAAGGGAATGGCAAGTTTCCTGGCGCAAACGCTTTTCTGGCTAAATGCAGCATCACCGTGGAATCTTTGCCTATGGAATACAGCATCACGGGGTTTTCAAACTCCGCTGCCACTTCACGAATGATGTAAATGGCCTCTTCTTCAAGCTGCTGCAAATGCGTCTTTTTAGGTGCTAGTAATGTCATGTTAAGGTCCAAATAAAATCATTAGTTTTTATTCCTGCTATCCTCTGTGATGTCATGTAAACCACACTCGCGTAGCAAACCAAAAAAACGTGCCTCTTCTTCATTGTCGATATCTTTTAAAGCTCGTGTGGTGTGCCAATCCCCAATGCTGATATACCCCTCTTCGTAGAGGGGGTGATAAGGCAGCTGATGTTGCGTCAAATAGCGGTACACTTGTTGATCTGTCCAATCCACCACGGGATGCACTTTGAAACGCCCCCATTGGCTAGCCACGACGCCTAAATGTGCGCGGCTAGCAGCTTGGCTTCTGCGTACTCCGGAATACCAAGTACCCACCTTTAATTCTTCTAGCGCTTGCTGCATGGGTGCCACTTTGTTTTCTTCGTTATACGCTTCAATGGCTTCGCGCCCTTGCTCCCAACGCTTGCCATAGCGCGCCTCTTGCCAAGCGGCAGAGAGGGCCGATCGATATACATTTAAGCGCAGCGCTAATCGCTCTGTTAAAGCATCCACAAAGGCGTAGGTTTCAGGAAAGTGATACCCCGTGTCGATAAATATCACGGGGATGCCTGGGGCCACTTCGTTCATCAAATGCAGCATCAACGCGGACTGCACACCAAAACTTGAAGCGAGCACTTGCTGCTGTGGCAGGTGTTCCAATGCCCAAGCAATGCGGCCATGTGCATCTAGCTGAGCGAGTTGGTGGTTAATATCCATCAACAGCGCACGCTCTTGCGTCTCTAGTATCATTTTGCAGACTCCACGTGCACTTCGCTGCCATGCTCAATGGTCTCCACTAGGCCTGCTCGAATGAGGTAGTCGCCGAACGCCTCTTGATCGTGGCGCCCTGCCGCATAATGAGCGAACAATTCATCTACCGCGGCAAGAATGCTCGCTTCATCCGCGTTGTCGAGATAAACACGGCTTAAACGTGAACCGTCAAACGCTGCCCCCACATACATGTTGTAGCGGCCTGGGGCGCGCCCAACAAAAGCCAACTCTGCCAAATAGGGGCGTGAGCAACCATTGGGGCACCCAGACATACGCACAGTGATGGGTTGATCCGCCACGCCATGGCGCGCCGCTAACTCTTCGATGCGCGTGAGCAAACTAGGCAGGTAACGCTCAGCCTCCGCCATGGCCAAACCACAGGTCGGAAACGCCACACAGGCCATGGAATGCAAACGAATAGCCGACACGTTCTCGCTGCCCAAGCCACTGCTTTGAATAATGGCATCCACTTTTTCACGGTCTGAGGCCGCCACCCCTGCTACGATTAAATTTTGGTTGGTGGTTAAGCGAATATCGCCGGATAGTTGTGCATCGACGATGTTGTTAATGCCCGCTCTGTGCTGAGGCAATAAGCGGCCATTTTCAACAAAAACTGTTAATTGCCAGCGCCCATCGAGCTGTTCAATCCAACCATAACGATCACCATTTTGAGTAAAGTGATAGGGTTTAGCCTCAGCAAAAAGCACTCCACTACGGCGCTCAACCTCCTCTTTGATCCATTCCAGGCCTTTCGTTTCTACGGTGTATTTAAAACGAGCTTGGCTGCGCTCTTTTCGATTGCCGTAATCTCTTTGCACTCCTAAAACGGCTTCGGCGGTGCTTAATACATTATCTGGGGTAACAAACCCAAGCACATTACCTAAGCGCGGAAATGTTTTGGGGTCGCCATGGGCGCACCCCATGCCGCCTCCCACCACCACGTTAAAGCCCAACAACTTATCGCCTTCTGTAATGGCGATAAAACCAAGGTCTTGGCTGTACACATCAATATCGTTAACCGGCGGCAAGGCAATGCCAATTTTAAATTTGCGTGGCAGATACACGTCACCATAAAAAGGCTCTTCTTCTACTGCGTCCTCATCAGCTAACTTTTCGCCATTAATCCAAATTTCGCGCCAGGCGCCACTTTGCGGTAAGAAATGCTCGCTCAATTGGCGCGCCCAATGGAGCGTTTCACCATGCACGGGGCTAGCATCTGGTTGTACATGACACACCACATTACGGTTCACATCTCCGCACGCCGCTCTAGAATCTAATTCCACCGCATCGAGTTGCTGTACCAAGGTGCGCAAGTCTTCTTTATAAACGCCGTGATATTGAATAGTTTGCCGTGTGGTAATCCGCAACGTGCCGTTGGCCACTGTTTCTGCGATATGATCAATAGCTTTCCATTGTTCATTAGTCGCTACCCCGCCAGGCAAACGGATTCGAATCATAAAAGAGTACAAAGGCTCTAACTTTGCATCCCGACGTTCAGCGCGTACATCACGGTCATCCTGCTGATACATGCCATGAAATTTCAGCAACTTAGTATCATCATCGGCGATGGCGCCTGTGGTGGTATCTTCTAATCCCTCGGCAATACCGCCGCGCAAGTGCCTACTTGCTCGCTTAATTACTTCTAATTCTGAATCAGCCATTAATACACATCCTTTTGGTAACGACGCTGCTGTCGCAACGCTTCTAAATAATCTGCCGCGGCCTCAGCCTGTAGCCCACCGTGCTGCGTTAATATGTCGATCAATGCTTGATGAACATCATTGGCCATGCTTTGGCCATCGCCACATACATAAATAAAGGCGCCATCCTCGAGCCATTGATACACCTGCGCGCCGTGCTCAAGAAGACGATGCTGTACATATATTTTTTCTTCTTGGTCGCGTGAAAAGGCCACCGTGAGTTTGTCTAGCACCCCATCGCGTAAATAGCGCTGCCATTCAATTTGATAAAGAAAATCTGTGCGACGGTGTTGCTCACCAAAGAACAACCAGTTTTTGCCTGTATGCCCTAATTCACTGCGTTGCTGCAAAAAGCCGCGAAAAGGAGCCACTCCCGTGCCTGGTCCAATCATAAGAATGGGTGCCTCTGGGTTTTCCGGTAAGCGGAAGCGTTCGTTAGGCTCAACGTACACAGGCAGGGTGTCACCCACTGCCACATTGTTGAGTAACTGCCAAGTGGCACATCCCGCCCGTAGCAAGCCGCCTTCTTCACCTCCCTCTAACCTCACGGTTAGATGTACTTCATCTTCAGCTACTAAGGCACTGGACGCGATGGAGTACAAACGAGGAGCGATACGACGTAATGAGTGCACGAGCTGATCTGCAGTGACGGTGGCAGGGTACTCTTTAATCACATCAGCCACCTGACGGGTTAACACCCATTGCTGCAACGCTTCTCGGTCTTCGATTAAAGCTGCCAGAGATTCAGCACCAGCTAGTTCTGCCCACGCCACCAGAAAGGGGCGCACCACTTGCGTCAGCTCTAACTCTTCTTGCAACCAGGTATTTAGGGGTTTTTCTTCGTTGTCGCGCAGCACTAGCGTATTAGGGTCTAGTGCTAGCTCTGTAACAATTTCATCCACAACACGCTGATCATTTTTCACCCAAACACCCAATGAATCACCGGGTTCGTAGGACAAACCACTGCCTTCTAACAGCAATTCGAGGTGTGCAACTTGTTTATTCGAAGGGCTCACCGTCAATAAAGAGCGCTCCAACACTTCTGCATGAAAAGGTTTTTTGCGGTTATATTGAGACACCGTGGTGGCAGGCACTAATTGCAAATGACTGGCCGTTCCTTGCGTCATCAACGGCGCTACGATTGCTAACGCTTCTTCGCGCCACTGTTCTTCTTGCCTTTCAAAATCCACATCACAGTCTACGCGTGCCAACAAACGCTGCCCGCCTAAAGCGGCAAAACGTTCATCGAGCTCTTGGCTAGTTTGGCAAAAATCTGGGTAAGAGGAATCGCCTAAACCAAACACCGCATACTCAAGGTCGTTCAGCGCGGGAGCACGATCAGACATAATGAAACGGTAGAAGGCCTCGCTATCCTCTGGTGGTTCACCTTCGCCATGAGTGGCGATCACCACGAAAAGCAATTCCACTTTGCTTACGCTGCGTGGCTTCACTTCATCTAAGCGTGATAACTCCACCGCGTAACCATTGGCACGGGCAGTATCCGCAAGCCGCGTGGCAATATTGCGGGCATTACCAGTATCGGTGCCGTACCAAATAGTGAGTATCTTACCGGTGGTGGTGTTGGGAGACGGCGCAATAGCAGTATTGCCCCCTGCCGCGAGCCCAGCCATATAACCAGACGCCCAGATAAGTTCGTTCGTTGCGAGTTGCTGTCGCACCTCTTCAAGATGAGTTTGGATTTCTTGTTGTCTTGCTGCTGTAAGCGTCATGTATTCACATCCTTTGACTAATCAATGACGCACAGCTTAGGGCCTTCTATTGTTAACCGGAAAGATTAAAAAATCATACCTTTATGCCAGATATACTAATAACTATTTGTTATCTATAACAAAAAAGAATATCTGAACAACTACTAATTATTATCCTACTGCCACTAGCTTCGTTAGGCTTACCACTATTAACGAACAAGGATAGGTAAAATGACCAACGTACAAACGAACTTACCCCACAGTGCTTGGTTCCCACTGTTTGCCGATTTACACGGCCGTAATGTATTAGTTATTGGTGGCGATGAAGTGGCCGCGCGTAAAACAGAACGCCTTATTAGTGCCGGCGCCAGCGTCAATATCATCGCTGCATCTCTACACCCCCGTTTGCAGCAATGGCAGCAAGAAGGCGTATTAAACTGGTTAAGCAAAACACTCACGGAAAAACATTTATCTGGGCATGTACTTATTGTGGTGGCTGTTGCAGAGGAGCACTTGCGTGATACCGCCTGCAGCTGGGCAACACAAAACAATGTTCTGATTAACGTGGTGGATCAACAGCACGCTTCATCGGTAATCGTGCCTGCTGTAGTGGATAGAAGCCCACTAATGGTAGCTATTAGTTCTGGCGGCAATGCGCCTGAGCTTGCCCGCCTTTTACGCAGCCGCATTGAGCGTTCTTTACCCGCTCATTTAGGCCCGCTAGCTGAACTCGCTGGTTCGCTAAAAGCGCACATTCGTGAGCGTTTCCCTAGCTTTCCGCAGCGCCGTAAATTTTTAAACTGGGTCTTCACGGACAGCCCTGCACGAACAGTCCAAACTGGCCGCTTAGATGATGCTAAACAACTTATTCTTGATGCTCTGAAGAAAAAACAGCCCGCCACTGGGCATGTAAGTTTGGTGGGTGCTGGGCCTGGTGAGCCTGAATTACTTACCCTGTTAGCGTTACGCAAAATAGAAAATGCTGACTCTATTGTGTACGACGGGTTAGTGGATGAGCGTATTTTAGAATTTGCGCGCCGCGATGTGCACTTGATCGATGTATCGAAACGCCCAGGCCAAGAGCGCGTTAGCCAAGAAGAAATCCATACTATTTTATCGCAACGCGCTGCGTTAGGTGAGCGTGTAGTACGTTTAAAAGGTGGCGACCCAATGATATTTGGCCGCGGCGGTGAAGAGATAGCATGGTTACGCAGCCAAGGCATTCCTTATGATATTGTACCTGGCATCACCGCTGCTTCTGCGTGCGCCTCTTATGCGGGCTTTCCACTCACTCAGCGAGGATTTGCTCAGTCGGTGCGGCTTATTACCGCTCATTGTGAACGCTCTATAGATCGCTTAGATTGGCGCGCACTCGCGCAAGAAAAGCAAACCTTAGCGTTTTACATGTCCGTGGGCCAACTAGCTCGCATTGAGGAGCGTTTGCTGCACTTTGGTCGCCCTGCCGACACTGCTATTGCTTTAGTGGAAAATGGCAGCCGCCCCCAGCAGCGCGTGATAACCGGCACATTAGGCCAGTTGCAGGCTGTTGCTACGCAGCATGCAGTGCAAGCACCCGCCATCTTATACGTGGGGGAAGTGGCCGCATTAGCCAAACAGGGAAGTTGGTTTGGCAATGAAGCATTAACGTTTCATGAACCAAAGGAAACGCGGGCCATCGCCTAACAAAAACGCCAGCTTATATTTCTATAGGCTGGCGTTTACGTAGCTCCATCAGCACTAATATTCTGACGGTGCAATCGGTGCTTCAATATGCTCTCTTGGCTCATGGATTTCTGTTGACCAGGACTCCACTTGTTCCGCCACATCGTCTACTTCATCGAAACGGGCAATGTGAAACAGCGCCTCGCCTTCATTTACTAAGGGTAAATTCTCACGCCCCACTAGAATGCCTGCAAAAGGCGATTTAATTTCTGTAGCTTCCATGGTGAAGGGGCTATTGATAACGCCTAGCACATCACCTCGGCGGATATAGGCGCCAAGGGCCACAATAGGCCTAAACACCCCGTCGGTATTCGCTCTCACCCAAGAAGAGTTAAGTGCAATATGTGGCTCTGGGACAGGGTATTTGCCGCGCCCAGGGGGCAGCATTTTTAAATGCCTCATAACGTTGCGCACACCTCTTAAACCCGCACGAATACAGGCTTCGTCGAAGCGCAATGCTTCTCCCGCTTCATAGGTAATCATCGGGATGCCTTGGCTTTCTGCTGTGTCACGCAAAGTGCCAGAGCTCAAAACGGAATTAATGACCACCGGCACACCAAACGCTTCAGCGAGGGCCTTGGAGTTTTCGTTAGCAATGTTCACCCGTACCTGGGGCAGGTTTGAACGATGAATAGCGCCCGTATGTAAATCAATGGCGTAATCCACTTTATCTAACACCTCAGTACGAATAAGGTGCGCCATACGCGAACCTAAACTGCCTTGCTCAGAGCCTGGAAAACAGCGGTTTAAATCACGCCTATCCGGCAAATAGCGCGATTTATAAATAAACCCGAATACATTTACCACCGGCACGGCTACCACCGTGCCGCGCAGTTGCTTTAAAAAAGGAGCCCCTAACAAGCGGCGTACAACATCTATACCGTTCAGCTCATCGCCATGAATAGCGGCTGTTACTAGCAGCACAGGGCCGGGGCGCCGTCCATTTACAATATGCACCGGAATATTTAACGGCGTTTGTGTATACAACTGAGCGGCGGGCAACTCCACTACAGCGCGCGTGCCGAGCGCCACGGTGACGCCCCCTAAAGTAAATGAAGCCATCGATGTTCTCTTACTCACCCATAGCCACTGCTATGGCGTTTGTTAGTCTTATCCTCTCGCCCCCTTGGTGGCAGTACGATGTGGACGCGCTTGTTTTTCAATAAAACGAATGATCATGCCAGCTACATCTTTACCTGTAGCTTCTTCAATACCCTGCAAACCCGGCGATGAGTTTACTTCCATTACTAGCGGGCCACGTTTAGAACGAAGTAAATCTACACCCGCCACATTTAGCCCCATCACTTTAGCGGCTTTAATGGCAGTAATTCTTTCTTCTTTGGTAATACGCACTAAATGTGCAGAACCACCACGGTGCAAATTAGAACGAAACTCGCCATCGGCACCTTGGCGTTTCATGGCTGCCACTACTTTACCACCCACCACAAAACAGCGAATATCAGCACCGCCAGCTTCTTCGATAAATTCTTGTACCATAATATCCGCAGACAAGCCCATAAAAGCTTCAATCACAGATTCAGCCGCTTTGCGCGTTTCCGCTAACACCACACCAATGCCCTGCGTCCCTTCAAGCAGCTTAATCACCAAAGGCGCACCTCCCACCATGCTGATGAGGTCTGGAATATCGTCTGGTGCGTTGGCAAAACCTGTTACCGGCAACCCCACACCACGGCGCGATAGCAATTGCAAAGAACGCAACTTATCGCGTGAGCGTGTAATCGCCACGGATTCGTTAACAGGAAAAACACCCTGCATTTCAAACTGACGCAACACCGCTGTGCCGTAAAAGGTAATAGAGGCGCCAATTCTGGGAATCACCGCATCAAAACCTTGCAGCTGCTCACCCTTATAGTGAATCTGTGGCCCTTCGGTAGACATGCTCATATAACAACGCAAAGTGTCCACCACGTGCATTTCATGGCCTGCTGCTTCGCCCGCTTCCACAATGCGACGAGTAGAATAAAGCCGTGGCCCTCTGGATAAAATAGCTATTTTCATGGCATTGCCGTTGTGAATAAATAAATGGACACAGCATTCTGCTGCACGTTGGGGTTTCTAGTGTTGGGAAACACCTGCCTCTTGGGCGTCTTAATCAACGCTCTTGGGCTCTAGTAATTCAATTTTGTAACCGTCTGGGTCTTCCACAAACGCTAACACGGTGGTGCTATGCTTCATTGGGCCCGGCTCGCGGGTGATGTTACCGCCGCGTGCACGTATTTTTTCACAAGCCGCATACACATCTTCTACCTCAACCGCGATGTGGCCATAACCGGTGCCTATATCATAGGAATCTGTATCCCAGTTGTGGGTTAATTCTAACGCGGCCCCTTCTGCCTCATCTTGATACCCCACAAAAGCGAGCGTAAAACGCCCCTCTGGATAATCTTTTTGGCGCAGCAAGCGCATACCCAATACCTCTGTGTAAAAAGCAATGGATTTCTCTAAATCACCCACTCTTAACATGGTGTGCAAGATACGCATTTTACTCTCCTGTTATTAATCCTAAGGCCAGACAACAACGCCCGAAACAGCGACGCTGCTCGGGCGTTGGTGGAACCGTTATTCAGATTACTCTGATAATTTACGGCCTGCACGAGCGCCAATTTGTAAGCGCAATGCGTTCAGCTTAATAAAGCCTTGCGCATCCTTTTGATCGTAAGAGCCTGCATCATCTTCAAAAGTTGCAATACTAGCATCAAACAAGCTGTCTTCAGAGCGACGGCCTACAACAATCACGTTACCCTTATAAAGCTTAACGCGTACATCACCGTTAACGTGCTGCTGCGTTTCATCCACTAACTTTTGCAGCGCCACGCGCTCTGGCGACCACCAGTAGCCGTTATAAACCAACTCAGCATACTTGGGCATTAAGCTATCTTTTAAGTGCGCAGCTTCGCGGTCTACAGTAAGAGATTCAATGGCGCGATGTGCGCGCAGCATAATGGTGCCGCCTGGGGTTTCGTAGCAACCACGGGATTTCATGCCCACGTAACGGTTTTCAACTACGTCTAAACGGCCAATACCGTGCTTGCCGCCTAAGCGGTTCAGTTCGGTTAACACCTCAGCCGGTGACATTTTCTGCCCATTGATGGCAACAATGTCGCCTTTCTCGTAGCTTAACTCAATGTATTCAGCTTCATCAGGAGCGTTTTCAGGGCTCACCGTCCAACGCCACATATCTTCTTCAGCTTCATTCCAAGGATCTTCAAGAATGTCACCTTCATAAGAAATATGTAGCAGGTTAGCATCCATGGAGTATGGAGATTTTTTACCGTCACCGGCGAAATCCACTGGAATATCGTGCTTCGCAGCAAACTCCATCAACGCTTCACGGCTGTTGAGATCCCACTCGCGCCAAGGGGCGATAATTTGAATGCCTGGCGCCAATGCATAAGCACCCAACTCAAAACGTACTTGGTCGTTACCTTTACCTGTGGCACCGTGCGACACCGCATCCGCACCTGTTTCTGCGGCAATTTCAACTAAACGCTTAGCAATTAAAGGCCGCGCAATAGAGGTGCCCAGTAAGTATTCACCTTCATAAATAGCATTAGCTCTAAACATTGGGAACACGTAATCGCGCACGAATTCTTCGCGTAAATCCTCAATGTAGATCTCTTTAATACCCATAGCTTCTGCTTTCGCGCGCGCAGGCTCTACTTCTTCGCCTTGGCCGAGGTCTGCGGTGAAGGTCACAATTTCACAGTTGTAAGTTTCTTGTAACCACTTAGCAATAACTGAGGTATCTAAGCCACCAGAATAGGCTAGTACCACCTTTTTGATATCTGACATGAGGACTCCATTACGATTAAAACACGCTGCGCTCTAAGGCTGCTGTGCAAAATAAAGACGCCCCATTGTACCTGTGAAAATGTTTTCATGAAACGTTAGCCTGCATCCATTCACATCTTCAGGTAGCATGTATCGCTTTAGCCTTTCCCTACATGCCTAAGTTGGAGCTTTCATGGCGGAGAAACACCCTTCTTTAGCGAAGCGCTTTCGTGGTTTTTTACCTGTGGTGGTGGATGTCGAAACGGGCGGCTTTAATGCCAACACCGACGCTCTACTGGAAATTGCAGCGGTGACCTTAAAAATGGACCACAAAGGTTTTTTGCATCCTGATCAAAGTGTCCATTATCAAGTAGATCCTTTCGAGGGGGCTAACCTAGAACAGGCCGCTTTAGATTTCACAGGTATTGACCCTTGGAACCCGCTTCGCGGCGCAGTACCCGAAGAAATGGCCTTACGCGGCGTGTTCGAAGTGGTACGCAAAGCCGTACGCGAAAACAACTGCACCCGCGCCATTTTAGTAGGCCACAACGCTTTCTTTGACCACGGTTTTGTTAAAGCAGCAGTGGCCCGAACAGGCATTAAACGCGACCCATTCCACCCTTTCTCTTGCTTCGACACAGCTAGTTTAGCGGGCTTGGCATTAGGCCAAACGGTGCTGGCCACAGCCTGTGAGATGGCGGGCATTCCCTTTGATGCCAACCAAGCGCACTCCGCTTTATACGACACTACGCGTACAGCAGAGCTATTTTGCACCATCGTTAACCGATGGCGCACTTTAGGTGGTTGGCCGCCGCCTGCGCCAGTGGATATGCCACCTACCTTGGCACGTAACGACGGCAGCTTTTAGTGTTGCCCGAACTGGGCTCTTTGCATCGCTTCTAAACGGCTGCGTGTGCGGCGAAAAGGAAACAGCAAAGCGCCCTGTTCATACAATTCAGGCAATGGTACTTGTGCATCAATATACAAAGGCACTTGTTGTTCATAACACTCATCCACTAAAGCAATAAAGCGGCGTACACCATTATCTTTTTGTGACAGCGCCACCAAATGCCGGTCTCCTGCTGCCACACGCGTGGCGCCATCCTCAGTGCCACGTGCGATATACTGCTCTGCTGGAGCTGCGCTTAAGCATGGCACCGCCGATAACAACACTGTTTTATAGCGCTCACATAATTCAATATAATCCAGCGCGCTCCAATTGCCTTCGCACAAGTTACTGTAATCGCACCACACCACTTCCCCTTGCTCACCTCGCACCGCCAATTCGCGCTGCCCTAAAGAAATGGTGGCCGCCTTTGCAGCGGCGCCCGTTTTTTGTTGAAACAACTGTTCAAAATGCCCGCTATTTACCCAGTAACGCTGCTGAGTGGAGGCTCCATGCAAACGATGGTCTTGCCCACCATCCAAATGCACGACAGTCATATGTTCCATTAACGCCTGTATGGCCGGCAGAAAACGAGCACGGTTAAAGCCGCCTTGGTACAACGCTTCGGGGGGTTCATTCGAGGTGGCCACCAGCACGAGCCCACGGGCAAACAGTGCCTGCAATAAGGGCCCAAGAAGCATGGCATCACCTATATCATTAACAAAGAACTCATCAAAACAGAGCACTTCCACCTCTTGAGCCAATTCGTTTGCCACTTGCTGCAAGGGCGCTTTAGTACCAGTTAAAGCAAACAAGCGCTTGTGTAACCATTTCATAAAATGATGGAAATGCTGTCGCCGTGCCGGCACCGTTAAGGCGCGGTAAAAACTATCCATGAGCCAAGTTTTACCGCGCCCCACCGGCCCCCACAAATAAACGCCTTGGCTTAGCTGCCCTGCTTCAACATTAGTAAAGCACTGCTGCAGCCGCTCCACCGCTTCTGCCTGTGCCACATCGGGCACAAACCCTTCGGCTAAGGCTTGTTGATATTGCTGTTGAGGGGAAAGAGTATTGCGCATAGATATAAATTTCTCATCAAAGACACTAACAAGGCACGTTGGCATACTAATTTGTAAGTTTCTTTACCTTTACGTCAATTTAACGCACTCAGTGCTTGCCGCTCTCCACATGCAGTGCTAATTTTGCACCCTGCACCACTCATATAAGCAGAGCAATGGGTACGCCATGAACATTAAAGAGCTAATTAAAAGAAACCACGATTGGGCGGACCACGTTGCCGCCACCAAACCAGATTTTTTTCCTAAATTAGCGGCACAACAAAAACCCGAAATTTTATGGATTGGCTGCTCTGATAGCCGCGTACCCGCTAACCAAGTGCTCGACATGGACCCGGGTGAAGTGTTCGTACACCGCAACGTTTCTAATCTTATCATTCACAGCGACATGAATATGCTATCTACGGTGCAATTCGCGGTGGAAGCTTTACGGGTGAAGCACATTATGATTGTTGGCCACTATGATTGTGGCGGCGTAAAAACAGCCCTTAACAACGCTGATAACGGCCTCATTGATAACTGGTTACTCGATATCAAAGATACTATCCACCAGCACCAAGAAGAATTAAGCCAACTCGCCACCGAAAAAGAGGTGGTAAACCGTGTGTGCGAACTTAATGTTATTAAACAAGTGGGCAACATGTGCCATACGGCAACGGTACAACACGCGTGGAAGCGTGGCCAACGTTTAGCCGTACATGGCCTTTGCTATGGTTTGCACGATGGTAAAGTTAAAGATTTAGAGGTAACCGTAGATGGGCCCGAAAAAGTGGCCCAATTATATCGCATTAACCTATAAGGCAAACGCCCCTTATTTTTCAGAGGGGCGCTCTAGCAATGCCGCCATCCGTTCTGTTTCGAAATCCAAGTGTGTCATTTGCACATCTGGTAGCTCTTTGTTGACCTTGGTAGACAACGCATCAAAACGTTCTACTTTGCCATATAAACCCTGTTGGCCCACTAAAGCAGTGACAGTGCGATTATAATGGTTGCTCGCCGCACTCAAACTAGTGCCCAAACCACTTAACCGCTCAGCTAGCACCCTCACTTGGTTATATATATCTCCCGCACGTTCACCAATGGCGCGCGCTTCTTTACTGCCACGATCAATCATCCATAAATTGGCAATAGTGCGCAGCACAGGTATAAGCGTGGTGTGCGACACCACTATTACGCCCTTTTCATAGCCATAGTCGAACAAACCTTTTTGCGCCTTTAAAGCTTCAATGTAGGCCGCCTCAATGGGCATAAAAAGCAACACAAAACTAGGGCTATCGAGCTCTGGTAGGTTGGCGTAATCTTTACTGGCCAAATCATCTATATGCTTACGCACTGCTGCCACGTGCTCTCGTAGCGCCACCGCACGTTCTTCTTTTGTGTCCGCACTCACTAGGCGATCGTAAGCGTTTAAGGTTACTTTGCTATCAATCACCACCTGCTTCGCGCCAGGCAATTGGATTAAAAAGTCAGTTTGCTTAGTGCGCCCTTCTGCATCGCGAAAACTATTCTGCTGGGTGTAATGCTCGCCTTGTATTAGCCCACTCATTTCTAGAGTGCGTTGCAATTGCGCTTCACCCCAAGCGCCACGCTGCTGCGAATCACCTTTTAAAGCTTTAGTTAAATTGGTGGCTTCCGCGCTCATGGCTAACCCCACCTCCAACACTTTTTTAATTTCAGCGGCAAGGCTACTGCTATCTTTAAGAGAGGCGTCATGCACTTCGTTCACCCGCTTCTGAAACCCCTCAATTTGCTGACGAAACGGCCGTAGCAAGTTGTCTAAATGCGTTTGGCTAGCATGGGTGAAGGTTTTACCTTTCTCTTCGAAAATTTTATTGGCAAGCACTTCGAATTCTTTCGTTAGCGCAGCCCGCGCCTCGGTGAGTTGCTGTTTTTGCTCTACAAAATATTCTTCGCGCCGAGCTAACGTGGTTTTTAATTCTGTAAACTGATTATTTAAGTGCTGATGCGCTACTAGCAACTTGCTATGGTTTTCTTGTTCCGCACGCACTCTTTCCTCTGCCCGCTGCAACTGCGCCTCTAAGCCACGCGCTTTTTCAGCAATAGTTTCAAACTGCCTAGCTTTGTCTTCTGCTTCTGTGCGTGTTTTCTCTAAGCGTTGGCTAAGCGCACTAATTTCTTGTTTACCTTCTGCCACATCTGCATGCAGCCACTCTTCGGTAGCCCGCGCATTTTCAAGTGCTGCCTGAGTTTGGCTAGCTGCTAATGCTTGTGTATGCAGCTGCTGTTGCTGTGCTTCATTCGCAGCCACTTGCTCTTGCCACTGCGTCAGCAGCCGCTTGCGCTCCCTACCTTGCAGCATGCTTGCAAGTAAATAGCCTACCAGCAGAGCCAGTAGTAATGCGCCGCTAGCAAGCATAATCCATTCGTTTGTCCATTCTATTTCAGGCATTTTCTCAACCTTGTAAACAGCGCCACAATTTTCCTGATTAAAGCAGGATCAAGCTTAACATGTAAATTTCCTGCCATGGGGCGTATCGTACTCTGCCTAACACGCATTTCGCGTGCTTAACATTCCTGCGCATACTGGCGGTTTTGCGCCAGCTTTGGGACAATGCACACCTTTAGCCCCTGCAACATGGGTGGCCCGTCTTAACAGGAGAAAGCAATGTCTTTTTATGTGTATCTGTCTGGTGAAATTCACACCAATTGGCGCGATGAGATCATTGATGGCGCAAAAAAAGCAGGCCTAGATGTGGTCTTCACCGGCCCCGTGACCGATCACGATGCCAGTGATGCAGCAGGCGATATGCTCGGTGAAGAAACTGGTTTTTGGCGTGATCATCAGTCTTCCAAAGTAAATGCCATCCGCACGCAAACAATGATTAAGCAAGCCGACTTAGTGGTAGTGCGCTTTGGCGATAAGTATAAACAATGGAATGCCGCCTTTGATGCAGGTTATTGTGCAGCACTGGATAAGCCGTACATTACTTTGCACGACGAAGATATTGTGCACCCACTGAAAGAAGTAGATGCCAGCGCGAAAGCATGGTGCACCACCACACAGCAAGTGGTGGAAATTTTACAGTACGTGCTGCGCAGCCAATAATACTCTTGCACTACCGCGCTATCGGCGCGGTAGTACTTGCTCTGGGTTAACAGCCTGCCCGTCACGGCGCACTTCAAAATGCAGCCCCACAGACGACGTTCCTGTCGCGCCCATGGTGGCAATGCGCTCTCTGGCCTTCACCTGCTGCCCTTCTTTCACCAACAACGTATCGTTGTGCCCATAGGCCGACAACCAGCGGTCATTGTGTTTAATGATGAGCAAATTACCGTAACCTGTTAAGCCACTGCCGCGATACACCACAGTCCCTGCCGCCGCCGCATAAACAGGATCACCCTGCTTGCCTGCTAGCAACAAACCACGCCTATCTTTACTCGTTGAAAAACGCTGCACCACTTGGCCAGGCACAGGCCAATGCCAAGCTACATCACTGGTAATAGAGGGTTTGGCCGGCGCCACTGGCGGGCTTGTTTTAGTGGGTGCTGAGGCCTTAGGTGTTGGCGTGGCCGCCGGGCGGCTAGGCTGCTGTGGGGTACGCTTTGGCGCAGGCCTAGTAGCCACAACAGGGGCTGCAGCCGCTTTGCCGTCGAACCGAATTTTCTGGCCTGGATAAATGGTATAGGGCAAACCAATATTATTTGCCCGCGCGAGCTGACGATAATCCCAACCATAGCGCCAAGCAATAGAATAAAGCGTTTCACCTTCTCGCACGGTGTGCGACCCTGTACTGCGGCCGCCCTTGGCGCCAATACCACCTTTTGCAGACTTACTCTTTGTTTGGTAATCGTATACAGGAATGTTGCCTGTGCTACAGCTCCAAGCGCCTAACGCTAACAACAAAACAAGCAAAATCTTCACAGGCTTCACGTTTATTACACCTTTTAGTTATTCATGTGCTCCGTTGTATGTTGGCCCGCACCTAAAAAATAGACCACCACTACGCCCACGAGGAACGCCATAACGGCAAAGCCTATGTGCGCAGGTTCCCCTGTTTGCGCCACATATTCTGCGGGATACACGATTTGTTCACGCGCTTCCTCCAAGCCTATTCTCCAAGGCCACAATTTCACTAACGAACCTAACATAACACCCGCAGCAACAGCCATCACCAAGGAGTAATAATGCGCTAATAACCACTTCAGTAGCTGTATGAATACCAAAGCGCCTACCGCGCAACCTAAAACAAAAGCGCTTAAATGGGCAATATGTGCTTGGCTTAATGCCTCTAGCACTGGCTCATACATGCCCAACAATAAAAGAATGAAACTGCCCGAGATACCAGGCAATAGCAGTGCGCAAATCGCTAACATGCCCGAAAGAAAAAACAGCAAAGGCGACAATCCCAAGGTCTCTAAACCAGGCAAACCACTGAGCCACATACTAAAAATACTACCCAATAAAGCAGCCCACCACACGTGCAACCGTTTATCAGGCAAAGGCCGCCATACCACCACAGTACCCATCACAATCAAACCACAGAAAAACGACCATAATGGGATCGGCGCATAAGCTAAGCACCAACGAATCACAAACACGGCAGGAACAATGCTAGTGACCATTCCAGCAAGCAGCACCACTAAAAAGGTGAAGTTAGCCTCCTTCCATGCGGCGGCCACCCCCTGCTCACGCAGGGTAATAATAAGGCGTGGGTGAATGTTGCCTAATGTGCGTATAAGCTCCGCATAAATACCGGTTATTAATGCTAATGTGCCACTGGATACACCTGGGATCGTTTCCACGGCTCCCATGGTCATACCACGCCAAAACAACCCCCATTTAGTGTGCATTATTCCACTCCACGCTGAAAAGGAACGAACCGAACCGCATCAAGGCGCTGTTTCACCAACTCGCCCTGCACACGATCCACCACCGTTAGCCACTGTTCGTCACCGCCCACAGGCATCACTAAGCGCCCACCTTCAGCAAGTTGCTCTAGCAGCTCTTGTGGGATCTCTGCGGGTGCACAGGCGGCCAAAATAGCATCAAAAGGGCCTTGTTCCGGCCAACCAAAGGTACCATCTGCATATTTAAACTTTACGTTATGCAAGCCCAACTCGCGTAAACGAGCCTTGGCGCCCTCTTGCAAAGGCTTGATGCGTTCAACGGTGTACACCTGGATGCCCAATGCTGCAAGTATTGCTGTTTGATAACCACACCCAGTGCCCACTTCAAGCACTTTGGTGGGCATGTTATTGGCAATTAGCAATTCCGTCATGCGCGCCACCACCCAAGGCTGAGAAATGGTTTGGTCATAGCCAATAGGTAAAGCTGTATCATCGTAAGCTTGGTGCGATAAGGCCTCATCAATGAAAATATGGCGGGGCATTTTCTGGATCATCGCCAACACTCTCTCATCCCTGATGCTTTGCTCTCTTAAGCGTTGCACGAGACGCTCGCGCGTACGTGGTGATGTCATCCCCACACCCACCAACCTTTGCGAATCCCACATAGTCTCAACCTCTATCACTCTGTCGTAACAGCTGTGCGTGGCGGTAACTGCCACTCCCCTAGCTCTGCTAACACTGTGGTGGCAAAGGCTCCTGTGGGAAGTGTCATGCTGATTTCCCACTCGTTGCCTAACACCTGCCAAGTTAAATCAGAAACAGACAAACGTAACGCTCGGCGCGCTGCAGCCACCTTTTCCTGCGCGAGCGCCTCGATCAGTGCTGTGTGCGGCGCCAAAATGTTGTGCTCAAGAGCATGGCTTGCGCCCGTGGTTGCCATCCCTGCCATACCCACTAAGGGCCCGGTCGGGTGCACTTCTCCTTGGGCAATGCGTGTAGCACTACGCTCATCTTCGTCGGCATTGAACAAGCCACGGCTATGAGCTGGTTGTAATATATCGCCCGCCAACAACTGATTCCAATTACCCTGCTGCACCCGTTCGGCAAGCACCTGATTAAATAGCTCACTACGTATGGCTGACAGCCACAAACTACGCATTTTTCTGTTCGGCGCTCTACCACGATAGCTATCTTCTCGTAGCAGCCACGCTTTCGCCTGCGTAAAATTTTGCCCACTGCGGCCGAAACGCTGCTCGCCAAAATAGTTCGGCACGCCTCCCTGCTTAATGCATTGCAAGCGTTCTTCCGCAGCGGCGTAATCACCACTAACGTGACGCATACGTAGTACAAAGTGGTTTGCAATGTGGGTGCCGCGGTTTAATTTGCGGGCATGACGAACCTGTTCAAGTATATCAATGCCCTCTGGCAACTGGTTGAGTGTTGGGTCTTCCTTGCCGGGCAAGTGCAAGCTAAACCACTGCTCAGTGACTGCACGGCGGTCTTTTAAACCGCTAAACCCCACAGAACGAACAGGTATCCCCGCAGCTTTAGCCAATGTTTGAGCCACATCCATAGTGTTCCAGAGCCGTTTACGCACTAGCAACCATAAATGCTCGCCGCCTCCACCTGGCGTGAAACTTAATTGCTCTTGAACAAAAAAATCCTCTGGTTCAGTGCGCATTTGGCCCGTTAGCACTGGCGCCCCGTAGGCGTGAGGCAGGCTCACTTTACACGCTCCACAAGCACTGTGGCTAAAGCAGTAATGCCTTCTTCGCGCCCCACAAACCCTAGCTTTTCTGTGGTCGTAGCCTTCACCGAAATAGCCTCCACATCGCAGCCTAACAAGGCGCTAATACGCTCGCGAATAGCTTGAATATGTGGTGCCATTTTAGGCCGCTCTGCTAACACCGTTAAATCCGCATTGGCCAACTGATAACCCTTTGCTGTGATTTTTGCATAGGCAGCTTGCAACAGTTGGCCTGAGTCTGCGCCTTTCCACTGTGCATCAGTATCTGGAAACCAATAGCCTATATCCCCCAACGCGAGCGCGCCTAACAAAGCGTCAGTGAGGGCATGCAACAAGACATCGCCATCAGAGTGAGCCACAAACCCCTTGTGAAACGGAATGCGCACACCACCAATTATTAGGCTATCCCCTTCACCAAAGGCATGTACATCGTAGCCTTGGCCAATACGTATTCGTGCCATTACTGCTGTTCCTTTGCTTGCTGTTGAAGAAAAAATTCTGCTAAAGCTAAATCTTCCGGCCACGTGATTTTAATATTATCGCTGCGGCCCTGTACCATTTTTGGCTGTGCGCCTGCGAGTTCCATTGCTGAAGCTTCATCTGTAATTTCATGCCCCGCGGCTAATGCAGCTTCGAGAGCGGCATACAAACGTTCCACAGCAAAAAACTGCGGTGTAAAAGCACGCCAAATTAATTGACGGTCTAGGGTTTGCACGATACTGCCCTGCGCTACTTTTTTGAGGGTATCAGCAACGGGCACGCCCAAAATAGCGCCTTTTGATGAAGCAGTGGCCAACAAGGCATCAATGTCGTTGCTATGTAAACAGGGGCGAGCCATATCGTGCACTAACACCCAAGCTTGTGCGTCACCTTGGTGGCGCAAATAACGCAACCCATTCAGTACGGTGTCGGCACGATCGGCGCCACCTACAATGGTTGTTACCTTGGCATGTTGTGCCACCGGCAAGGTGGGCCAATAAGGATCTGTGGGGCTTATACCCACTACAATTTGCTCTATGGCAGGATGGTTTAAGAGGCGTTCAATGGTGTGTTCAGCCACCGTTTTTCCTTGCAGCGTGAGGTACTGCTTAGGCTGAGCAGCCCCCATGCGTGCGCCTACGCCGGCACCTGGCACCAGTGCGTAGATACGGCGCTTCATTCTTTGTTAGCGTCCTGTTTAGGTGCCATGAGGAATTCGGGCACCAAATAGAAGATTTCATCTCGCTTTATCATGCCGAGATCGCGCCGAGCTATTTCCTCCACGCTATTTTTTGCGTTTTTAAGATCCGCCACATCCGCCGCCATCAATCGATTACGGGCTTCAAGCTCTTTATTTTGCGCTTCGAGCTCTGCGATTTGCTGTTGCAAATGCAAACGATGGCGCCAGCTGCCCTCACCAAACCAAAGGCGATATTGGAAGACAAGGAGAAGCAAAACAAGGAAAACAATGAGTGAGCGGCGCAGCATGTTAGTTTCGCATGACGTAATTCAAAGAATACAGGGGCTGAAATCAGCCCCTGACGTAACCGTGCATTAGCACTTATCTAGCCAGCGCGCGAACTCTTTGCGGCCGTAATAGGCAGCACGGCCCATTTCCTGTTCAATGCGAATTAAGCGGTTATATTTTGCCACACGGTCAGAGCGGCAGAGTGAGCCTGTTTTAATTTGGCCCGCAGCTGTTGCCACCGCCAAGTCGGCAATGGTGGTGTCTGCTGTTTCACCTGAACGGTGGGAAATAACAGCGGTGTAACCCGCATCGTGAGCCATCTTAATCGCATTCAACGTTTCGGTAAGCGTACCAATCTGGTTAAACTTAATCAGGATGGAGTTAGCGATGTTTTCATCGATACCGCGTTGCAAAATTTCAGTATTGGTAACGAACAAATCGTCACCCACTAACTGCACACGTTCACCTAAGCGCTCAGTGAGCAACTTCCAACCAGCCCAATCATCTTCATGCAGGCCATCTTCAATAGAAACAATGGGATAACGATCACAAAGATCAGCGAGATATTCCACGAACTCTGCCGCGGTTAGGCTACGGCCTTCGCCGCTTAGCTCGTATTTACCATCTCGATAGAACTCTGAAGCGGCGCAATCAAGAGCCAAAAGAATATCGTCACCTAAGGTGTAACCCGCACGAGATACTGCTTCAGCAATGGCTTCTAGCGCGGCTTCGTTAGAAGGCAAGTTAGGTGCAAAACCACCCTCATCACCTACGGCTGTATTTAAACCACGTTCTTGCAGTACTTCGCGTAAAGCGTGGAATATCTCTGCGCCGTAACGCACAGCATCAGCCATGGTTTTTGCACCCACAGGCTGAATCATAAACTCTTGAATATCTACGTTGTTATCAGCGTGCTCGCCACCGTTAATGATATTCATCATTGGTACAGGTAGGCTAAAAGGCGCTGCATCTTCTTGCAGGCTTGCAATGTAGGCATACAGCGGTTTTTGTTCGTAAGCGGCAGCCGCTTTTGCAGCCGCTAACGAGACGGCTAAAATAGCGTTCGCACCTAAACGGCCCTTGTTATCGGTGCCATCTAGCTTAATCATGAGCTCATCAATCTTCGCTTGCTCACGCACATCTTGCTCTAATAACAATTCGCGAATTTCAGAATTAACAAACCCTACCGCGTTCAACACTCCTTTGCCGCCATAGCGTTTTTTGTCGCCATCGCGTAATTCTAGTGCTTCACGTGCACCTGTAGAGGCACCACTCGGTGCACAAGCTGAGCCCATAATACCCGAAGCAAGAATGACATCTGCTTCCACTGTGGGGTTACCACGTGAATCGATAATTTCACGTGCTTTAATATCTGTAATCGTTGGCATAATGTTGTCTCCGAACTTATGCAGCCGTTTAAGGATTAACAATGGTGGGCAAAGACTTTGCTAATTCGTCCACTGCCTTCATTTGCGATAAAAATGGGGCCAGTTGATCCAAGCGCAGTGCGCAAGGCCCATCACATAGGGCATTATCTGGATCAGGATGTGCTTCTAGAAACAAACCCGCTAAACCCTGAATCATACCTGAGCGGCCCAAATCTGCCACTTGATGGCGTCGCCCATCCGCCGAATCACTACGTGCGCCCGGCATTTGCAGAGCATGGGTCACATCAAAGAACACTGGATAACCAAACTGTTTCATGATGCCGAAGCCCAGCATGTCTACCACAAGGTTGTTGTAACCAAAGCAAGAACCACGCTCACAAATAATCAGCTGATCATTACCGGCTTCTTCACACTTATGCAGAATGTGCCCTACTTCATGCGGAGCAATGAACTGCGGCTTTTTGATGTTGATAATGCTATCTGTGGCGGCTAACGCTGTAACTAAATCTGTTTGGCGCGCTAAAAAAGCCGGCAACTGCAACACATCAGCCACTTCAGCAGCAGGGGCTGCTTGTTCTGGTTCGTGCACATCAGTGAGTATGGGGCAGTTAAAAGTGCTTTTGACCTCTTCCAAAATGCGCAGCCCTTCTTCAAGCCCAGGCCCACGATAGGAAGTAAGCGAGGAACGATTGGCCTTATCAAAAGAAGCTTTAAATACCCAAGGAATATTTAATTGAGCAGTAACCTCAGCGTAATGCTCGGCCACTTGCATGACCATATCCCGTGATTCAAGCACATTCATGCCACCAAACAGCACAAAAGGATGCTCATTACCAATGGGGATATCACCAAGCTGAATAGTTTTTTGCGTTGTCGTCATGGTTTAACCTTTATTATGCTTCATGCGTGCGGCGCGCCAGCGCTGCTTTCACATAGCTGGTGAACAAGCCGTGCCCATCGCGTGGTGTTGAAGTAAACTCTGGGTGAAACTGGCATCCCACGTACCAAGGGTGGTCTGCCATTTCAACCACCTCAACAAGGTTACCCTCTTCAGAGCGGCCGGTCACCACAAGGCCCGCTTCTTCGAGCTGAGCCACAAATTTTTCGTTGATTTCATAACGATGACGATGGCGTTCAAAAATACGTTCTTCGCCATAGCATGTTGCCACCAAGGATTTTGGGGTTAACACACTGTATTGCGCGCCTAAACGCATAATACCTTGCTCACCTGTTACTGGGTCTGTAATAGGCAGCACATCCACCACAGGATACTTGGTGTTTGGGTCGAATTCTGTGGAGTGAGCTCCTTCAAGGCCAACAAGATTACGCGCCACATCAATAACAGCGACTTGCATACCTAAGCAGATACCTAAGAAAGGGACTTTATGTTCACGCGCAAACTGCGCCGCTAACACCTTTCCTTCTGTGCCACGATCGCCAAAACCACCCGGAACAATAATACCGTCGAGGCCGTGCAACGAAGCCGTTCCTTTTTGCTCTAACGACTCCGCATCAATATAACGTACGTTAACTTTTGAACGAGTTGCTACGCCGGCATGCACCAGCGCTTCATTGAGGGATTTATAGGCATCGGCCAGGCTGACGTATTTACCCACCAAGCCCACGGTAATTTCGTGGTCTGGATTAAGCTGCGCTTCTACTACGCGATCCCATTCTGAAAGATCTGGCGTATGGCATTCGAGCCCTAGGCGTTCTACTACGTAGCTATCCATATCTTGTTCATGGAGCACACGTGGCACTTGGTAAATAGTTTCACAATCGGGTGTACTGATTACCGCACGGGTTTCCACGTTGGTAAACAGCGCAATTTTTTCTCGTGCGCTATCTGGCACAGGTTGGTCGGAACGGCACACCAACATATCTGGCTGCAAACCAATAGAACGCAGCTCTTTCACCGAATGTTGAGTAGGCTTGGTTTTAATTTCACCAGCAGAAGCGATCCAAGGCACTAAGGTAAGATGCACTAATAAAGTGTTTTGCAGGCCTTTTTCAATACGCAATTGGCGCACTGCTTCTAAGAAAGGAAGGGATTCAATATCACCTGTGGTGCCACCGATTTCAATAATAGCTACATCGGCATCACCTGCACCACGCTGGATTTTTAATTTAATCTCGTCGGTGATATGGGGGATTACTTGCACTGTGGCACCGAGATATTCACCGCGGCGTTCTTTATCAAGCACGTCTTGGTAAACACGCCCCGTGGTAAAGCTGTTCACCCGTTTTAAACGAGTGCGTATGAAGCGCTCATAATGGCCTAAATCTAGATCCGTTTCTGCGCCGTCTTCTGTGACGAACACTTCACCATGTTGGTAAGGGCTCATGGTGCCTGGATCCACGTTAATATAAGGATCCATTTTTAACATGGTTACGTTTAAACCACGCGCTTCTAGCAACGTCGCCAAGGAAGCTGCTGTAATGCCCTTCCCTAATGACGACACTACGCCACCCGTCACAAATATGTATCGTGTCATGCACTCACCGCTGCGAAAGAGCATTATGTAGACTTTTCGTACTACGCAATGCCAAGAATATGGAATACCAATCAAATAAGCCTGAAAAACGACCTGAACAGCCTAACAAGAACTAGAAAATGATTGGATTGGGACGGGATTAAATACTAACAGAAACACCGTGGCGCCTCAATCAGGCAGTTAGTATTTTCAAGCTGTTAATGCAAATTTTATGTAGCCTTACCAAACTAGCTCTGGGGCATTCCAATGCCAATTTAGCACCCAAGCAGGCTCGCCCTTTTTCGGCCGCGCCTCATCACGAGTGCCAAGCCCATAAGCTCCCACTAACTGTTCTTGATAGTGCCAAGTGGGAGCTTGAAGCCGCCGCCAAGTGGGCATGCCTTGAGCGCGCCACACCTCGCGTAATTCACGATGCATGCCTTCAATATTTAACTTGGCTCCTTTAGGGGCTGGCGCCAGCGTGAGTTCGGACCAGTGTTGCGGCACCACAGCACCAACACCATTGCTGACCCCCAAGCTAACGTGCAACACCCCTGCCCCCCATGCATAACGCGCACCATCCGCTAGCTGCACTACTTTGTTTTCCTCGGGCGTGGCCGCCTCAGCATGGCTGAGCAAATACAAACGTTGTTGAAAACGACGCCAACTTCCTGCTGACCAAACCACTTGGGGCTGCGCATCGGCGCGCGCAGGGATTAATTCTTGCCACACACGTTCCAACACATTTTTACTAGGCGGTTGCCAACCACGAGCTAACACCCAGCGATACAGCAGATTACGTTGCCGCGCAGGGCTGAGTTGCTGCAAAGCCACTAAACAAACGCCTCCGTCGGCCTGCACCAATGCCTGATAATCTAACTGCGCTAACTCATGCTGCAAAGTAGCTGCATCCTGCTGTAATTCCGCATTGCGCGACAGCGTATTCACCACTTTAGGCCAACGCTCTTCAAGCAGCGGCATAAGCTGTTGGCGAATTAAATTGCGATCCACATCCACGTCTTGGTTGGTGGGGTCTTCCACCCAATCTAACTGCCACAAATGCGCTACTTTTTCTAAGTGGGCACGGCTTATGCCGAGCATAGGACGCAATATTACCATCCCTTGATACAGGCTATGCTCACTCATGGCGCCTAGCCCTTGCGGCCCCGCCCCTCTAAACAGTTGTAGTAATAAGGTTTCTGCCTGATCATTCTGATGATGCGCCAACAACAAAGCGCCGCTACGTTGCGTATGTTTTAACAATACCTCACGTCGTGCTCGGCGAGCGCGACTTTCAATATTATGTTGGCCTTCAAGGGAGAGTGTTTCAGTGATGAATCGAACGCCCAGCTTATCTGCGTTGTATTGGCAATATTGTTGCCACGTATCAGCTAAGGGTTGCAGCCCATGATGCACATGCACTGCTGTAAGGCGAGAGGCGGCCCCTGCACGTATGAGTGCAGCCAGAAGCACTGTGGAATCGAGGCCACCGCTGTAACCTAACGTCAGTGGGCCCGTTGTTTGAGTGAGCCAATAAGCACAACGCAGCACCAAGTTTTCTCCTATGCGTGCTGCGTTGCTATGTTTACCCATGGTTAACGTTATTCTACGTTACCGTACGACATTAACCGCTCGTAACGGCGCTCTAACAGCTTATCGATGCTCATCGCCTCGAGTTTTTCTAACTGTTTAACGAGATGTTCGCGAATACGTTCCGCAGTTAAGGAATAATCGCGGTGCGCACTACCTAGTGGCTCTGGAATCACTGCATCGACAATGCCCAGTTCATGTAAACGCTCCGCATTCATACCCATGGCTGCGGCAGCTTCGGGCGCTTTTTCTGCACTACGCCATAAAATAGAGGCACAACCTTCAGGGGAAATCACCGCATAAGTACTGTATTGCAACATTTGCAGGTGATCACACACGCCTATGGCCAAAGCTCCGCCCGAGCCACCTTCGCCCACCACCGTAGTGATAATGGGAACGCGAAGGTTTGACATCACGAGCAAATTACGGGCAATGGCTTCACTCTGGCCACGCTCTTCTGCATCAATACCTGGGAACGCGCCGGGTGTATCAATGAAGGTAAAGATAGGCATTTTAAAACGTTCTGCCATTTCCATCAGCCGCAACGCTTTACGGTAACCTTCGGGCTTAGGCATGCCGAAATTGCGGCGCACCTTTTCTCTCACTTCTCGCCCTTTTTGATGGCCTATCACCATCACAGGCTTATCGTTAAGCCGCGCAATACCACCCACAATGGCTGGATCATCCGCAAAGGTGCGGTCGCCATGCAGTTCATCAAACTGTTCAAAAATAAGATCAATGTAATCGAGCGTGTGAGGACGCTGAGAATGGCGCGCCAACTGCGATATTTGCCAGGGCGTTAAACCGCCAAATACTGACTCCATCAGAGTTTGGCTTTTCTCTTCTAAACGTTGGATTTCATCCGAAATATTCACATCTGCATCGCTACTGGCGCGACGCAGTTCCTCAATTTTTGTTTCTAGCTCAGCAATAGGCTGCTCAAAGTCGAGAAAATTGGGGTTCATATACTAAGCCTCTACAGATTCTTTTGCGTGCAGTGTACTTGCATTAGGGGGCGTTGGTCGAGAAAGCAACGGAAAAACCTCGTTGCAAAATGTATTCATGCCCCATGAATTAATATTCGACAGCCACTTGGCCTTCGTCGAGTTCTTGCATTAATGCTCCAATCAAGCCTTGTTCAGGGCGAATGTGCCACTCTTCGCCTAGCTGTAAACGCCCAGTGGCTTGTGGGTGTTCGAAATCTATTACCACAGGACACTCCCCGCCTTTATAGGGTGTTAGTTGACGATGCAACCATTCAGGCAAGGTGTTGGTAATAGGCATTTTAAGGCGTAAATGTTTTGCAAAACGTTCGCGAGCCTGCGCCATGGTCATAATTTCATCGGCCATAATACTAAAGCCACCAGTATAATCATCGTTACGCACTGCGCCGCGAATCACGAGCAACTCGTCTTTCTCAATAATATCGGCAAACTCCGCAAACACCCGCCCAAACACAGACACTTCGGTGCGCCCTGTTTTGTCGTCAATCGTCATAAAGGCCATGCGGTCGCCACTGCGCTTACTACGAGTAACACGCAGTGCCACCACCAAGCCAGCTACCAGTGCTGCTTGCCCTTTACTTGTGGGGGTTAAATTGTTTAAGCGTGCGCTCACAAAGCGCCTAACCTCTGGTTCATATTGATCAATAGGATGGCCGGTTAAAAACAAGCCTAGCGTGTCACGCTCACCGTTTAGCCGCTGATCATCCGACCAAGGCCGCAGCTTTTTCAGCACCACATTTTCCACCACTTGCTGATCCAGCGCAGGACCTCCAAACAAATCATCCATGCCGGCTTCTTCATTTTTTAACGCTTGCTCGGCAGCCAACATGGCGTCGGGCAGGCTCGCTTGTAGCGAGGCACGGTCATTAAAATGTTTATTAGGGCCTAACTGATCGAGCGCACCGGCTTTCACCAACGCTTCCATAGCACGGCGATTCATGCGTTTCATTTCCACGCGGCGACAAAAATCAAACAAATTATCGAACACTAAGCCTTCTTCACGCGCGTTAACGATAGCTTGAATAGGGCCCTCGCCAAGCCCTTTGATGGCGCCTAGGCCATACACCACATGCCCTTCATCATTGGCAATGAAACGATAACCACAGCTGTTAACCTCTGGTGGCAGCACTTTTAGGCCCATGGCTTTACATTCATCAACAAAAGTAACGACCTTGTCGGTGTTTTGCATTTCAGCAGAAATTACTGCCGCCATGAATTCAGCAGGATAATGCACTTTTAACCAAGCGGTGTGATAAGCCACCAATGCGTAAGCAGCAGAGTGAGATTTGTTAAAGCCGTACCCAGCAAACTTTTCCACTAGGTCGAAAATACGAATAGCAAGCTCGCCGTCTACGCCATTATTGCGCGCTCCTTCTTCAAAAGCTTTGCGCTGTGCAGCCATTTCTTCCATATCTTTGCGGCCCATGGCACGGCGCAGGAGGTCCGCTTGCCCTAGCGAATAACCAGCAAGCACCTGTGCAATTTGCATCACCTGTTCTTGGTATAAAATAACCCCATAAGTGGGTTCAAGAATTGGCTTGAGTAGTTCGTGTTGGTATTGCGGATCAGGATAAGCTAGCGGCTCTCGGCCATGCTTACGGTTAATAAAGTTATCTACCATGCCCGACTCTAGTGGCCCTGGACGATACAGGGCTACTAAAGCGATAATATCTTCAAATACGTCGGGACGAAGTTTCTTAATCAACTCCTTCATACCAGAAGATTCGAGTTGGAACACTGCCGTGGTGTCTCCACGTTTAAGCAGCTCGAAAGTTTCAGCATCATCTAGCGGAATATCACTACTGGTGATTGGCTCAAGCCCTTCGCTTTGACGCTTTTTGTTAGCCGCTTTGATGGCCCAATCGATAATGGTAAGTGTTCTTAGCCCGAGGAAGTCAAACTTCACTAGACCCGCAGCCTCAACGTCATCTTTATCGTATTGGGTAACGAGGTTGTTGCCCTCTTCATCACAGTGCAATGGAGCAAAATCGGTGAGCTTGCCAGGAGCAATCACCACCCCTCCAGCGTGGCGCCCCACGTTACGTGTTAAACCCTCAAGCTTTTCTGCCATTTCCCAAATTTCATTGGCAGAATCTTGGTCTCCATGAGGCTCCCCTGTGAGAAACTCCTCCAACGCCTCTTCTTGTTGGCGTGCTTTGGCGAGCGTCATGCCAGGCGTGCCGGGAATCATTTTCGACAAACGATCAGCCAACCCATAAGGCTTACCCTGTACACGCGCCACGTCTCGCACCACCGCTTTAGCGGCCATGGTTCCGAAAGTAACAATTTGGCCCACTGCTTCACGCCCATAGGTGCGTGCCACGTAAGCAATCACATCATCACGTTGGTCCATGCAGAAATCCACGTCGAAGTCAGGCATGGAAACACGTTCTGGGTTAAGGAAACGCTCAAACAGCAAATCGTATTGCAGAGGGTCAAGATCGGTAATCTCTAACACCCACGCCACTAACGACCCTGCTCCAGAGCCTCGCCCAGGGCCCACTGGGATATCATTTTGCTTAGCCCAGCGAATAAAATCCGAAACAATTAAGAAGTAACCAGGGAACTTCATCTGGTTAATTACATTTAACTCGAACTTTAAGCGCGCTTCATAGGCAGCTCGGCGCTCTGCGTAATCTTCAGCTGCTGGATCTAGCACTGTAGCTAAACGCTTTTCGAGACCTTCAAAGCTAGCATGCTCAAAATATTCGGCCTCTGTCATTCCCTCTGGCACGGGGAAGGCTGGCAAATAGTTGTTGCCAAGTTCAATTTCTAACGAACAACGGCGCGCTATTTCTACCGTATTAACTAAGGCTTCTGGCAAATCACTAAACAGCTCTGCCATTTCCGCAGGGCTTTTAAAATATTGCTCTTCGGTGTAGCGTCTCTCGCGCCTTGGGTCTTCTAAGGTGAAACTTTCATGAATACACACACGTACTTCGTGTGCTTCGAAATCTTCTTTCTCAATAAAACGCACATCATTCGTGGCCACGATGGGTAACTGCAACCGTGTGGCTTGCTCCACGGTTAAGTGCAAAGCAGTTTCATCACCGGGGCGGCCGGCACGTTGCACTTCAAGATAAAAACGATCAGGGAAATGGTGCGCAAACCATTGTGCTAATTCATCAGCTTGCGCTTCTTTACCTTCAAGAAGTAGCTGCCCAATAGGGCCGTGAGCCCCTGCAGACAACAGCAATAAACCTTCGTTTAATTCACCCACCCACTCTTGTTTCACTAGGGCACGGCCATCTTGCTGGTTCAGTTGCCATGCACGGGAAATGAGTAAGGTGAGGTTTTTATAACCCTTTTCATTCATCACCAACGCACAAATAGGCGTCGGCTTTTCGAGCTGTTCACAATACATCCATAAATCGGCACCAGCGATGGGTTTTATTCCCGCTTTAATGGCACTGCCATAAAACTTAATAAGCCCAAATAAATTTGAATCGTCGGTGACGGCTACAGCAGGCATGCCAAACTCTGTGCAACGCTGTGCGAGTGCTTTCACCCGCGCAATGCCATCCACTAAGGAATAATCAGTGTGCACTCGTAAATGAATAAAAGAAGGTTCTGTCATATTAACTCTCTGGATCCACCACACGCGCCACAGGTGCGAAGGAACGACGATGTTCCGGCAAAGCACCGTACTCGTTTAAAGCGGCTATATGCGCTTTAGTAGGATAACCTTTATGGCGATCAAAGCCGTAGTTTGGATGTTCTTGGTGCAACGCCAGCATCTCTGCATCACGGGTTACTTTGGCAATAATGGAGGCTGCACTAATGGCTGGCACTCGCCCATCGCCTTTCACTACTGCTTCTGCTGGCATGGGTAAGTCGGGGCAACGATGGCCGTCAATAATAGCGGCATCGGGCGTTATTTTGAGTCCCGTCACCGCTCGTTGCATGGCTAAAAATGTGGCCTGATAGATATTGAGTTGGTCAACTTCAGCAGCGTCGGCACGGCCGACACTCACCGCGAGCGCTTTTATGCGAATTTCTTCAGCTAGCTCATTGCGTTTTTTTTCAGATAACTTCTTGCTATCAGCGAGCCCTGCAATGGGGTTACTAGGATCTAAAATCACAGCGGCTGTCACCACAGCACCCACCAAGGGGCCACGGCCCACCTCATCAACACCCGCCAATAATTGGCCGGGCTGCCATGGAAAGGCCGTAGGATACCAGGGTTCGGGCAAATTATACTCTGCAAAGGGATGCTGCATATTACTTCTCAATTAATTGTCGCACTGCCTCAGCCGCTCTCGCACTAGCACCGCGGCGTAACTGTACATGTAGGCTTTGCAATCGGTCAGCAAGTGCTTCAACACGTTGTGGCTGTTCAAACCAGTTGGTAACTGCCTCGGCTAGCGCTTCCGGCGTCATCTTATGTTGAATCAGTTCAGGCACCAACTCCTCGTTACACAACAAGTTGGGCAAGGCTACGTATTTGATATTGAGCAACAACGACATAATAAAATAAGTGATAGGCCCAAGGCGATAGCCCACCACCATAGGTTTCTTGAACAAGGCGCCTTCCAAAGTGGCCGTGCCTGAGGCCATCAATAACACATCCGCGGCAGCCATTACCTTACGGCTTTCGCCATCTGTAACGCGAACATTAGTTAAACCCATTGATTCAACCCCTGCGGTAATTTCTTTTTTACGCAAAGGGTTAGCAGCAGGAATAATAATGGCTAACTCTGTATATTTTTTTTGTAATAGCTTAACGGCTGCTAGAAAATCGGGCAGCAAACGCCTCACTTCACCACCTCGGCTACCTGGCAATACACCTAGCACTTTACCTGTTTGCTCTAAGCCTAGCTCAGCACGGGCTTGCGCTTTGTCGGTATGCAGCGCAATAGTATCGGCGAGTGGGTGTCCCACAAAAGTAACGGGCACACCCTCTTTTTGATAAATCTGCTCTTCAAAAGGAAGTAGCGCTAGCATGTGGTCGATATTCGCCTTGATGGTTTTCAGGCGTCCTTTACGCCACGCCCACACCGAAGGGCTTACATAATGCACCGTTTTGATGCCCTGCTGATGCAACCGAGCTGCTACGCCTAAAGTAAAATCTGGCGAATCAATGGTGATGCACACCACTGGATTAGCAGCTGCAATGTGCTCGACTAATTGCCGGCGTAAGCGAAACAGCTCTGGAAGCTTAGGGATGATCTCTGTAATGCCCATAACCGCTAGCTGCTCCATGGGAAACAGGCTTTCGCCCCCTTCTTCTTCCATCAGAGGGCCACACACCCCAATAAAACGTGCAGCAGGATAAAAACGACGCAATGCACGAATAAGCCCAGCACCAAGAATATCGCCAGACGTTTCACCCGCAACAATTGCTATAACAGGACTAGAGCCTAGTGAGGCCATCTTTATCTCCTCTTGGTGGGGCCACAAGGAAGCCATATTACCCCATTGCTCGCCGCGTAGCTGAAACAAAAACGGCGGGTTTCCCCGCCGTCTCTAAGTTACACACAAAGATTAACGCGTGATACCACGTTCTGAGTGACGTAAAGATTGAATAAACACTTCCAGTTCAGGTGCCGTTTCCCACTGTTCTAGCTCGGCAATGGCCTCTGCCAAGGTATTTCCTTCTCGATACACCACTTTGTATGCCTTGCGCAATTGGCGCACAACTTCAGCGCTCCAACCGCGACGACGCATACCTTCAAAATTCATGCTTCGTGCCGAAGCAGGGTTACCTCCCACCATTACATAGGCAGGGATATCTTTAAGCACCAATGAGCAACCTGCTGTCATGGCGTAGGAGCCAATTTTGCAGAACTGATGCACACCTGTCATACCACCGAGCAAAACACCATCGCCAATATGTACATGCCCTGCGATGCCACAAGTGTTGGCAAAAATATTGTCATCGCCGATGATGCAATCATGTGCCACATGTACAGCCACCATTAACAGGTTATTACTACCTATTTTAGTGAGCCCTTGATCCTGTATGGTGCCGCGATGCACGGTTACGTGCTCACGAAAAATGTTGTTATCGCCAATTTCCAAACGCGTGGGCTCGCCTTTGTACTTTTTATCTTGGCAATCTTCACCAATAGAGGTGAATTGAAAGATCTGATTACCTTTACCGATGACCGTTGGCCCTTTAATCACAGCATGCGGCCCAATAACGGTATCATCGCCGATCGTGACACCAGGCCCAATAATGCTATATGGGCCCACCTTTACGTTGCGGCCAAGCTCTGCTGTTTCATCGATGAGGGCTGTTCTATGTATCATTATTATTAGTTAATCCACAGAAAGTACGTTAAGAATACAGAACCATTCTGCATTCGGCTTAGGGGTTGCCTACTCGCCACCATCGTAACGATGCTCAGCCACAAGTGTTTCAACACTCGCCACCAATTGGTCATCCACATAAGCTTCGCATGCAAACTTTAAAATATTGCGGCGCTTAACCAACAAGCGTGCATGCATAATCAATTGATCACCAGGCACCACTGGTTTCTTAAACCGTGCTTTATCTGCACCTACTAGCAAGTAATTAAACCCATCTGCTGGTTTTCTACCTGCAAGCATGAAACCCAACACGCCGGCTGTTTGCGTCATGGCTTCAATAAGTAATACACCTGGCATGACTGGGTTACTGGGGAAATGTCCATTAAAAAAAGGCTCGTTCACAGTAACGTTCTTCAATCCCACAATTCTTTCGCCGGGTACAAACTCTAAGATACGATCCACTAAAAGAAATGGATAGCGTTGCGGCAAGTACTCTTTAATTTCATTAATTTTCATCATAACTGCATTTGTCCAGCCCGCTTTGGCGAGCATCGTCCCCACACAACAACAAGGTTAACGTTAGTTTTCAATCACTTTTTTTTCTAGCTGTACTACTCGACGATAAAGTTCGTCTAACTTACGAAAACGCGCTGCATTGCGCCGCCAATTACGTTCATTATCTGCTGGCAATGCCGAACCATAGGTGCCTGGCTTAGTAATGGATTTAGAAACGAGCGTCATGCCAAGGATATTCACCTGATCTGCTAGTTCTAAATGACCCGCTAACCCAACAGCGCCGCCAATCATACAGTAACGACCAATGCGACTGCTACCTGAGATGCCGGCTTTACCTGCTAGTGCGCTGTGCTCACCCACTTCCACGTTATGGCCTAGATGCACTTGGTCGTCCAAAATCACGCCGTCGGCTACCACTGTGTCTTCAATGGCACCGCGATCAATGGTGACATTGGCACCAATATTAACGTTCGCACCTATACACACAGAACCCACTTGGGCCACGCTGTGCCAATGCCCTTCGCCAAAAGCAAAACCAAAGCCATCGGCACCAATCACGGACCCCGCATGCACGATGGTATTATCGCCAATACTAACACCATGATACAGCGTGACATTGGGATAAATGCGTACGTTTTTGCCGAGCACAACCCCTTCGCCTACTACGCTGTTTGCCATCACCACCGTGTTTTCACCGATTATTGCGCGCTCTTCCACTACAGCGCCTGCAGCAATGGAAACACCAGCTTCAAGTTGAGCACTTTCCGCCACCACCGCTCTCGGGTGGACACCCTGCGTTGCAATGGGGGTTAAGGCAAACAATTGGCTTAGCTGTGCGAACGCTAGGTAAGGGTTTGGCACCACTAAAGCAGGCACGGGGCAATCGGCCGCCATTTCGGCGGTGCACAATACTGCACCTGCCTGGCTAGTGGCTAAATAAGGCCGATACTTAGGGTTAGCTAAAAAGGTAAGCTCATCAGCCTGGGCAGAAACAAGTGTGCCAAGCCCTCGGATGCGGCCTTCGCCCGCACCCTGAAGCTCGGCACCTACTTTCTTTGCTAATTCTGCAACGGTTATAGTCACAATCTTACTTTTTAATGCGGTTAATGGCTTTGATCACATCCGTGGTGATGTCTAGCTGCGGAGCGTTAAAGTGAACTGCGCCTGCTTCAACCACGAGGTCTAGCTTTTTCGCTTTTACCACTTGGTCAATAGCTTGCTCAAATGCTGGGCGCATTTCCTCATTAATCTTTTGCTCACCTTCCGCCTGACGACGGCTTAAGGTTTCACGCAAGGCTTGGAACTCTGCCGCTTTCTCTTGAAATTGCTTCTGCAGCGCTTCCTGCTGGCTTTGGCTCATGGTTCTGCCGTCGCGCTCAGCGCGCTGCTGAATTTTAACGATGTCTTGATCAATTTTTTGTAAACGCTGTGCATCAGCCTCTAAAGATTTCTCTAATTGCGTCACTCTAGATTTGATCGCGTTGCTTTGGCTCATCACTTGGCCAAAATCTAAAACACCCACCTTTGTATTCGCCATCGCTAACGCTGGCACCAGTAAAAACAAAAACACTAAGCTTTTAGCGGTAAACTTTTTCATTGTTAAATCTCCTAAAAAACATGCCCTAATGTAAACTGGAAGAACTCAGTCTCGTCGCCTGATTCCTTGTTCAATGGGCGGCCAATGCTGAAACCTAGCGGCCCGATTGCCGTTAACCATGTCAACCCAAGACCTGCCGAATAACGCAAATCTCCTAAATCAAATGATGTGTAGCGATTGCTCCACTGCTCAGAAGACAAGTAACGCTTACCACCATTTGTTTGGAACACCTGCCCTGCATCCACAAAGAGGAAGGTGCGCAAATTACGGCTTTCTGCTGCAAAAGGCGTTGGGAATATCAGCTCCAAGCCCGCTTCCACCAAGAGGTTACCTCCCATTGGATCAGGATCTCTATCCTGAGTACAGCTGTTAGCTGTACAGCTAGCATCGTGTTCATAACGCACTGCTGGCGAACGTGGCCCCAAGGAACGTGAACGATAGCTTCTCACAGAACCAATACCACCGGCGTAAAAGTTTTCAAAAAATGGTAGCCCAGTGCTATCACCAAATCCGTCACCATAACCTACATCGGCCTTAGCGCGTAAGGTCCAATAGTTAGTAATGGGGATATATAACTGGCCGTCCAAATTCACCTTGTAGAAGGTGTAGTCACTACCAGGAGCCGCCACCTCAAGCCCAATGCTGCTCGACCAACCTCTATCCGCCATAATGCCGCGGTTTAATGTGCTCGTACGCAAGCTAGCATTGGCTTTAAATAAATCGAACTTTTCCCCTTCTTCCTTGAGGAAATCATAAATATCCACTGCTACCCAGCTACCAGTACGAATTTTGATGTTATCCACACCCACGCCAAAGTTTAAACGTGAATATTCTGAAATGGGGTAACCGTAGTTCACAGCCCCACCCAAGCGGTCGGCTGCATAAGAAGCCACATAAGCCTTCTTGAAATCGATTTTGGAATAGTACAGGTTAAAACCTCGGCTTACACCGTCGAGCGTGTAGTACGGGTTTAAATATGAGAAATCATAGCTCTCACGAATATCACTGCGGCTGAGGCCAAATGAAACGTGATTACCCGTTCCCATGAAGTTACTTTGCGAAACGTTAGCGCCGAAAATAAAGCCGCTGCCATCCGAATAACCAATATTTGCACCGATAGAACCCGATGGTTGCTCTTCCACGGTGTAGTTAACATCGATGAGATCTTCCGAGCTAGGCACCTGTGGCGTATCTACCTGAACATAAGAAAAATAGCCTAGGCGTTCTAATCTTTCACGGGACAAGTCAATCAAAGCTGAGTTAGCCGGAGCCCCCTCAAACTGGCGCAACTCACGACGCAGCACTTCATCTTGAGTTTTGATATTGCCCGCAAAATTAATTTTGTTTACATAGGTTTTTCTACCGGGTTGGACATATAAAACAATATCCACCTCGCCCGTTTCTTCGTTCACTTCAGAGTGATCTTGAATTTTTGCAAAGGTATAACCTTCGTTACCAAGGCGACGGTTCAACAGCTCTGTGGTGTACGTTATTTTTTGCTGTGAAAAAATATCACCCGGCTCTACCACAATAAGAGGCTCGAGCACTTTTTCATCCACAGGTATGTCACCTGCTAAACGAATGCTACCTACGTTATAACGCTTGTCTTCATCAACGTTAATGGTGATGTATACGCTACCGCGATCTGGGGTTACAGACACTTGCGTGGATTCAATTGTGAAATTGAGGTAGCCGCGGTCTAAGTAATAAGAGCGCAAGCTTTCTAAATCGCCAGAGAGGCGCTCTTTAGAATAACGGGAACGGCCACTAATGGGCCACCAGCCTTTGGGTTTTAGCTGGAAAACACTGCGCAACTCTTTATCGGAGAAGGTTTTATTACCCACAATATTTATATCGCGAATACGTGCTGAGCTACCTTCATAAATATTAATATTCAAAGCCACACGGTTGCGCGCTAGCGGTACCGCTTCTGCTTCAACGCTGGCATCATAGCGGCCTTGTGCCACATATTGGCGCTGTAGCTCACCGGTAATGCCATCTAACGTAGAGCGGCGGAACATTTCACCTTCAGCCAACCCCGCATCCTTTAAACCAGCTTTGAGCTGTTTGCTATCAATGCTTTTATTGCCTTTGATATCTAACTTGGCAATAGACGGGCGTTCTGCCACCACCACTACGAGTTGGTTGTTATCGCGGCCCACCTGCACATCTTCAAAATTACCGCTGGCGTATAACCTACGTACCGTTTCGGCGACCACACGGGCATCTACCACGTCGCCTTTAGACACCGGCAGCAGCGCATACACCCTTTCTGCAGGCAAACGCTGCAGCCCCTCAATACGAACATCATCAACGCGGAACTGTGCAACACCTTGTGCTACCGCATGGGTTGTACTGAACGTTAGTATCGCTGCGAATATAAAAAGCGCTCGCTTAAACATTGTTTTCATTAAGTAAACTGCCGCATCAAATCGTTAAAAATTGCCACGCACATTAGTGCGAAAACCAGTGTCATCCCCAACCCTTGAGCTCTCATCAGGAACTCATCGGACAGGGGCTTGCCGCGTACCATTTCTATTAAGCCAAACATCACCCAACCACCATCCAACATAGGAATGGGTAATAGGTTTATGACGCCAAGGCTAACACTAAAAAACGCTAAAAATAGGCCAAAACTAATAAAACCTATTGCTGCCGTTTCGCCTGCAGCTTGCGCAATGGTAATGGGCCCACCCAAATTTTTCACGGACAAATTGCCAGTGATCATTTTACCAAAGGAACTTAGGATCATCGTGACTTGATCTGTGGTGCGTTTCAGTGCTGCTGGTAAAGCATCCACCAAACCATATTCAATGTTGCGCAGGCCACCAATCTGGACACCAACCATCCCGATACGTTCCCCATTCACCGTTTTTTCTTCTGGGGTCAGGGTAATGTAATGCGTGGTTCCTGCGCGCAGCACCTCTAGCTCTAAAGCACTTCCTGGCGCGGCTTGTACAGTTTGCACCCACTCGTTCCAAGTGCTCACTGCTCTGCCGTTAACCGCTTGAATACGGTCGCCTTCTTTTAGCGATGTTTGCGCAGCGGCACCATCTGGATTTATTTTTCCTAGCACAGCTGGAAGCGGGCGTGGTGCAAAACCTAACAGTTCAAACATGGGGCCCTCAAGGTCATTCGACCAAGCAGAAATATCTAACTGCACCGTTCTTTCATGGCCCAACTCGTCGCGAACATCTACCGCCACAGGGTCTTTATCGCCCACAAAACGTAGCATACCCATGCTAAATTGCTGCCACGTTTGTACTTCTCGCCCACCTAAGGCAACAATTTCATCGCCGTATTGCAAACCCGCCACTGCAGCAGGAGAACGTTCCGCCACATCACCCACCACAGGCGGCACACTTAACTGGCCCTGTAGCAAAATAACCCAATACAACAGTATGGCTAACACAAAGTTAGCGGCAGGGCCCGCCAAATAAACAATGACTCGCTGCCAAGCAGGTTTTTGCGAAAACTCTTGCCCTGCCTCATGGGCGCCCACTTGGCTATCGCGTTTGTCGAGCGGTTTTACATAGCCACCTAAGGGAATAGCAGAAATAACAAACTCGGTGCCGCGAGCGCTCGTCCAACGCAACAGCTTAGGCCCAAAACCTATGGAGAAAGTAAGCACCTTTACGCCGAACAAACGCATGGCAAGAAAGTGACCGTATTCATGAATCGCCACAATCACCATAATGGTAAGGGCAAAGGCAAGCAGCATCGTCAGCATTAGCGGTACACTCCGGCATTAATAATGGCTCGCGCACAGCGGCGTGCTTGCTCATCAGCAGCCATTACCACTTCTAGTTCGCTCGCGGTTTCTACCGCTACTTTATTAATGGCATCTGTCACCACTGCAAAAATCCCCTGAAAGCTCAACTCACCCAATAAAAAAGCAGCCACCGCTTCTTCATTGGCGGCATTCAAAATAGCCGTGGCGGTGCCGCCCACTGTTAAAGCTTCGCGCGCCAAATTCAAACTAGGAAATAACTCATGGTTGGGCTCTTCAAAATGTAGCGCAGCTAACTCTGTTAATTTAAGCGCTGGGGCGCCTGAATGCATACGTTCAGGCCAAGCCAGTGCGTGGGCAATGGGGGTACGCATATCGGGGCTGCCCAGCTGTGCCAACACCGAGCCATCCACGTACTCCACCATGGAGTGCACCACACTTTCCGGGTGCACCACCACTGTCACTTGTTCATGAGGCACATCAAACAACCAGCACGCCTCTATAAGCTCTAAACCCTTGTTCATTAAACTGGCAGAATCCACCGAAATTTTTTGCCCCATGGACCAATTAGGGTGTTTAACAGCCATGGCAGGCGTAACCGTAGCTAATTGTTGTGCGGTAAAGTTACGAAAAGGCCCACCAGAGGCCGTTAGCCATAATTGGCTTACACCTCCATGTTGCACACCTTCCTGTGGCAAACATTGAAAAATAGCATTATGTTCAGAATCTAGTGGGATTAATTCAGCCTGATGTGTGTGAACAGCATCCATAAAAAGCTGCCCTGTTACTACGAGCGCTTCCTTATTTGCTAGCAAGACACGTTTACCCGCTTGCACTGCTGCTAATGTAGGCCGCACACCCACCGCACCCACAATGGCAGCTACCACCACGTCTACTTCAGCCGCTGCAGACACTTGCTCCATAGCTTTCACGCCACTTAGCACCTCTGTTCGGCAATTTTGTTCGTGTAAGTGTTTTTGCAGCTGCTGTGCCGCTTCTTCATCTGCCAGCACGGCATAAACTGGCTGCCATGCTAGGCACTGCTCGGCCAATAGGCGCCAGTTAGCACCCGCCACTAATGCATATACGGCGTAGCGCCCTGGGTGCTCAGCCATAACCTTCAACGTTTGCGTGCCGATACTGCCTGTGGAGCCCAACAACGTGATTTGTTCAGCCACCTATTACAGCCCTCCAGGCAAGCCGGCTAAACTCATGGCTGCAATAGCAATGGGTAGCGCAGCCGTTAAACTATCAATGCGATCGAGCATGCCACCATGGCCAGGCAAAATTTTGCCGCTATCTTTTACACCTCGATAGCGTTTAATCATGCTTTCGAAGAGATCTCCAAACACTGACACAAAAATAGTTAACAGGGCCACTAACAAGAGATTAAACCGCGAGACGCTTTCAGGAACCCACAGTGCGGCCACCACTTGCACCACGAGCAGAGATAGCAGCACGCCCCCTACCAAGCCTTCCACTGTTTTGCCTGGGCTTACTTTAGGCGCTAGTTTATTTTTGCCAAATGTACGGCCCGCGAAATAAGCGCCGGTATCAGCCGCCCATACCCAGAGCATGATAAACAGCAGCGCCCAAGGCCCGTTAAGGCCCAAAGCGCCTTGATCTTTAAGGTGCACCACCGCTGCCCACGTGGGCGCAAGCAAAAACAAACCTAGCACCGCCATAACGGGGGCTTTCGACCATAACGTTGTGCCATTGGGATAGCGCACCACCCAATAAATAAGCAACAGCCAAGCCCATGGCAACCATTTCAGCACCGCTGTCCATTGCCAAGCTTCTATCGCCAACATTAATACTGCTAGCACAGCTAGCCATGCCCCACGTTGCACGGCCGTCAGCCTGCCAATCCATGCCGTCCATTCCCATCCAGCAGCTAAGAAAAAAGCCGCTGCGGCAATAGCAAAGCCCTTGCGTTCTAAACCAAACAGCGCACCTAGCACAATAACAAAAAGCACTATTGCAGTGATCACACGGTGTTTAAGCATGGGAGTTTATCCTTTCTTATTTGTCAGCTGCGCCACTTCTGCGCCACTTCGTCCAAAGCGTCTTTGCCGGCCACTATACTCTACTACGGCTTGCTCTAGTGATCTTTCATCGAAATCAGGCCACAATTCATCGGTAAAATATAATTCACTATACGCTACTTGCCAGAGCATAAAGTTGCTAATGCGGTATTCGCCACCGGTTCGGATCAGCAAATCCACTGGTGGCAAATCTGCCAAATACAACTGCGCACCCAGATAAGCATCAGTAATATCTGCCACTTGAATTGCGCCAGCTTGCACCTGCTCGGCAGCTGCTCTAGCTGCTTGGGCGATATCCCACTGACCACCATAGTTCACTGCCACCACAACGGTTAAGCTGTCGTTATGGCGCGTTTGCTCTTCCGCTTTACGCATTCCGGCACGCAAATCATCTGAAAACGCGCTCAATTCGCCCATAAAACGAATGCGGACATTATTTTCATGCAACTCCGCTACGCGTTTTTGCAGCGCTTGCAAAAACAGCGCCATTAAATGCTGTACTTCTTCTTCTGGACGGCGCCAATTTTCTGAGCTAAAAGCAAACAACGTTAGCACCTCGATGCCTTGCTTTACGCTTGCCTCAATAACGGCTTGCACAGCTTGCTCGCCCGCTTTGTGGCCTTCAGCACCTGGCAAAGAACGGCGCTGTGCCCAACGATTATTGCCATCCATAATGATGGCAAGATGACGAGGAATGGAGCCTTTATGACTATCAATATCAGGAGCATGTGATGTGTGAGGCATAAGACACTTCGCTAACCTTGTGTGAACACAAAACCGGGACAAAGCCCGGTTTTTATTTATTGCATTAATTCAATGAGTTACACAGACATCAAATCGTCTTCTTTTTCTTTCAAGCGCTGATCCACCACACCGACCATTTTATCGGTGAGCTGCTGGATCACTTCTTCTGCACGGCGTTGATCATCTTCAGAAATTTCTTTCTCTTGTACGAGATCTTTAATATCGCCATTCGCATCTCGGCGAATATTACGTATAGAGACACGCGCGTTTTCAGCTTCGTTTCTCACCACACGCACTAAATCGCGACGAGTTTCTTCAGTTAGAGCAGGCAGAGGTAAACGAATAACAGCACCTGCTGTGGAGGGGTTTAAACCTAAATCTGACTTTAAGATAGCGCGCTCAACCTCAGGTACTAGCTGCTGATCAAAAGGAGATACCATCAGCGTTCTACCTTCTTCCACAGTGATGTTGGCTAACTGATTAAGCGGTGTATCTGCGCCGTAATAAGGCACCATCACGTTATCTAACAAACTAGGATGTGCACGCCCTGTGCGCACACGTGACAACGCCACACCATAAGCTTCAATGCTTTTCTTCATGCGCTGTTCTGCATCTTTTCTAATTTCTTCTATCACCCTAATATCCTCATCTAAAAATTATTCACTAGCTTTAATCAATGTGCCTTCGTCTTTACCAAGCATCATTTGCAACAAGGCGCCTGGTTTATTCATGTTAAACACACGTAATGGCATATTGTGGTCTTGGCACAGGTGAATAGCAGTTAAATCCATCACCCCAAGACGCTGATTTAATACTTCATCGTAGGTAAGCGTTTGATATTTAACCGCATTAGGATTTGTCATTGGGTCATCATCATAAACGCCATCTACTTTTGTGGCTTTCAATACCACATCGGCTTTAATCTCAATACCGCGTAAACAACCTGCTGAATCCGTAGTAAAAAACGGATTGCCTGTGCCCGCGCTAAATATTACCACTTCGCCGCGTTTTAAATAACGAATCGCATTGCGATGATCGTAGTGCTCCACTACGCCACTCATGGGAATAGCCGACATTAAACGGGTTCTAATATTAGAGCGCTCAAGCGCATCGCGCAAAGCCAAACCGTTCATTACAGTGGCTAGCATGCCCATGTGGTCGCCGGCAACACGATCAAGCCCTGCTGCTTGCAAAGCAGAACCTCGAAATAAGTTACCACCACCTACTACCAAGCCCACTTGCACGCCTATGCCAACCAGTTGACCGATTTCTAAGGACATGGCATCCAATACTTTAGGGTCTATTCCAAAGCCTTCTTCGCCTGCCAACGCCTCGCCACTCAGTTTAAGCAGTATGCGATTATAGCGTGGGGATCGATCTTGATTTTCACTGGTCATTGCACTGTCTCCGCCGCCTATCTTTGATACTCAATAATATGCTGCTGCAAAGCTTACCATTCATCTTGCAGTAGCCCTACCTTATTTGAACTTTATCTACAAAAACGCCTTGCCAACATGTGTCGGCAAGGCGTTAACTTTCACTGCTTTCTCACTACTGAAATTACTTCAGTTGCGCCATTACTTCCGCAGCGAAATCTTCCTCTTCTTTCTCAATGCCTTCACCCACTTCTAAGCGTACGAAAGCTTGTACGGTTGCATCTGCTTTCTTAGCAAACTCACCAACAGAAGTAGAAGGATCTTTTACAAATGGCTGGTCTACCAAGCTGATTTCTTTTAGGAAACGCTGTACACGACCCTGAACCATTTTTTCCATAATCTCTGCAGGCTTGCCTTCCATATCAGGCTGCGCACGAATAATTTCTTTTTCGCGCTCTAGCAACTCAGGATCTACCTGGTCTGCAGTAACAATAGTGGGGTTAATCGCTGCTACGTGCATAGCAACATCGCGCGCTACCTCTTCGTTACCGCCTTCTAAGCTAACGAGTACGCCAATTTTGCCGCCGTGAACGTAGGAACCCACAACAGAATCAGAATTTAGAATGCCTGCACGGCGAACTTGGATGTTTTCACCGATTTGCTGAACAAGGCTATTACGCGCTTCTTCAACAGTAGGGCCTTCAGCAGTAGCGAGTTGAGCAATTTTCTCAACATCTGCTTCTTTTGCTTCTAACGCTGCTTGAGCAACGCTGTCAGCAAACTTTAAGAAACTCTCATCACGTGCAACGAAGTCTGTTTCTGAGTTAATTTCAACCATTACAGCTAGCTTGTTATCTTCGCTAGTAGCAATGGCAATAACGCCTTCAGCGGCAACACGGCCTGCTTTTTTAGCAGCAGCGGCTTGCCCAGACTTACGTAAATCATCAATCGCGCGTTCAATGTCACCTTCTGCAGCTACGAGTGCTTTTTTGCACTCCATCATGCCCAGACCAGTACGTTCACGCAGTTCTTTAACTAGAGCAGCGGTTACAACAGCCATGCTATTTACCTCACGCCAATCAAATTCGTTTAATGAATGCGAATGCAGGGGCCACGCCCCCGCATTCAATATCGCCACAAGTGGCTGAATACGCTTTTAGCTTGAACGCTAAAATTAAGCTTCGGCTTCTTCGCTAACTTCTACGAAATCGTCAGCAGCAACTTGGCCACCAGCTTGTTGCAAGCCTGCGTATTCACGGCCTTCGATGATGGCGTCAGCAATAGCTCTTACATACAGCTGAATTGCACGGATCGCATCATCGTTACCAGGAATTACATAATCAATGTTATCTGGATCACTGTTGGTATCTACAACAGCGATAACAGGAATGCCTAGCTTACGCGCTTCTTTGATGGCGATGTCTTCGTGGTCTACGTCCACAACAAACATAGCATCAGGCAAACCGCCCATATCTTTAATACCACCAATGGAGCGCTCTAACTTCGCCATTTCACGCTCACGCATCAAGGCTTCTTTCTTTGTGAGCAATTCAAAAGTACCGTCAGCCGCTTGCGCTTCTAGCTCGCGGTAACGATTAATGGACTGGCGAATGGTTTTCCAGTTGGTGAGCATACCGCCTAACCAGCGGTTATCTACATAAGGCATACCACAACGAGTTGCTTCTTCTGCAATCGTTTCTTGCGCTGCGCGCTTAGTACCTACAAATAGAATCTTGCTGTTCTCAGCACCTAGCTTGTTTGCTAACGCTAGCGCCTCTTGGAACATGGGCAAGGTTTTTTCTAGGTTAATGATATGAATTTTGTTACGTGCACCAAAAATGAAAGGCTTCATCTTTGGGTTCCAGAAACGGGTTTGGTGACCAAAGTGGACACCGGCTTTCAACATATCACGCATTGTGACGTTAGCCATTTTGATACTCCATATTTTATCTTGGGTTGGGCCTCCATGTTTCCCAGCTTTCAACCCTTAAGCTTTATCAGTAAAGCAAAGGCACCCAGAAAGCTGTGTCGAAACATGTGTGGATTTTCCATGTCCGTAACGAAACAGGTACACTATGCACACTGTTGTGTTCGGATTGGCGCGCGATTTATACCACGAATGGCGCTGAATCACAATTATTTTTCACTTAACATCCGAGCAAACTCACTTCACTATGTTATTTTTCAATAGCATTTAACCCATATAGGCAACTTTTATTATTTATGAGCATTATTATTAAATCCCCAGAAGACATCGAAGCCATGCGCGTGGCCGGCCAGCTCGCAGCTGAAGTACTAGAAATGATCACCCCGCACGTGCAGCCAGGCATCACCACGGGTGAATTAGATCGCATTTGCCATGATCACATCGTGAACGTACAAAAAGCGATCCCTGCTAATGTGGGCTATCAAGGCTTCCCGAAGACTCTATGCACCTCTGTGAACCATGTTATTTGCCACGGTATTCCCAGCGACACCAAAGTGCTAAGAAACGGCGATATCTTAAACATCGACGTCACTGTAATTAAGGATGGTTGGCACGGCGACACCAGCAAAATGTTTCATGTGGGCGAACCCACTATTTTACATACCCGCCTCGTGGATGTCACAAGAGAATGTATGATCCGTGGCATTCAGCAAGTACGCCCTGGCGCACGCCTCGGTGATATTGGCCACGCCATTCAGGAACATGCTGAAAGAAACCGTTTTAGCGTGGTGCGCGAATACTGCGGCCATGGCATTGGCCAGGTGTACCACGAAGATCCACAAGTACTACACTACGGCACACCCGGCACGGGCCTCGAACTGCAGGAAGGCATGGTATTTACTATTGAACCCATGATTAATGCTGGCAGAGCACGTACCCGTCTGCTAAAAGATGGTTGGACCGTGGTGACTGCAGACCGCCGTCCCTCTGCTCAGTGGGAGCACACCATCGCAGTTACCAAAGACGGTTATGACATTTTAACCCTGCGCTCAGAAGAAACTGACTTACAGCCCTAACCTGTGAGGCCCCTATGCCTGGCTTGAACACGACGTACGCTATTCATGCGCTGCAGCAGTGCACTTCAAGCCAGGCCATAGCACAGTGGTGGCAACAACAGCACCAAGCGCTACTACAATCAGATGCTTCCCCCGCCACTTTATTGGTAAGGCACTGCCAGCTGCTCGACGCTCTTCTCTCTTTTTCACTGCAACCTTACCTAGAGCAAGCAACACTAATCGCCTTAGGCCATTATGGCCGACAGCAACTTTTACCCTATGCGCCCGCTTCTATTCTCTTGCTTGGCCACTTTACAGAGCAGCAGCAACAAACACTGCAACAACAATTGCATGCTCTTGAGCCGCGTCTTCAGTGTCGCATTTTCAGCCTAAGCGAATGGCAGCAACTCACTCAACAAGACGTTGATTTATACACAGAAATGCTTGCTGCACGCTTTGTGGCTGGCAGCCGCCAACACTGGGCTCAGGTGCAAGAAAAACTCCCCCACTGGCCCACAAAAAAACTGTTTACTGCCCTGGAAAAAAACTACTTCACCGAGCAACTATTTAGCACAGCACCCAACCTCAGAACCATGACCGGTGGATTGCGGCATATTGCAGCACTGCAATGGTTATCAAAAAACGCTGCCGCTAACGCCTTGCCTATTCAGCCAGTGGCCCCCGAACAGCAGCAACAATTGACGGCCCATCGTGCTTTCCTACTGCAAACAAGTTGGTGGCTACAGTGCCACACCGGCAGCAATGCGCTCGCCCTTACCCCTAGCACGCTGCGCCAAGTGGCTAAAACGCACAACAAGCATTGTGCGCCCACAGCTTTAACTGCACCCATGTTGCTGCAAAAACTGTATACGCAATCTTTATTCACTGCCCAAGTGTGCCGCATTCAACTGCAGCGCTACCGCGAAATACTGCTCACCGAAAACACGCCCGCACCCATCCGGCTTGTTAATCGACGTTTTTTGCTGCGCCACAAATACCTCGATGTCACTAGCCCAGAAGTGATTGAACGCTGGCCATTTTCCATGGTGGAAATGTTTGTAATTCAGGGCGAAGAACCCAATGTAGAACGCCTCGGCAGCGGCATTTTAGAGCAATGCGTGGCGCACAAAGCCAAGCTTTCCGCCCCCGCACCAGCGCAACAATATTGGTTCTTGCGTTTATTGGCACGCAGCCACGATTTATTTAGCCAACTTCTGCTCATGCACCAACTCGGCTTATTGGAGCAACTCATTCCAGCCATGGCCACTGTAAAAGGCGCCAGCATTAATGAACCAGAGCAGCGCTACCCTCGCGACCTACACGGCCTAGTCACCGTGCGCGAGCTACAGCGCTTGCGTCAGCAAGAAACGCGTCTCTCCATGACGTTGGCTTATAGTGTCAGCTATCACTTGCCCAAGCCCGAGCTGCTCTATATCGCAGGGTTGTTTCACAAGCTTATGCCACTATCGTCACGCTCAATAGCCGCAGCACAACAATTTTGCGAACGCCATGAATTACAGGAATGGGAAACCGCCCTCATTCTTTGGCTCGTGGAGCATTACTCCCTCATGCTCACTGTGGCAGAGCAGCAAGACACCGCAGACCCTAGCACCGTTTATGCTTTCGCCCGTGCCGTGGGCAACCTCTTGCGTTTAGACTATTTATATTTACTCACCATAGCAGCCATTCGCGCCACCAACCCTTCTCTTTGGAACGGATGGCGTGGGCAACGCCTCGAGGCGCTCTACCACTCTTGCAAGCGCGCCTTACGACGCGGCGTACACAACCCCATGGCAAAAGCAGATTGGGCCACAGAAACACGTGCTCAAGCCACGCAACTCATATTAGACCAACCCATTTCCACGCTCGCAGCACAACGCCTCTGGACACAAATTGGCGATGAGTATTTTTTACGCGAAAAGCCCACAGATATTATTTGGCATACCAAAGCGATTTTACAGCATGGTTCATCTATCGAGCCGCTAGTGCTCATTCGCGAACAACTTAACAACGGGCAACAAAAAGGCACTCAACTTTTTGTTTACACCCGCGACATGCTCAACCTTTTTGCTGTTACCGTGAATGTGCTTGAACGCTTAGGGTTCACGGTGATAGATGCCAACATTATTACCTCTGCTCATGGTTTCAGCCTCGACACTTATGTGCTGCTTAAACAGAACGGCCAAGCCCTTAGCAGCACTGAGCAGCAGCTTATTCAACAGCGTTTGAGCGCAGCGCTTAGCCAACCAGAACATTTTTCACAGTACTTAGAACCTAGCCCTCTGCTAGAGCAGCACATCATCACCGTGCCCACACAAGTACAATTAGCCAATAGTGCCGATGGCTTTTATACCGTCGTCGCCATACAAACCCAAGACCAACCAGGCGTGCTGGCTAACATCGCGCGCATCTTTGCGCAGTTCAAATTCAGCATTCACCATGCTCGTATCAGCACCTATGGCGACCGCGTAGAAGACACTTTTCATATTAGTGATGCAGATGGCTTACCCCTCAGCGAAGCAAGCCAGTGTTTTGCATTGCAAAGCGCATTGCTCAGCGCGTTTAGCCAAAGTTGACGATTTCACCTAGGCTTGTACGCTATGTTCACCTTTCATTACTGTGAGAATTATCATGTGTGCAATGACTGTTTTCGGCATCAGCAACTGTGACCAAGTACGCAAAGCACGTACTTGGCTGGAAGAGCAAGGCGTTGATTTTGTTTTTCATGACTTTAGGAAAGACGGCCTCAGCGTGGAACAGGTACGCCAATGGGCCGCCGCCATTGGTTGGGAAAACGTTGTTAACAAACGTAGCAAGGTATGGCGTGAAATGAGCTCCGAAGAACGTGAGCACATGAACGAAGAAAAAGCCATCGCAGCAGCTGTGGCGCAACCTACTTTTATTAAGCGTCCTTTCCTAGTGGCAGGCAATCACTTTATACCGGGCTTTGATGCAGCGCGTTGGCAGGCAGCAATCGATAACCTAAGCACATAACACTAGCAGCGTTGGCGGCTATGGCTAAAGCATATGCCGCCCTGCATCCACCGAAGAGAGTATAACAATGAGCCACACAGACAACATCAATCCCGCCACCGGCGAACTTTACAAACAAATCCCAAACACATCGTTTGATGCTTTCCCAGCCATGATGGAAAAAGCACGCGCAGCGCAAAAACAATGGGCAGCGCTGAGTTTTAAGGAACGCGGCAAGCACCTTGAAAAAATGGAGGCCTACTTAACTGCCCATGCAGAAGAAATAGCCCTCCTCATTTCGCAAAGCAACGGCAAAACGCAAACAGATGCTTTATCCACCGAGGTGCTTCCCTGTGTGTTAGCTAGCCAGTGGTACCGCAAAAAAGCCCCTAAATACTTAGCACCCAAAAACCGTGGCGGTGGCTCATTCTTGTTTGGAAATAAGCGCTCGCGCATGTATCACTTACCGCTCGGCGTCATTGGCATTATCAGCCCCTGGAACTATCCGCTTTCTATTCCTTTAGGTGAAATTTTCATGGCTCTCATGGCAGGTAATGCTATTTTCTTAAAAGTAGCTGCTGCCACCCCTGCTGTGGGCGAGGCCATCGAACTCATCATGGCGGCAGGCGAACTACCGGAAGGCCTATTTCACCACATTGTGGGCAGCGGCAGCAAAACAGCCGATGCTTTTTTTGAACACGGCATAGATAAACTGTTTTTCACAGGTTCAGTGGGCGTAGGCAAACAGCTCATGGCTCAAGCCGCTCCCACCCTCACGCCAGTAGTACTGGAATTAGGTGGCAACGACGCCATGATTGTACTTGAAGACGCAGACCTTGAACGGGCCGCCAACGGAGCAGCTTGGGCTGGTTATCAAAACGCAGGCCAATCTTGCGGAGGCGTCGAGCGTATTTATGTGGTGCAAAGTGTTTACGACGAATTTGTTAACTTGCTCGCCGAAAAAACCCGCGCACTGACACACGGCCCAGGGCATCGCAACCTAGATGTTAGCATTGGCAGCCTAACCACCGCCGGCCAGCTGCGTACTGTGGAACAGCAAATGGAAGACGCACTCAGCCAAGGAGCGCAAATAGTGGCCCAATCCACCGCAAAAGGTGAAATAGAAAACGGATTCTTCCACCCAGCCACTTTGCTCACCAACGTTACCGAGGACATGCTGGTCATTAAAGAAGAGACTTTCGGCCCGTTACTTGGCGTTATTCCTGTAGCTTCGGCCGAGGAGGCTATTGCAAAAGCCAACCACTCAGAACTTGCGCTCACCTCTTCCATCTGGACAAAAAGCAACCGCCGCGGGCGTCAGCTTGCTGAGCAATTAGAGACAGGGGTGACCACTATTAACGATCATCTTTACACACATGGCTTATCGGAAACCCCGTGGGGTGGTTGGAAAGAATCGGGCATTGGCCGTAGCCACGGCCCTGAGGGGTTGCTAGAAATGGTTAACACGAAAGTGATTAACTGGGATATGCTACCGAGTAAATGCAACCTATGGTGGTACCCGCATACTGCGGCAACGCATGCGGCTTTGCTTCACGCCTTACGCTTTGCTGCGGGCGCAAACCTATTAACGCGCTTGCAAAGCAGTTTAAAACTGTTGCCTTACATGCTGAAAAAAATGTTCGCGCAAAACCTAGACAAGTAATAACGAAGAAGGCCTTCACATGAAGGCCTTCTTACTTTATGGGCGTAAACCCTTTTCTGTTAATCGTATTTCATGATCGCCTGGCACCAGCAACCCCTGTTTATATAAACGGCCGCACGCCTGTTTAAAAGCGCGCTTGCTCATGCCTGTAATACGTTTAATGGCTACAGGTGGGCTCTTATCCCCCAACGCCATGTGCCCTGCGTGAGAACGCATCAACGCCAATATTTTTTCGCTATCATGGTCTAACCGCGTTACTCCTACAGGCTCTAAGGAAAGGTCCACGCGCTTATCTTCCCGCACGCGGCGCACATAACCACTCACTTTTTCACCCACTGCTAAGGGGCGCAACACATCTGCATGGTAAAGCAAGCCCCAGCAGCTATTGTTGACCACAGCCTTCACTCCTAAATCAGTGGTGTCTGCTATCACTAATTCCACTTGCTGTTCCGCGCGCAAGTTTTCAGCCTCATCGGCAATAAAATCAGAGAGCTTCATGGAAGCCGCCACACGCCCTTGCTCATCACGAAACACCATAACGAGCACTTCATCGCCCGCGTTGATATGCGCAGTGGTTTCGTTAAAAGGCAGCAATAAATCTTTTGGCAGGCCCCAATCTAGGAAAAATCCTGCGGAGGTTTTGGCTAATACACGTAACATCGCCACTTTACCTACTTCAGCGAGCGGTATTTCATCGGTAGCCACAAGCGCTTCCTTGTGGTCGCGATAAACAAACAAGTTTAATACTTCGCCCACCGATGGTTGCTCTGTCAACGCGGGGCTAATAAGCAGCTCTCCATCGTTACCGCCGTCCACATACGCTTTATTGTTTTCTACACGCACTACAGTTAAAGGGTTCCACTGCCCTACGGCCACCCATGTCATGTCATCACCACATTAAATCATCAGGAATTGGAAAATCAGCATAAGGATCATCTTCTGCCGGCGTCTGTTCAGTCTCTTTATGCCACGACACAATTACTGTTTCATCTCGTTCCGCCAATCTTTCTAGCGCTTCTCGTGGAAGCACTTCGTAGCGGTCGGCCCAAAAAACAATGCCCATTTGGCCCGAAGATAAGGGGCGGATCATATTCTCTAGCACATATATCTTCGCTATCTGTTTACCATGCACAAACTGGTAGCTTTGCTCACCGCCTTGGCGTGCCACCTGATGCGTTTCAATGAGCTGCTGTATTTCAGCACGCAAAGCGCGTTCACGTTGCTCTGCTTCGCGCTGCTCATTGAGCAAACGGGAGCGTTCAGCTTGTTCAGCTTGGCGCTGACGCGCCACCTCAGCCGTGCTTAGTTCCTTACCTTTTTTTGCTCGATGGCGTGCTTGGCGTTTTTCATGCTCTGCCCTGCGCGCCTGCTTGCTAGATGCTAGCCCTGCTTTGAGAAGTTGGTTCTTTAATGACATAACACTGTTTTGTTTAAGTAAAATTAAAAGCGGCCATGCATTTGCACGGCCGCTATTAGTAACGCATAAGCGTTCGTTAGAAGCTTACATTAACACCTAAGTAAGGGCCTTTAAACTCAAGATCGGCATCCACATCGCTAACATCATCAAGCTTTAGCTTCAATTGTGTGTAGCCCACTTCCACACCAACTAAGAAAGGCGACTGCCAACCAGCTTTGAAGGTGGTGTCATAAAAACGGTTACCACTATAGCTAATGCCGTTTATTTCACCGCCCACATAAAAGCCAGAGAAAGGTAGATCACCCGATAAGCCCACGTGAATCAAAGGCGCATACTCATCGGCAGACTCTTTACCCTGAATGCTATCCCCTGATACAGCATCCTTACCTTCTATTTTTAATTCAGCATCAAGATGGCGAACGGTTAACCCAAGATCCACCTTTACTACGGTTTTCCATGGGGTCCAGTACAAAGTGAGGTCGGTCATATCAAGGTCATAAGAGCCTTTTACATCACTGCTCGCAGTAAAAGTTTGGCCGTCAAACGTCACATTTTTAGTTAGTGTACCTGTACTTGAATCACTGATCCCCATATGGCGCAAACGTACATTTGGTACAAGCGGTACAAAATGCTCAAAGCCAGCGTAGATAACAGCGCTAGTATCACTACCAAAACCGAAATCCTTTCTCATGTCAACGGAGTTTTCTTTATGATGAGAGAAGGTTCCCGAGGGTTTTTGATCCCATATATTTACCCCTCCATACACATCAAACCCCGGCGCCGCAAAAGCTGTAGACGCAGCCCCAACCAACGCCCCAACTACCAGCAAACGTTTCATATTACATCCCCCGTAAAACTATTTTTATAATTCAAGCAGTATCGCATTGTCTTACAGGCCTGCCAACCTATACTCTACAATTTTTGTTTGTGTATGATGTAGCGCTTGTTAACATTAGCCTTCGTAAGGTGGCTTTACTTATATACTATGTGCCTTACATTTCATCAATAATTTAAATAGATAAGCATTATGACACCTTGGCTTGGTTTAGATCGGGTTTTCTTTGCGTTAGTACGCTTGTTTTTAAGCTGGTGTACTCGCATTAGCTTATTACCAGAAGACATTAGCACGCTTGGCCTTGATCCTGAAAAACCCATTTTATATGTGTTGCGTGATTCTTCCCTCGCTGATCTTCTGCTGCTTGATAAAGAAACGCGGCGCCTACACTTGCCTAGCCCGCTCACTCCCCTCCCAATGGATAGCACACCACTGCGCCGCAGCCATTGCTATGTTTTTAGGCGCAAACATTTATTTAGCCGCCAACGCGTAGCCCAAAACTCACGCAATATCACGGCCCTCGTGGAATACTTACGCGAGCACACCGAACAAGACGTTCAAGTATTGCCTGTTGCTTTATATTGGGGGCGCAGTCCTGAAAAAGAAAATTCCTTATGGAAGGTTTTCTTCTCTAACAACTGGTCTGCACCAGGTTTTATCAAAAAGTTTATTATTATTCTTACCCAAGGCCGCCAGCTTTACATGAACATTAGCGAGCCTTTTTCATTGCGCCAACTAACCGATGAAAACATCAGTGAGGCGCGCGTGGTAAGAAAAACACAGCGCATCTTGCGTGTGCATTTCCGCCGTGAACAAGAGGCCATGATTGGCCCCGACCTTTCTCACCGTCGCACCTTGGTCAATAACATCATCGACAGCAGCCCTATTCGCGAGGCCATCAGCATTAGTGCAGCGGAAGCCAATGAAAGCTATAGCAAGCACGAACGTATCGCTCGGCGTTACGCCATGGAAATTGCCGCAGACTATTCTCACACTGTCATTCGTGTTCTAGAAATTATTTTCGACTGGGTGTGGAACCGCCTCTATAGCGGTTTGCGTGCCTATAACACAGAAAACCTCAGTAAAATTGCGAAGAGCCATAATATTGTTTATGCCCCGTGCCATCGCAGCCATGCAGATTACCTACTGCTCAGCTATCTGGTTTATAAAGCGGGCTTTGTCCCCCCTCATATTGCCGCTGGGGTAAACCTTAACTTACCTGTGTTAGGCACCATTTTACGCCGCGGCGGAGCATTCTTTATGCGCCGCAGCTTCCGCGACAACCCGCTTTACAGTGCTGTTTTCAATGAATATCTGCACACTATTTTAGTACGCGGTTACTCCATTGAGTATTTTGTAGAAGGAGGCCGCAGCCGCAGTGGTCGCATGCTATCTCCACATGTGGGAATGGTTAACATGACGGTGCAAAGCTACCTCCGTGATCGTCGCCGCCCCATCGCCTTCGTGCCTGTTTACATTGGCTATGAAAAACTCATTGAAGGGGGCTCCTACATTGGCGAACTCACGGGTAAGCAAAAGAAAAAAGAAAGTATCTTTGGCTTTTTCCGCTCTTTATCCGTACTAAGAAAGCACTTTGGCCAAGTGCACGTTAACTTTGGCGACCCCATTTTACTGGATGAATATCTAGAACAGGAATTGCCCAACTGGCGCCAACAGGAAATTGATGACCTCAACGAAGTTATTCGCCCAGTAATTAATAACCTTGGCCAAGAAATTGTCACACGCATTAATTCAGCAGCTGTGGCCAACCCAGTGAACCTGCTTGCGCTAGCGCTGTTAGCCTCACCTAAACACGCAATGGATGAGCAGCAATTACGCTTGCAACTGCAGCTCTACATGACGCTGTTGGAAAAAGCCCCTTATAGTGAGTGGTCTGCCTTAGCCAACAACAGCCCTGAAGACACCATTGAATACGGCCTCGCACATGATTTCATCGTGCGCAACGAGCACGAGCTAGGTGCCATTATTGCCATGGACAATGCGCAAGCACTCGAAACGGCCTACATCCGTAATAACAGCTTGCATATATTTGTTTTACCAGGGTTAGTATGTGCTCTGTTGGTGGATGCACAGCATATTTCCCGCCAACACCTACTAGAACTTGTACAGCTTTTGTATCCCTTTTTCCAAGGCGAATATCACCTACCTTGGAATAGTAATGCAGAGCTTGAAGCCGCTGTGGATCAAGTGCTCGCCACCCTCAGCGAACAAAGCTTAATTCAACAAGAAAATGGGCATTACAGTGGTGCGCCCAACAACACCATGGAGAGCGATTTGCTCACTCACTTAGCGCAAACTGTGGCGCAAGCATTAGAGCGTTTCTATCTCACCATTAGAATTTTAGTACAGCACGATGAAAACTCGTTACACCGAGAAGATCTCGAGCACTTGGCTCATCTCACCGCGCAGCGTTTATCAATGCTTTATGAATTCAACTCCCCTGAGTTTTTCGACCGCACTGTGTTACGAAACTTTGTTAACCAACTCATTACTTATGGGCTAATTGTTGAAAACGAAGACGGGACGCTCAGCTACGACGAGCGCATTGATAAACTAGATAGCGAAGCGCATCGCATGCTTAAACCTGGTTTGCGCCATGCTATTGCGCAACTCACGCGATTAGATGTCAGTGTACCGTCACTCACTAGCGACGAATAACATGCCATCAGGGTGGTACAGCATAGTGTGTGCCACCCACAAACTCTTATCCTTCCTTATTTACTAAAGTTTTGTGCTAAAGTTATGGCTTTCACCCGTGAAGAAACCACTGCAGTGAAAGGGCCACTATGCAACCACACACCTTGTACCAAACTATTTTACGTGAGCATCCATTATTTTCTGCACTGAACGCAGGGCAAATGGGCGAGCTACTCGAAAACAGCCGCTTACTAAACCTAGAAAGAAACGAGATTATTTTTCGCCAATCTGACGCTTGCGAGTATTTTTACTTCATCATCTCTGGGCGCGTTAAAGTTTATTTGATCACCCAAAGCGGCCAAGAAAAAGTGCTAGAGATTTTTGACGATCGCAATACCTTTGCCGAAGCCATGATGTTTATGAGCGCAGATACCTACGTGGCCAATGCACAAGCCGTGCAGCCTACGCAGTTACTTGCTATTCCAAACACCACTTACATTCAAATCATCAGGGATAACCCAGACACAGCCATTGCACTGCTCGGCAAGCTTTCCAACAAATTGCAAAAACGCATCAATGAAATTGAAATTTTGTCCCTTAAAAATGCCACTCACCGCGTTATCCGTTATTTACTGTCACAAGGGCTGCGTTTATGCGGCGACTGTAACTACATGAGCTTTGAACTTCCCATGACCAAACGCCTTGTAGCTGGCCATTTATCCATACAGCCAGAAACATTTTCGCGCATCATTCATCATTTAAGTGATGAAGGTTTAGTGCGCATAGACGGCCGGCTTTTTTGCATTTTGGACAGCGAGAAACTCGAACAATACGAATAACAGCAATGTGGTTTACACCTTATTCTCACGCGCCTTCATAGGCTGAGCAAACATCGCTAACAAGCATAAAAACCCTGCACTCCAAAACAGTGCCGCCAGCAACAACCAGCCGTTACTCGGCACAGAAACAAGAGCAACTATCAGCCTTAAACCGGCAGCTAGGCTAATAAGCCCCACACCCCAATGGGCTATAACACTGCCATTGGGGTCTCTGGTTCTACGCATCAAGTGGGTACGGCTCATGATAGCCGCAGATAAAGTGCCTAAAGCACCCACTGTTATACAGTGTATAGCGGCGGTAGTGAGGCCTTCACACCCTATTAACGCAACCCCTAATGTGAGCATCCCAAGCGCTAACCAACTATAACCTAGCGCTAGCAACAGTAGATCTAAACGCTCGCCGCAACGCCATAACTGCCAACGAAAAATGCGTACTCCGGACAGTACTCCTGCGGCTATTAACAGCGCTCCTGCAACGCTGCTGCTCCACGTCCATGGCAAGGGGTAACACAGCAAAGCCAACAGCAGCAATACAATAACAGCACCTTCAATACTCGGCTGTACCCGATGCGGCATGGGTATTTGCTGGCGAATTAAGTATCCCGCCACGGCAGGAGCTAATACGCGCCCGCCCATAAAAAACATAAGCAAACAAAGCCCTAACAGTAATTCAACGAGTACCGTGCGCCCCACCCATTGAGAAAACGACACTACAACTAGCAAGGCTAATAAAAACATTAATAACGGAGCTACTACTTTGTTACGCCATTTCTTTGCTGATTTCGCAAACCGAGGCACCACCCAGTACCCCACCAAACATACTGCGAATAACGTAGACAACACAGCCGCTAAACTACCTGGCCAACAAAGAAAAGTAATACGTGCCGCTACCCAGCCCATGAGTAATACATATATTTGCCGCCGTTTTACTTTGCCCAACAAATAACCCGCAATGACCAATAAGGCATAACCTGCAAGCAGTTCATGGGCATGTGCATACACACTGTAAAGCCCAGGCGGAGCAGGTATTTGCCACAGCAACACCAACATAGACCAAGGCAGTATCAATGCAGCGTAAACCGCCGCCACAGGAAACAAAAAAGCACTGGCAAATACAGATTCAGGTTTTTGGGTTCTTAGCACCGCCATACCACTCATAAAGACGCCAACGTTTAACATTACAGCTTACAACACACCTTTTTTACGATACTGCTCCCCTTTTCTTTTACAAACGCCGATTAAAAATACTTAATTAACATCAACTACATTTCTATCCGCATGTGGCACTGTGCTAACTTGTAAAAACTTAATAATGGCCCCTACAATATTTAACTGCTTTTATGTTATAAACATTGTAAATCTCTTAGCTTTTGCGTGCGTTGTGCCATCGAGCAAAGTATAGTAGCTAGGAAGATGGGTTAGATGATTACCAAGATAAAGAGGCATTACTATGAAGAAGTTACTTATTCCAATGTTCGCGCTCGGTGCAGCGATCGTTGCACAACCAGCACTAGCTGCTGATGCGGAAGCTCTTTTTAACAGCAAAGGCTGTGTTGCGTGCCACACTGTGGATACAAAACTAGTGGGCCCTGCACTAAAAGACGTAGCAGCCAAAAACGCCGACGTTGAAGGCGCAGCTGAAAATTTAGCAGCTAGCATCCAGAACGGTAGTTCTGGCACCTGGGGCCCAATCCCCATGCCACCCAATGCTGTATCTGCAGAAGAAGCTGCCGCCTTGGCAGAGTGGGTGTTAGGTTTATAATTCCTAACACACCACATAAAACGCGGGCCCATGACCCGCGTTTTTATTTGTTAAATTCTTAACTTAAAACATAAAAAAACAACAATTTTTGCTTCATTTGCTCTACATTGGTAGCCCAGTATTTTTTTTACAGAGGCAACTAATCATGGGGCAATCTCTTCTCAAGCGCTTAAACCTTTCCATTCCCATTGTTCAAGCACCCATGGCGGGCTCAACAACTCCGGCCCTCACCATTGCCGTTTCTAACGCAGGTGCTCTGGGTTCTCATGGCTGCGCAGCATTGTCTGTGCAACAAGCACGCAAAGATATACGCGCCATTGCGGCGCATACCAAGGCAGCATTTAATGTAAACTTTTTTTGCCACCAACCACCTCTTACCGACGCCACACGTGACGCCACTTGGATTGAATTACTGACCCCTTATTTCAGAGAATTTGATACGGAGCCACCGGGTGAACTAAAGCTAGGTTATGTTGGGCTAGACGAAAACCCTGAAATGATTTCTATGCTCTTGGAAGAAAAACCACCTGTTCTTAGCTTTCATTTTGGCGTACCCAAAGCGGCCACCATTAGTAAATTCAAAGCAGCAGGTATTGTACTATTTGGCTGTGCTACGAATGTTAGTGAAGCATTAGCTATCGAAGCTGCAAAGCTTGATGCCATCATTGTCCAAGGTTGGGAGGCAGGCGGGCATAGAGGCTTATTCGACAATAACACAGACACCGAGGAGCCTTTATTTACCTTACTGAAAAAAGTGAAAGAGCAAACCACCCTGCCGCTTATTGCAGCAGGCGGCATCATGACGGGGCAAGATATTGCTAAAGCATTGGCCTTAGGTGCAGACCTCGTACAAATGGGCACAGCTTTTTTACTCTGCCCAGACACCAAAACCACGGCGGCACACCGCGCCGCGTTAAAAACAGCTAAAAACACAGACACCACGATTATTTCAGTGATTTCAGGCCGCCCTGCACGGGGTTTAAGCAACCGCTTACATGCTGAACTCGCCCACCAAGCACATCTTATGCCTGAATATCCTTACCCCTATAGTGCAAGCAAAGCATTAACAGCTGCAGCCTTAAGGCGCAACGTGGAAGAGTTTTCTGTTCATTGGGCCGGTGCAGGGGTGGAAAAAATTAGAGAATTAGAAACCGAAGAGCTACTAAGGCACTTAATGGAAGAATTAAACGAAGCTTCAGCTCACTAAAGGCAGGTACACGTCAAAACGTACTGCTTTGCCATTTAACTGACTGCTCGGCGCCATGCCGCCAAGGTAAGGCGCCTTACGTGGGCGCTTTACGATTACCTTATGGCTTGCTGTAGCACGTGCAATAGCCAGCAACGCACTTTCTTCTTCGGCACTAGCAATGGGAGCAAGGTGCTGCAACCATGCTAAATCTTTTTTAATCGCAGCGCTTTTGCGGCGCTCAGGAAACATAGGATCCAAATACACCACTTCAGGTTGAAACGTTAAAGTTTGCAGCACCTCTTCTGCATTACCCTTTAAAAGCGTTAGCGCAAATTCATGGGTGGCAGCCTGTAAGCGCTGCAGCCCATCTGCCAGTAGAAGCTGCACCACAGGCTGCGCCTCTATCATGGTTACTTGCAAGCCTGCAGCTGCAAGAATAGCGCTATCGCGCCCCAAACCAGCTGTAGCATCCACCACACGGCTATGCGGCGGCAATTTACCGAGCGCACGCACCAGCCTTTCATGCTGAGCGCGCCCTGCGGCTAATCGATAGCCTAAGGGGCCCGCAAAAAAATCTACAAATAATGGTGTTTCATTCCCGCCCGGCGCCCACAAGCTTAATCGCTCTTCGTGGTACCCCAATACTAGTGAAATTCCTTGCGCCAATGCTTCTTCCTCACTGCACACTACTGCACCTGGTACAACAGGGGCATTAGGCAAAGTAGCTACCACCGCTGTCATGCTAATAAACTATGCCAAGGCACGAAGAAAACAAAGAGGAAAAGAGCTAAGAGCACTCGATAATAAACGAAGCTCATCACACCAAAACGGCTAATAAAGCCTACAAAGCCGGCAATACTTAAATAGCCCACTATGCCAGATACCACACAAGCCGCCGCGAGTTGCGCCAAAGAAAATATTTGTGGCTCCGTAAAAATGTCAAAAGACATTAAGACTATGGCACCTAAAATAATAGGTATGGAAAGCAAAAAGGAGAAGTTGGCAGCGTCTTCACGCTGAAACCCTAGCAACAGGGCTGCTGTAATAGTTATACCGCTGCGCGATGTGCCGGGTATTAATGCCAATGCTTGTGCCAAGCCCACCACGGTGGCTAATAGCAAGCCCACTTGCAGCAAACGAATAGTACCTTTGCCACGCCGCTCAGCCACTCCCATTAACACCCCAAAAATTAGAGTGGTGGTGGCTATCAAAGTGACATCTCGTGCATTGTCACTAATGATATCGCGGAACAAGAAACCCGCTATCACAGCTGGCAGCGTTGCCCATACTAGCAAAAGGCTCAAGCGCAAATCTTCGTTCATTTGCCACTGTTTCACGCCGGTAATCGCACCCGCTGTCATGCGCCACAACATCTTACGGTAATACCATAAAACCGCAGCTAGGGTACCCAAATGCACTGCTGCGTCAAACGCTAAACCTTGGTCGCCCCACCCTAAAAGCTCTGCTGGCAAAATTAAATGCGCCGAGCTTGAAACGGGCAAAAACTCTGTTAGTCCCTGAATAATGGCTAATACTAGCGTTTGCAACCAATCCATGTTTACTTCACCTTATCTGTAATAACATAACCCTCAACAAATGCTTGGGGCATTCGCTTAGGCTTTCCTGTATCAATCGCCACGCATACCCAACGGGTTTTTGCACGCATTAACGTTGTATTGTCGCTTGGGCGATAAATTTGGTATTCACGTTCCAAGGTTAGCCGGCCATCATTGGCTACCACCCAAGTGGCCACTTCTAATTCATCACCTAAATAAGCGGCAGCGAGATAATCAAGCTCAGTGCGATGAGCAACAAAACTCCGGTTTAATTCTTGATGCACATCCCAACCGAGGTTTAGTGCCTCTGTGTGGCCCCACGCTGCTTGTTCAAGCCATGTTAAGTAAGTGGCATTATTAACGTGGTTCATGCGATCGATAGCGCTTTCGTCAACGCGAATATTAACAATGTAAGGATTGGGCTTATCCCAATAACTCATTTTAGGCTCCTTTGTTATTCTTTGGTACGAGGTGTAGCAATTTGTTGGCGCAGGTAAACTGGCTCTAACTGCTCCGCGGGTAACGTACGACCTTCCCTAAAAGCGGCCACTGCAAGCCGTGCCACAGCGCCTGCGCGAGGATATCCCGGTGCGTGCCACTGGGCGACATTTAAAGGCCCAAATACTTCTGGATATGCTTCTTTGGCGCTACCCGTTGCCCATGCCACAGGCTGAGGCAATATGGGCAATGCATCTACGGGAACTAACTGGTCCTCTTGCAGTGGCACAACAAGGCCCTCTACTTCTTTGTATAGCCCCCAGTATATTTCTTGCATACGAGCATCTTGGACTACCAAGATAATGCCTGATGCACCGTTGTCTACGGCACCTAAGGCACTAGCGGCCAAGCTTGAAATAGGCACTACGGGCACATTTAAGCCATACGCTATGCCTTGAGCTACGGAAATAGCAATACGCACTCCAGTAAAAGCGCCAGGCCCTTGCCCCACGGCAATGCCAGTGAGCGAGCTTGCCGCCACACCATGCTCTGCCAACAGCTGTTCCACCATAGGAAGAATTTGCTCAGTTTGCTGCCGAGGCGCCACTGTGAAGAGCTCTGCTAGCGGCTCGTGCTCACGCCATAAAGCTACTGAACACCCATCTGTGGAGGTTTCAATCGCGAGTATTTTCATGCACCAACCTAAAGAAACGTTGTACCACTTCTAATTTCCGAGTACGTGTCATATTTGGCAAACTCTGTAAAAAGAGGCGCCCATAACCTTTACTTACCACCCTTGGGTCGGCAAGCACCAACAAACCTTGATCTTTCGGATCGCGTATCAAACGCCCCGCCCCTTGCCGCAATGTGAGCACTGCATGCGGTATTTGAAACTCCATAAAAGGATGGCGGCCCTGCTCTTTAATGTGCTCAATACGTGCCGCGGCCACTGGGTCACCGGGCGAGGCAAAGGGAAGCTTATCAATTATCACACAGCGCAAAGCATCCCCACGCACATCAATACCTTCCCAGAAACTCGCTGCACCGAGCAACACCGCGTTTCCGGCTTCGCGAAACTCAGCCAACAGCTGCCGCCTTGAACGTGTGCCTTGTACAAGCAAAGGATAAGGCAACCTATCTTCAAGCAGCGTTGCGGCTTCACGTAGCGCTCGATGGCTAGTAAAGAGAAAAAACACACCGCCTTTGGAAGCCTCTATCACTGGCTCCATAGCGGCTACTAACTCAGCGGTATAATTTTGCTCTTGCGGCATGGGTAAATTTTCAGGCACATACAGCACCGCCTGACGGCGAAAATCAAAAGAGCTAGCCAGGCTTTTCGTAGCTGCGCTTTGTAGCCCTAAACGGCGTAAAAAATGTTTGAAATCACCTGCTACGGACAAGGTAGCGGAAGTGAAAATCCAAGCACATTCTTGCTTTTCTCGATACGCCTTAAACGCTTCTGCCACAGAAAGCGGCGTACCATGCAACATGAAGGCACGCCGAAATGTTTCGAACCAATAGATAAGATAGGGATCTTTAGCTTGGCTTAAATGTACAAAGGAAAGCTGTAACTCCTCACATCGGCGAATGCAGTTATCAATACCACGGCTTGATTTCTGCATGGGCTCAATATTGGTGTAGAGAGCATCGAGAGCTTCTATCAATGCTTCCGTCTTATCTTGGACCTCTGTGAGTTCTGCCACTTCATGCCACGCTTCACGGCGCCCCTCGCTACCTAAAGCTAAACGCATATCGGCAGTGGCCTGTTCAAGCTCTTTCAAAATAGGCTCTAAACGTACCAAATCTGCGCCAGCAGGCACTTCTGTACGCACATCACTCACTAACTCTGTTAGCTGACGGCTGCTGAAAGTTTTACCAAAAAAAGTAGCGGCTACATCGGGCAGTTGGTGGGCTTCATCGAAGATCACTCCTTCTGCGGTGGGAAGCAACTCACCCACCCCTTCGCCTTTAAGCGCTGCATCGGCAAAGAATAAATGATGATTTACCACCACCATGTCGGCTTCCTGCGCAGCTTGGCGGGCTAGCATCAAAGGGCATTCATCTACATAAGGGCAATCTTGCCCTAGGCAATTATCAGCGGTGCTTGTTACCCAAGGCCATACAGGCGCGTCTTCTGGTAGCTCTTCTAACTCAGCAAAATCGCCTGTTTTTGTGCGCCCAGCCCAGTGTTTTACAACCACAAGCTGCTCAGCCGTTTCACGGGTTAAGTACGCAGCGCCTTCTGCATTTTGCTCTAAGCGATAGGGGCATAAATAATTACCTCGCCCTTTAAGCTGCACCACACGGCGGCTGATGCCTAGTGCTTTTAGCACCATGGGCACATCTTTGAGGAACAATTGATCTTGTAGGCTCTTCGTGCCCGTGGACACAATAATGGGACGGCCCGATAACAATGCAGGCACTAAATACGCCAGCGTTTTACCCGTACCTGTTTCGGCTTCCACCACCAAGGCACCTTGTTCGGCAAGCGTTTCCTCAATAGCCACACTCATTTCAATTTGCGGCTCGCGGGCACTAAAACCAGGAATAACAGCACTAAAGCGTCCGCCTTCCTTTAAAACACTGGCCGCATCAAGCATGGTCGCTCCTCATGATCACAGTAAAACGTGCATTTACTGTAGCGCGAATAAATAAAAATAAAGAACTACTCAATGCCCCATGCCTTTAAATAAGGAGCGCAAATCGTGGCAAACACATCTATATGTTCTTCATTTGCATTTAGTGCAGGGATATATTGCAAATCTTCGCCCCCTGCTTGAAGAAATAGATCACGGTTTTCCACGCAAATCTCTTCGAGTGTTTCGAGGCAATCCGCCGAAAAACCTGGGCATACCACCTGCACTTTCTTAACCCCTTCCTGTGCCCACTGCTCTAACGTTTTATCTGTGTAGGGAGGCAGCCAAGGATTGCGCCCAAAACGTGATTGAAACGCAGAAATCCAAGTGCCTTCTTGCAGGCCCGCTGCCGCGGCAATGGCTTCACCTGACTGTAAGCAGCGCTCTCCATAGCGGTCACCCTTATCTGCGTAAGACTGAGGAATTCCATGGAATGACATTAAAACGCGAGCATCGTCGCCATGTTCAGCACGGTAAGCGGTAATTGAGTTAGCTACAGCCTGCACCCAGCTAGGCTGCTGCCAGTAATCTTTTACTTGTATAATTTCTGGCACTTCACGTTGTTCTTTAACCCAATCGGCCACCACATCAGCGATTGCGGCATTGGTGGTCGCTGAATATTGAGGGTAAAGGGGCAAAATTAAAATGCGTTCTTTACCTTCTTGATGCAGTTGATCTAGCACTGAGCGCAAGCTAGGTTCGCCATAGGTCATGCCCCACGCCACTGTTACTGGCAACTGCTTCGCCAAGGCTTCGGCTTGTTGCTTCGTAATGGAGCGAATGGGGGAGTCTTCATCCCAAATTTCGGCATAAAGTTTAGCCACTGGTTTAGCTCTTAAAGGCAAAATAACCAAACGAAGTATCCAGAACCATATCCAGCGTGGCATTTCTATCACTCGCGGGTCTGATAGAAACTCTTTTAGGTAGCGGCGCACAGCGGCTGGGGTCGCTTCATCTGGTGTACCTAAGTTAACTATTACCACTGCTGTTTTCGAGGCCATAACCAACCCTTAATCTCAATGCTATTAAACAAAAAAACCGCTGCAAAATTGCTCCTAGCTTTGCAGCGGCTTACTTTATCAGTACCAACAAAGTTTCTCAGCTTAACTTGCTACACAGCTTCGTCACCAAGTGTGATGTTCATCTCCAATACTTCGATACCGGAATCATTATCAAGCTGTATGCTCACGGCTTCGGGATCAACATTCACATATTTGCGCACCACTGCTAAGAGCTCTTCATGCAATTGGGGCAAATAATCGGGGCCGCCGCGCATAGTGCGCTCACGAGCAACAATAATTTGTAGGCGTTCTTTCGCCACAGATGCCGTGTTTTTCTTCCTACCTGGCAGCAAGTAATCAAAGATACTCATCTCAACCTCCAAATAGGCGGCCAAAGAAGCCTTTCTTTTCCGAGGAAACAAAGCGCATCGGTACGTCTTCACCTAAAAAACGTGCCGTCGCATCTAAGTAAGCTTGCCCAGCATCGGAATCCGCATCCAAAATAACGGGCGAACCGGCGTTACTGGCATTAAGCACAGCTTGCGACTCTGGAATAACGCCTAGTAGCGGAATGGCCAAAATATCTTGTACGTCTTCCACGCTTAGCATTTCACCACGCTCTGCACGTTCTGCGCTGTAGCGTGATACCAACAAGCGAGCGGGCAAATCTAAATCACCGTCTTCTGCACGCTTCGTTTTTGAAGCAAGGATACCGAGGATTCTGTCAGAGTCTCTAACACTAGATACTTCAGGGTTAGTAACTACAATCGCTTCATCCGCAAAATAAGCGGCGGTTAAAGCGCCTTTTTCAATCCCTGCTGGGCTGTCGCAAATGATGTACTCCATGCCCATTTCTTTCAGGCCTTCCAACACTGCGCCCACACCTTCGAGCGTCAATGCATCTTTATCGCGTGTTTGCGAAGCGGGCAAAACAAACAAATTGTCTGTTTTTTTATCTTTAATAAGTGTTTGGCGTAAGTTTGCGTCACCTTGGATGACATTCACTAAATCGTACACAACACGTCGTTCACACCCCATTACGAGGTCTAAATTACGCAGGCCCACATCAAAGTCGATGACGGTTGTTTTAAATCCACGCAGTGCTAATCCTGTAGCAATGGCTGCGCTGGTAGTGGTTTTACCCACCCCGCCCTTGCCTGACGCTACCACTACAATTTTCGCCACAGATATTCTCCTTCATCAGATATAGGGCTGTTGCTTTTAGCCGTTATAATAATTCTATGTCCATTGCTTCGCCAGAAAGGGAAATATGAACTGCTTTACCTTGCAAAGCTGAGGGCAAATCATCTGCCACTCGATAATGTCCCGCGATAGAAACCAGTTCGGCGTTCAATTGCTGGCAAAAGATTTTCGCATCACTTTTACCGCGTACTCCCGCCATTGCTCTGCCACGTAGATTACCGTACACATGAATATGGCCTTCCGCCATCAGCTCTGCCCCTGTGCTTACAGAATTCATAACAATCAAGTCACCACGGCTATAAATCTGCTGTCCTGAACGCACAGGTTGCTCTACCAGCACCGTTTCCACAGCTTGCGGCACAGGCTGTTGCTCTTCTTTAGTTTCTTTTTGGGCAGAACGGCTACCAGATAGCATCACCACACCGAGTTCTAACGGTATTAGCACTTCTTCTGGCACTTGTGATGCTGCCGACACTGCAATGAGGTTTAACCCATGCAGCCGCACCATGCTCACCACTTCGTGGATAAATATTTCATCCGCATTGGGCATGAAATCTAGCACGAGCGCTACTTCACTTAACCAGCTTTGGGCATTATCTAATTGTTCGAGTAATGCTTTATTGACCAGATCAAGAGACTGTTGCTTCACCTGCAACACGGTCACCATTAGCATACGGCCTTTGAACTGCACCACCGTTGTATCCGGCTGTTCCACCGACATGGCTCACCTATTCCTATAGCCAAACCCTCTAGAGGGCACAGGCAACAACATATTAAAAGGGAATGCAGTATAACCAAAAAAACGGGTGAGAAGAAAACAAAGAAGCACTCTAGCATGTTAAGGAGTGCAAAAAACTTTAAAAATGAGGGAAACAGCACGGTAGAGCACCGTGCTGTGGGAGAGATTACTTATCTAGCTGAGCAAAAATCTCATCACGAATAGATTCTAAAGAACCTACGCCTTCAACGCGGACGTATTTGGGCGCACTTTCGCCTTCAAAATTCTCGTAGAAATCTACTAATGGGCGTGTTTGAGACTGATAAACAGATAAACGGTGGCGTACCGTTTCTTCTTTATCATCATCACGCTGCACGAGTTCTTCACCGGTAACATCATCTTTACCTTCCACTTTAGGTGGATTGTAAATCATGTGATAAGTGCGGCCTGACGCAGGATGCACACGACGCCCAGACATGCGCTGAATAATTTCTTCATCGCTGACATCTAGCTCTACCACTGCATCAATAGTAACGCCTGCTTCCACTAACGCTTCCGCTTGTGGAATGGTACGGGGGAAACCGTCAAACAAAAAACCGTTAGCGCAATCAGGCTCTGCAATTCTTTCTTTCACTAAGCCAATAATAATGTCATCAGATACTAAACCACCTGCATCCATTACTTTTTTTGCTTCTATACCTAACGGAGTACCCGCTTTCACTGCAGCACGTAACATATCACCAGTGGAAATCTGGGGAATACTAAACTTCTCTGTAATAAATTGTGCCTGTGTACCTTTTCCGGCACCTGGGGCACCTAATAGAATCATGCGCATAAACGTCGCTCTCCATAAATCACTGCGGCCAAAGATTATAAAAAAACGTATGTAGGCCAGTGTAGAAAGTTGCAACTTTACCACTCACACAGGCCGCCTAACAAGAGCGGCCTGTGTGAGCATCACAAAATAGTGGCTTTTTTAGCGCTTTGCAGCCCCTTTTATTGCGCCTCTTGTAACGTTACAACCGTTACATCCCCTTGGCGCCACGGCATCATTTCGGTAACGATAGCCGCATCTGAAACATTACGGCTAGCACTTTGGTTGTAGCGTGCACCCACCACCACATTCGGTGAGTTTTCATTTGGGTAATCAGACAACCAATCACTGCTGTTAATCGTTACTGTCATGGGCAACTTACTTGCCAACACTCTGCGAGCGGCCAAGGGCTGCCCTGCTGAACCCTCATAGCGCAAAAACACAAACAAGCTACCGCCTGCTGCAATAGTTTCATCCGCTTCTACGCGCACTTGTATTTGGCTATATTTAGCATGGATTTCACGCTGTTCACGTACGTGCTGCAAACTACGCTCAAACAAGGCTTCTGTTTCAACATTCCCTTTATTGCGCCTGTATAACTCCAGCCACGCTTCTTCTGCTAAGTCGTAATCCTTAGCCTCGGTAGCCGCCATAGCTAGCGTTAACCAAGCGTTATTACGTTCGGGAGCCGCATTTATTACGCTTCGAATGTGCATAAAAGCTTCTGCATTCAACGCGCCACCATTTTCTTGCAGCGCAATTTGCGCCAGCCACATTTGGTTATCTAACGAGTCATCGTGGGCAAAAGCCGCGTAGCCTGCTTCTTTCGCTTGCTCGAACGCCCCCATGTTGGCGTAAATATTACTAAGCATCAGCCAACCCGCTGCAGTGGGCTTTTGTGCCATGCGGTTTTGCAACACCAAAGCGAAATGCATAACGTCTTCGTTGGTTTGAAAATATTCACCCACTTCATCCTCAGCTAATTCTCCACCCGCACTTAGACGGTCGGCTAGCTCAGCATAGAAGCTGCGGCTTTCTAGTAATTCTTTTGTACCTTGCTGATACCCAACAAAAGTATAGAGCCCAGCACCAAGTGCTAGCGCCACTAACACCCCCAATACAGCAGCTTTAGGTAATTGAAAAGATTGTAAGCGTGCTTCGCGCAGCCACAGCCACAACATCCACAATCCCACGGCCAGCAAAAACAGTACTGGCATCACATACGCCCACGCACTCATACTATATCCTCATCACTTTCGTCTGTTGGTCTTTGTGCTGCACGTTTTAACGACCTAAACACCACCAAACCACCTAGCAGCAACACGACGCCGGGGCCAAACCACAATAAATAAGTGCCTGGGTTAACGGGTGGCTTATAACTCACAAAATCACCGTAGCGTGCTCTAAAAAACTCTACGATTTCATGATAGGAATAGCCTTCATTAATAAGCTCTGCTGTTTTGCGACGCATATCAAAGGAAATGTCCGCATCTGAATCGCCAATGCTTTGGTTTTGACACTTTGGGCAGCGCAGCTCGGTGATGAGCTGCCGATACATGGCTTCATCTTCTGCCGATTGAAACTCATAGATATCAAAGCCTTGAACAGCAAAAGAACACGCTAGCAATAGCAACGTTAATAAAATTCGCATCTTCTTTCCTACTTAATCATCTATAGTTGAGGCGCTTTCATGTTTTGCGATTTTAATTTAATCGTTTTCGCTTCTTCAGGCATATGAGGCAAAAACTTTTCTGCCCACACCCTGGCGTTAACCTCACCTGCATGGCGCACTAGAATCACACCTTCTGGGTTAATCAAGTATGTTTCTGGTGCTCCGTACACACCCAAATCCAAGGCAAAATCGCCGTCATTATCCACAAACACTTCCGTATATGGGTTACCTAAATCAGCAAGATACTTTTCTGCTTTTGCTTGCGTATCCTTATAGTTCATTCCCACGATATTGATGCCTTCGCGAGCTAACTGAACAAAATAAGGGTGCTCCACATAACAAGTGGGGCACCAACTGCCCCACACGTTTAGCAAAGCCCACCGGCCTTTAAAAATCTCTTCTGTGTAGGTGTTATCCGCATCGAGCAAATCAGGCAACGCAAAAGCTGGCACCTCTTTACCTTTCAGTGCTGAAGGCAGTGCCTGTGTATCGCGCCCGAGGCTCATATAAAACAACACAACTAAAGCAAAAAAGATAATCACTGGCATTAGCCATACTGAGGCTCTCATGCAACTTCCTCTTTTCTGGTAGGTATCTGCTTACGGTAGCGTTTGTCTGTGGAGGCTAGGAGACCGCCCAATGCCATAATCAAGGCGCCAAGCCAGAGCCAGCGCACGCCAGGCTTGAAGTAAACTCGCACGGCCCAAGCATCATCTTCACCAAGCTCTTCACCCATGGCCACATACAAATCGAAAATAAGCCCAGGCCGCAACGCCACCTCTGTCATTACTTGCTGCCCCACGCGATAGGTGCGTTTTTCAGGGCGCATTGTAGTGATATAACGATCATTTTTAGACACTGTGAACTCACCACGCATGGCATCAAAATTTGGGCCATCCACAGGTTCTACACTGTCGAAGGTGAAGGCAAAACCACCTACTTCCACCGTGTCGCCAGGAGACATTCTCACATCTCGTTCAATTTCATGGTGTGTCACCATGGCTACCCCAGCGACCACGAGGGCAAAACCAAAGTGTGCGAGCATCATCCCGTAGTGGCTGCGTGTTAAACGGCGGCTACCGTGCCATATACCCTGCCTGAACCCCGTTACTTTGCGATACCAATCGTGCAGATGCCCCACTATGACGTACATCACCATCATGAAAGTTAATGTTCCTTTGATACTTGTGGGTTCTGGCCAGAGAGAGATTAAAAACCCTGTAATGGCACCAGCAATAGCAATCCACAGCAGGGGCAGCCTGAGCGAACTCCAGCGGTGACGTTTCCAGTTCGTTAATATGCCCGGCACCATCAACGCCATAAGTGCCAAGGTTAGAGGCACAAAGAAAGCATTAAAGTAAGGCCCACTGATGGATATACGCAAATCTAGTGCATCCCCCACCAACGGGAACAGAGTTCCCAACAACACCACAAAGGTAGCAGTCAAGAGCAGTAAGTTATTACCTAATAGAAAACTTTCACGCGACAATAACTTAAAGCCTGCTTTGTTTTGCAACATTGGGGCCCTCATCGCAAACAACAACAAGGAACCACCCGCCACTATGGCGAGGAAAACCAAAATAAAAGTGCCTCGAGCTGGGTCGTTTGCAAAGGCATGCACTGAGGTGAGTACACCTGAACGCACTAAAAAAGTACCCAGCAAACTCAGCGAAAATGTAAGGATAGCTAGCAACACTGTCCAAGCGCGGAATAAGTTCCGCTTTTCAGCCACTGCTAGTGAGTGAATTAAGGCCGTGCCGGTGAGCCATGGCATAAAGGAAGCGTTCTCTACTGGATCCCAGAACCACCAGCCGCCCCAACCCAATTCGTAATATGCCCACCAGGAACCGAGTGCAATACCCACCGTTAAAAAGGCCCATGCCACCGTGGTCCAAGGCCTCGCCCAACGCGCCCAAGTAGGGTCTAAACGCCCTGAAATAAGGCCAGCTACCGCAAAGGCAAAGGCCACTGAGAAACCCACGTAGCCCATATACAGCATGGGTGGGTGAAAGATTAAGCCAGGATCTTGCAGCAAGGGGTTAAGGTCTGCACCATCAATGGGGAACCAAGGCAGCAAGCGGTCAAAGGGATTCGACGTTAGCAGCATAAAAGACAAGAAGCCCACACCAATCATGCCCATTACTGCGAGCACTTTTGCCACCATGCTATGAGGCACCGAACGGCTGCGTAACGCCACTGCCGCCCCCCATGCAGAAAGCATCCAGATCCATAACAATAGCGAACCTTCGTGCCCGCCCCATACTGCAGATAATCGGTACTGCCAGGGCATGGCCGAGTTAGAGTGATTCGCCACGTAACTCAAACTAAAATCGTTGCTGTAAAAAGCCCATGCTAACGCCACAATCGATATACTAACGAGTGCAAACTGCATCAAAGCCAGTGGGCGTGCAGTGCTCTCTAGCACAGGTTTGTTTTTCAAAGCGCCCCATAAAGGCGTAAATGCCTGCAGTATCGCTAAACCTAACGCGATCCATACAGCAAAATGTCCAATTTCTACAATCACAACTGCTCCCCTAAGGCGCTATAGAAAGATAATCGGTTTGTGCTCAACAACGCCAAGCGGCATCATTGTAGCCACTTTATACTGTTCACACGACTTTGAAACTAACCGTTCATTATTTTCGATCATTATTGTTAAGCTTGAAAGTTAACAAGGCATTAACCTTGCAACACCTAGACATAATTTACTCAGTGAGTGTGCGCTTCAACTTGCTATGATGGAGGCCATCATTACACAGCAGCTATAATAATGCTTAATGCTGCCACAGCTACAAGGCCACTAAGGTAATAATTAATGCATACAAACAAAAACAGCTACAGCCGAGAAGAGCTCTTAGCTTGCGGACGCGGCGAACTCTTTGGCGAAGGCAATGCACGCCTTCCCCTCCCCAACATGCTTATGATGGATCGTATCACCACCATTTCTAACACGGGTGGCAATTTCGATAAGGGGTACATGGAAGCAGAACTCGACGTACATCCAGACCTTTGGTTTTTTGATTGCCACTTTAAAGGCGATCCTGTAATGCCAGGCTGCCTCGGCCTTGATGCATTGTGGCAAATGCTTGGTTTTTATCTAGGATGGATTGGCCACCCTGGCAGAGGGCGCGCTTTAGGCCTAAGTGAACTAAAATTCACAGGGCAAATCTTACCTACGTCGAAAAAAGTAGTTTACCGCCTCGACGTGCGTCGTGTTTTAGCTCGCGATTTGGCACTTGGCATCGCAGATGGCATTGTCTCTGTGGATGGCAAAGAAATTTATCACGCAAAAAACCTTAAGGTTGGGCTATTTACGTCCACCGACAGCTTCTAAGGGCTGACATTATGAGAAGAGTAGTAATCACAGGTATGGGCATTGTATCCTGCCTGGGTAATGATTTAGACACCGTTACCGATGCATTGAAAAACGGCCGTTCCGGCATTAGTTTTCAAGAAGAATATGAAAAAGTAGGCATGCGCAGCCATGTTGCTGGCGTGCCAGACATTGATTTAAAGAGCCTCATTGATCGTAAAGCTTTTCGCTTTATGGGCGATGCTGCAGCCTACGCTTATGTAGCCATGCAAAACGCTATTAAGCACGCAGGCTTAACACCAGAGCAAGTTTCTAATGTGCGCACCGGCCTCGTGGCGGGCTCCGGTGGTGCCTCCTCTGTGAACCAGGTGCTCTCAGTAGACACTATGCGAGAGCGTGGTGTACGCCGTGTTGGGCCCTATATGGTACCACGCACTATGGCCAGCACAGTATCCGCTTGCCTTGCCACACCTTTTCAAATTAAAGGCTTGAACTACACCATTGCTTCCGCTTGTGCCACGAGTGCGCATTGTATTGGCCATGCCATGGAACAAATTCAACTAGGCAAACAAGATATTATGTTCGCCGGTGGTGGTGAAGAAGAAGATTGGACCATGAGCCACATGTTTGATGCCATGGGTGCTCTTTCGAGCAAACGCAACGACGCCCCTACTAAAGCATCACGCGCTTACGATAAAGACCGCGACGGCTTTGTAATTGCGGGTGGCGGCGGCATCGTAGTGGTGGAAGCTCTTGACCATGCTCTTGAGCGTGGCGCCACTATTTATGCCGAAATTGTGGGTTACGGAGCTTCTTCGGATGGCTCAGACATGGTGGCACCTTCGGGCGAAGGCGCGCAGCGTTGTATGCAACAAGCCCTCAGCACAGTAGAAGGCCCTATCGACTACATTAACACTCACGGCACTAGCACCCCTGTGGGTGATGTGGCAGAGCTTAAAGCCATTGGCGCTGTATTCGGCGACAACATTCCGCCTATTAGCTCCACCAAAAGCTTAACTGGCCATGCGCTCGGTGCAGCAGGCGTACATGAGGCTATTTACAGCATCTTGATGATGCAAAATAGCTTCATTACCGCTTCAGCCAACATTGATGAACTCGATGAAGTTGCCGCAGACTACCCTATTGCTACTGAGCTTTTAGAACGCCCTGTAAACCAAGTGCTAAGCAACAGCTTTGGCTTTGGTGGCACTAATGCTTCACTCGTGTTGAAGAAATACAGCGCGTAAATTTTCTTTACTCGCATATAAAAAAGGTCGCTCTATGAGCGACCTTTTTGCTTTACAAGGGGCGACTAGCACCCCTTCCTTATTAATTACAAGCATTACCATTAGCGTAGTTTTTATCTACCACGTTGTTAATCCAATTCTTCAACAACGCAACCGCTTCTGTATGGCTCACACTACGCGCAATAGGTGGCATCATTTTTTGCGGCTCTTCGTGGTTAGCTTCTAAACGACACGTAACGATAGAACGCTCTGCATCGCCCGGCACAATGATATGGTTGCGGTTACAAGCACCACTGCCCACTGCCGTCGGTACCTTACATACCCCGTAGCTAGCGCCCACTTCGCGGAAGTGATCTAAGTAGTAACCAGTATTAGAGGCATTACCACGGTTATTATGGCAGTGCTGACAGTTCACTTCTAAATAGGCGCGCATGCGCTCCTCCACCGAACCGTCTTCCTTTATATTCCAATGCGGTAAACGCTCCACATTAGTAGCAATTTGACGGTCGTTGATGCTCAGTTTTGGTGCATCAGTTAACAACCCTTTATCCACCCAAAACTGCAACTGGTTCACCGCTGGAAACGCTTCAGCATCAGCCTGCCCGGTGCCTTGCATAAAGTTACTTTCTGGCTTGTAGGCACGGTTCAAGTTACGTGGTTTCGGCGCAATAGGCACACTACCACTCACTTGGTCGTCGTTACCGTGGCACGTAATACACTGGTTCGCGTTGGGCACTGAGTAAGAATCTGTTTTGCCCGTCAGCAGTTCATTAGTATCCGCATCACGGTAATGCCAATCTACCTTAAATTTACCGCCTCCCATGGCTAAGCGAGCAACACCGTCTTCATCCCAAATGTAAGGCAAGCCTATCCAAGTACCCTTGCCCGTTTGGCCTGGGCGTTTAATCAAGAGCCGTGTCTCAATCATTCTTTCGGTGTTGCTAGCTTCATTGGTAAAGGCGAAGGTTTTAGCGATCACCGTACCAATGGGGAAGTGAATGGCATCGTTCGGATTCTTGCCGTCTTGGCCATCTTTATACATGGCTTTTTCACCAGGCGGCACAAAGAGAACGCGATATTTAGTGGAATAATCAGCGAACAACTTAGAGTTCACCACGAAAGGCACTCCCCCTTCATGCGGCATAGAGCGGGAATCTTTCGGGTCCTCAAACAAGTTATATTGTTCTAGCAGCGGGCAGTTCACTTCTAAAGCAGCGCGGTTAATCTCACCTTCTGCCACTTCAGCTTCACATAACTTTTTCACGTACTCTTCAGAGTGCACAAGTTCCACATTGTCGCTGCGCTCGAAGGGCGGGATTACTACACGAGGGATAGGCTTCAACTTCTCATTCGCACAACCGTGCTCGCCTTCAAGATTTGTGCTGGATTGAATATTCGTTAAACCTTTAAGAATGTTAGGTAGATCGAGTAGCTGAGTAAGATCAAAATCAGCAATAGCCATAATAATTTCCAAGCCTGATGTGCCATGGAAATTCAAGTAAGGTACACCTTTCCCTTCAAAGCGATTGCTATGAATACAAGAACCCCACTCTGGTAGCTTACGTTTACCGTTATCATCAAACTTATATTTGTTGTAATGACAAGCAGGCATAGGGTCCTCATCGGTATGTAAGGGCCTGCCGTTTTCACCGGCCACCACTGGCTTACCCTGTGCATCCACTGGGTAAGGGCACGACTTATCATAATCATCAAGTAAACCGTCCCAAATGATATGCGCCCCTTTACCTAAATTAGTGAGGTTTTTTAGACTAGTAACCGTTCCTATTGGGTCTAAGAGATTAATTTCAGGTAAGTTTTTAAAGCCGATAATCGTTGGTAATAAAGTGGTGATATTTCCTTTCGATAACTCTTCCAAATCTGGCGCCGATAAATCATAGCCAGAGTCGATCATGGTATTATTGTATATATGCAAGCCTTCAGTGTACGGATCTAGCTTCTTATCTGCCGTGCCACCCTCACCATCAATTAACTCATAGCTAATATAGAGAATGGCTGCGGTGGCGTGCTTTTCAAAGTGGTTGTCGTACATTTCGATATTGTCGTAACCGAGGGTAGTGAAACCCACCCCCCGCGGCACCATGGAAATTAACCCGCCTGACTCGGCAAAGTTGTAAGTATTGTTGTTCCATGCTTTGTTGTTCAACATCACAGCGCCATCACCGTACTGGGTGATATTCGAGAGATCGTAAATTAAGAAACCACCGGTGTTACACTCTGCTACGTTAGTGTCGTACTCACCAGAACGCACATTTTCAATTTCGTAACCCATCACGTTATAGGCGGCGCGGTTGTTTCGAATAATGGCATTATTGGTTTGGCCCACATAAATACCCGCATCAGATGCACCAATGGATTCAGAAAACTCCACCAAAATATTTTCGGATTCCACTGGGTAGATACCATAGCGGCCGCTTTTTACGCTAGGAATATAGTCAGGAGTAGGATCCCCTTCGCTCATGGGCGGCACAGTACATTTAACGTCTAGCAAACCAGTTGCGTAGTTGCTTTGCGTTACTCTGTCACCACCGCCAGACCAAAACGCACGCACGCGGCTGAGCGTACCCCATTTCACCCCTTTTAATTTGAAAGCATCGCCTGGGGAATCTGCTACGGTGAGGTCCTTAATAGTGATGCCGCGAACGTTTAACGCCTCAATACCCGTGGCGTTTTTGCTCTCATAAAAAGAAAGCACGGTCTCATCAATGCCGCACCCTTTCACGGTTACGTCTTCGGTATCTTGGATGTTTAACCCTTGGTCCAAATCAAAAAAACCACACTTGAACTCTAAAGTGTCACCAGGTTTTAGCTGGATCATGGCATCCACCATCTCCTTCGTGGCATTTGGCCCTGGAGAAACAGTAAATGTTCGTCCCTTAGTGAACTTATCAACATCGTCAGTATCTGTTAAGGGGGTTGCGTCATCAGTAGCTTTGGGCGCCGAAACAGCGTTAGAACTAGAGCCGCCACAACCTGCTATCAGCAGCGATGCAGCAACAAAAAATAGCGATATATATCGCCATAACAGGGGATGCTTCATGAGGGTGCCTCGTTATTTTTTTATTATTTAAATGGCATTTTTTATTGTAGTGGCCGCCCTTGCCAGCAAGTGGTGCAAGCGTACCAACTGCCCTCAGATTAAAATTTACGCCGCAACTACGTCAATGACTTTTTAATCGGCGCCCTATTTTGCTCATAATAAAAACGAACACTTATCCACTCTGCATAGCAAAAGAAACGTGTAGGCACTTGTTTTAATTTAGTAAAAGCACAACTGAAATGATCGTTACCAATCAAAAAACGTTCTTCTAGCACACTGACCGAAGCGCCAGCCCTCCGTGTCTTTACTGCCTTCAATCAAAAACTTGTGTTTTTATCAGTTCACAAGCATAAAAAAAGCGCGCTGAGCATGACACTCAGCGCGCTTGGCTTTCTAAATGCTGTAGTTATTAGTTCAAAGAACTCAGTAGCTGTTGTGCATTTTGCTTTAACACGTTGTCGGAATTTGTACGGCCTTCACGTGGTGTAGCAGCTGCTGCTTTCTCAGCATATTGCTTCGCTTCGTCGTAACGCTTTTTATCTTCTAGAAATTCAGCATAGTAAGCGTACACATCTGGGCCTGTGCTACGAATGCTCAATGCTTTTTGGAACATTTCTTCTGCAGTTTTAGCGTTACCAAAACCTAGTGGACGGCCTGGCACACGTGCGTACAAGGCACCCAGTGTTACATATGCAGAAGCATTGTTACCCTGAGGATCAATCTCAATAGCGCGCTCTAATGCTGTACGTGCTTTTTTAACACTTCTTAGCGCTGCTAACTTACCTTGCTCACGCGCCAGCCCTGCCAACACAATACCCTGCCAAGTGTGTGCTTCAGCACTGTTTGCATTCGCTTCTGCAAGCGCTTCTGTGGCAACAGCTAGTTTTTCAAGACGCTCTTCTTTCTCTCCTGCAGGAGCCACTGCAATAGCTTCCCACTCAATGCGTACTTCATCCACCGTGGCCGCTGCAAACACGATACCTGAAAACAGTAGCGACACTACCGCAAAAGACCAAGCAATATATTTTCTCATTATTTAACCCCTTAGATACATTATTATTTATGCTATTACTTTTAATTATCCATTTACTCTAATAGCAAACGAATGTACTTAGAATACACCGTTACTAAGCTCTGACAAACTTAATAACATTAATTCCCTAATATTTGTTATAGCTTGTAAAAGCTACTCTTCTTCCTTCTCGCCCACCATGTCTTTTGCTTGTTGCTGTAAAGACTGCTCGAATTCTTGGTAAGCGATTCTTGGGCTGCCTTCTAAAGCACGCTTGGCATACTCCATGGCCTCTTTTTTACGCCCTAAAAAGTTTAAATAGGCAGCGTAGTAAAAGTTAGTATCCACACCCTCTGGACGTATGGCTAAGGCAGCTAAATAATTTTCTTCTGCTGCTTTCAAACTACCGAATGCCACCGGCCAACCTGGGGCCCGCTCATACAGCAACCCTAAACGCACTTGCGCCATGCCATCATAGCCTTGTGGATCGAGCTCTATAGCCCTATTAAGGGCGGCATAGGCTTGTTTTGCATAACGCAGCCCCGTAAACCCACCCACTTCGCGTGCCAAGCTCTCTAAGGCGGTGCCCTGCCATACTAAAGCGGGCACAGAATTTGGTTCGGCATCCACCCAGGCATCAAGCTGCTGCACTAGGGCTTCTAATTTTACGGCACGCTCTTTCTTCGTGGCTGTAACGAGCTGCTCCCACTCTTGCTCCACGGCCTGCAAGCTAGTGCCATAAGCACCAACGCACAACGCCCACAGCAACAACCCTGCACTCACTAATGGCCAACGTTTAAAACTCACGCATTACCCCTTAAGAAATCAACCGCAGCTCATGGAGAAAATGCGGTTATTACGATCAATATAAATAGTTAAACGCTCATGGCGGTAGTCTTTGGTGGCGGGCGTATTAATGCCTAGCACACGAACTATCTCAGCGCCTGCTTCTGCACGTATGGTGTGCTCCATACCCTCTTTATACAAATTACCAAGGTAGTGCTGCACTTTTTCTACACTACAATTGGCGATAGCATTCTCCACAGTAAGGCCTCCTCTTTGTTGAGGGGCTGATTGGCACCCTGCTAAAGCCAATAACGTTACCCCTACAATGCCCCATTTACTTTGCTTTACGATGGTTGATAAAGAAAATGCCTGCATGTTCTATACCCTTTTATATTCTATTTGACGGTTGAGCCACGTAGCGCAATAAAGATGGCCATTGCCACAAAAGTGTAAAACCGCGCCATGCCATAAAAAACCAATAGGCTAACCATAAACCATGATTACCCCAAAGTGGTACAAATAGCGCAATGGTGAGCACAAAAACAGCAAAACTCCATAGCATGCCATTCCGCATAGCTCGTGTGGCAGTAGCCCCTAAGTAAAGCCCATCTAGGTGAAAAGCAAACACTGCCACAAGCGGCAATAATGCCACCCAGCCAATATAACTACGGGTTAATTCTTGTAAAGCCTCGTTCACGGTGAACACTTGTAGCCAGAAATCGCCTGTAAACCAAAGCGTAGCACTCACTCCTACAGCGGCGGCCACTGCATAGCCACCTGTGCGTAAGGCTATGCGCTGCAAAGCCTTACTATCGGCGCGGCCCACCGCACGGCCGCCATATACTTCGCCCACATTGGCAAAACCATCTAGGAAATAAGAACCAAGCAGCACCAACTGCATCAGCATTTGGTTAGCAGCCAACACTTCTGTCCCTAACGCCGCGCTACGATTAATAAGTAAGGCGTTGCCACCTACTAGCAACAAAGTACGCACCATAATGTTGCCATTGGCGCGCCACAGCAGTGCCCACTTTGCTTTATCTTGCAGCGCGGGCTTCACCTGCTCCCAATATGCCGCAACCCAGCCACGCCACGCCCACACTGCAGCCACTGCAAATACAGTGATTTCTGCTAATACGGTGCCCAACGCAGCACCACGAATGCCCCACTTCAGGTGCAACACAAAAAACAGGGTAAGCGCGATATTGGTGCCGTTCATGATTAATTGCAGCGCTAACACACGGCCAGCTTTGCTTTGCCCTAAAAACCAAGCACTTAAAGCGAAGTTAGCCAAAGTGAAAGGAGCGGCCCAAATGCGCACGTAGTAATACGCTTTGCCAAGTTCTTGCACTTCGGCTTCACCGCCAAGCAAACCAAACAGCAAGAAGGCCATAGGTTGTTGCAACAACAGCAACACGACACCTATGCCTGCGGCCAAGAGCAGCGGTTTGAAAAGATGCGCATAGAGGGCCACCTCATCTTGTGCACCACTGGCTTGTGCGGTGAGCCCTACAGTGGCTAAACGCAAAAAGGAAAACCCCCAAAACAACAACGAAAACACAGTGGCACCTAAGCCAATGGCAGCAATGTGTACAGCGTCGGGGTAGCGCCCCATCACGGCGGTATCCACCATGCCTAGCAAGGGCGTGGCTAAGTTGGCAAAAATAACTGGGATAGCGAGGGCAAACACTTGTTTGCGCGTGGGCATTAATGCAGCGGTGGACACGATTTCCTACTCAGCAAACTCTTTACACATAACGATAGCGTCTTCGGGGCCATCGGCGGATTGGTAGTAGTTTTTTCTACGCCCTACTTCCACAAAACCTAATTGTTCATAAAGCTGTTGCGCAGGGGTATTGGATACGCGCACCTCTAAAAATAGGCGCTCCACTTCATCGCGCTGTAAACGAGCGAAGGCGTTTTCTAGCATATAACGAGCGAGGCCTTTACGCCGCCACTGCGGTGCCACCACCACCGACAACACATCTGCCTCATCAATGACGGTGGAAATAATTAGATATCCCGCTATATCGCCTTTCACATCAAACACTTCACAACGGTTTTGTGGCCACAACATGCTTTCAATAAACATGGTATCTGGCCAAGGGCTCGGATCGCTGACGGCTTCAATGGCAAGAATCGTACATAAATCTTCTTGCCGCATACGCCGTATACGGCCCTCAGGAATGCTGGGCAGCGGCATAATAACCAGCCTCCATAATGGCCTGCCAAGAGGCTTTTTTATGCACAATCGGCTCATGCAACATTTCAACCAAACTGCTTACCACTAATAGTTGCCCATCGTGCAGGGGTTGTGCCATATAGCGCTGCGCCACCATCAGTTCTGCCACACGAGGCTGCGCAAGCACTAGCACTTTATTTTGTGGCGCCTGCCACGTTTCACTTAAAGCAGATAAATAGCCTGTTAGCGCTTCTTTAGCATCGTTTTCATACATAGGTTGGCGCCCTAAAGGGCAAGCGAAAGTTCTCGGCATGCCATGATAGCCTCCCCACAATGCTGCGAAACCCTGCAAAAGACGTTGCTCTTCACGGTTAAAACTAGGTGCTGAAGGATCTTTTTGCTGCACCATTAAATAACCAAAACTCATGGGTAATACTTGCAACGTAAAGCGCATAGGGCTACGTTGCACTGGCGGTGTTTGAGCCGCGGGAGTTTGCTCTACAGCGGCCGCAGCCGGCGCAGCTGGCTCACGTCTGCGGCCACTTCCCAAGCCGGCACGCACTTGTGCCAACAACTCCTGCGGTGAGCCTTGCGGGCTTGCGGGCTGTTGCTCTGTAGCAGTGGCAGCCATGGGTGATGGCGCTGCGGCTGATGGTGGAGCGGCGCTTGGTTTTTCGCCAAGCACAGGGCTAGTCATGGCACCCGGTAACGGTGTTTGCGCTACCCACGCCGCAAACCCCATTTCGCGCAACATTTTTTGCCGCTGTAATTCCCGTTCAACCATTAGTTGCTATCGTCCTGCTTATTTGTTGAGAAGTGTTGAAAGCATAACACAATCACCGCCATCACGGTGCCGATCAGGGTGCCATAAAAATGGGCATTTACATACACCACGCCGCCAATACTATCGAGCAAGTAATGAGTATCGTAATGAGACGTTTGCTCCCAAGTAATGCGGCCTGCGAGCACTATAAAACCTAGCAAGTGCAGTTTTGGCTGGGTTAGAAACCCTGCGATAATGGCGAACATGAGCCATCCATAAAGCATGCCAGACAGCCCCACATAGTTACTGAGTGGGCCATCAAACAGCAGCATACACGCACTTAGCAATGGCGTACCCACTAACCACCAAACAAAAAAGTGCCGCAGTTTGTACACATCGTTAAAGAAATAACAGCACGTCCAAAAACCTAGCACGTTCATCAATCCGTGCTTCAGGTTTAAATGCGCCATGTGCCCCGTGAATGCCCGCCAGTATTGCCCCTGCAGAATAAGCTCACTGTTGAAATTGAGATACGGATTCAAACTCTCGTGGTAAACGCTCACGAGTAATAGCGCCACACCAAAAACGGTATACACCGTTTTATCAAGAAGTGGCATACGAAATTCTGTGCTCATGTGGCTCCCAATAATAAACCCGCTATGGAAGCGGGGTTTTAGCATGCGAGGCGC
>DATGUF010000039.1:0-54326 GCA_035301485.1 Alcanivoracaceae bacterium
GCAGACTTAAGCTGCTAGTGCGTAAGAATCGTCGTTTGCGATTACTTTAAGTTGCCACAATAGATTTACGAGAACCGTGACACTTCTCGACATGCACCACAAGATTCATAACCGGCGTCGAAACCTGGTCGGCCCCTTGAGAGTTGAGAACTATAGCATAATCGAAAAAAAATAGCAGCTAAACCTTTGTATTTGCGTTGTTGCCAGTATGAAATGTAAAAGATAGAGCCATTTGAGTAATTGTCCTACAGTTTAGTGCTATTGCACTTGCAATATAAGAGATGATACGTTCCGTAACAGGCCAAAAGGCCTTGTTGCGAAGCGATAAGATTGTTTTAAAGAAACAATTAACTCGTTGAACCCGCACTAACGTGTTTGAGTGTTACCGTATTTAAACACGCCAGAGTGCACACAGAACTCCATAATGGAGGAGAGGAAAATGAGTAATCAGAAAAGTGTAAATGTGTTCGGCAATATCAATGCGTACTTACGCCAGAATCCACTCGCTAAATATGCAGTGGGCTTCATGATAGCGCTTGCAGCTTACGCTGCTGGGTTGATGCTAATTGGTAGTGCAATGAATGCTCGCTGGCCCTTAGTGGCATTTGCGATCTTTTTCCTTCCCGCGGTATTGCGTGCTTGGATGCTCGTTTACTGGGAAGTGAAAGCAGGCCTTTTGCGAGAGTACACGGACGCTGAAAACCCGCTCTAGGTACTCTTACATAGCATCTTTCATGAACAATGAAGGATGAACGGAAAAACCCGCCCTGTGTATATGCAGAGCGGGTTTTTTGTTGTTTAGTTGTTTTGCTTTAAGATGCGCTGTTTTTGGCGCTGCCAATCACGGTCTCTTTGTGTGGCGCGCTTATCGTGCTGCTGTTTACCTTTTGCTAGCGCAATACTGAGCTTGGCATAGCCTTTGCTCCAGTATAAGTCTAGGGGCACACAGGTGTAGCCTTCACGTTGCACGCCTCTAAATATTTGCGCTAGTTCACGTTTGTGTAACAGCAGTTTGCGCAAACGCAGAGGGTCTGGCGTGAGATGTGTGCTGACCGTTGCTAGTGGTTCAATGTGGCAGCCAAAGAGCCATGCCTCACCGTCCTTGAGCATTATGTAAGATTCGGATAAGTTGCACCGACCGGCGCGAAGAGACTTGACCTCCCAGCCTTGTAAAGCGAGGCCCGCCTCGAAGCGTTCATCAAGATGATACTCATACCGTGCTTTACGGTTCTGCGCTATGGTGCTAGGTTTTTGATTACGTTTTGAATTTTTCATGTGCCGGTAATAATACGCGAATTTAAGAGCTTGAGCATCTCCTATAGACTAAGCAGAATGTCGAGCTTCAATGAAATAGAGGGTACACAATGAGCAAGGATACTGCGCCGCATGGTGCTTGGACAAGTCGTTGGGCTTTTATTTTAGCTGCTACCGGTTCAGCTGTGGGGCTCGGAAATATTTGGCGCTTCCCTTATATGGCGGGGGAAAATGGCGGCGGCGCCTTCGTTTTGGTTTATTTAGTCTGTGTGTTGCTTATAGGCATCCCCATTATGATGGCTGAAGTGGCCATTGGGCGCCGTGGCGGGTTGAGCCCTGTGAACGCTATACGCAAAATCGCTCGCGATACAGGCGTTAGCAGGCGTTGGAGTGGCGTGGGCTACTTGGGTGCGCTTACGGGTTTCTTAATTCTATCCTTTTATTCAGTGATTGGTGGTTGGGCGCTTTATTATATTGGTGTAATGGCCAGCGGCAGCCTAGCTAATGCCAGTGAAGAAGTGGTACTTACCACGTTTACAGATATGTTGGCCAACCCAGGGCTAATGTTGGCATGCCAAACGGTTTTTCTTGTTACCACTATGTTCTTTATTGCCCGTGGGGTAAATAAAGGGTTAGAGCTAGCAGTGCGCATTATGATGCCGCTCTTGTTTGTACTGTTAGTGCTGTTGGCGGGCTACGGTGTAACACGGCCTGGCTTTGCTGAAGCGATGCATTTCATGTTTGTGTTTAATTGGGATAATTTCACGGGTCAATCAGTGCTCGCTGCCATGGGGCAAGCCTTTTTTAGCTTAAGTTTAGGAATGGGTGCCATCATGGCTTATGGTGCCTACATGCCGAAAACGGTTAAGCACAGAAAAACAGGTAAGTTAGTGCCGGTTTCTATTGCTTCTACTGTGTTTGTAGTGGCGTTCCTCGATGTACTGACATCATTATTATCTGGCGTGGCTATTTTCCCGCTTGTGTTTACCAATGGTTTAGATGCTGCGAGTGGCCCAGGGCTATTATTCGAAAACCTACCTTTAGCATTTAGTACTCTTTCTTTTGGCACCATCGTTGGGGCTATGTTCTTCTTGTTTGTGCTCTTTGCGGGTTTAACTTCTTCTATTTCAATTGGCGAGCCTGCTGTGGCGTGGTTGGTGGAGAAAGGTAATAACCGCATTAAATCTGCCGTTATTATTGGTGGTTTAACCTGGTTGTTAGGCATTGGTAGCTTGCTGTCGTTCAATCTTTGGGATGGCTTTAATCTTCTGCCTGGCCGTAGCTTCTTCGAATCAATGGATTTCATTACCAGCAATATAATGCTGCCTTTGGGTGGGTTGCTGATAGCAATTTTTGCGGGTTGGATTATGAAAGAAACCCATATTCGCAAAGAACTAGCGATGAAAAACTTTGGCCTTTATTTAGGTTGGCGCGCTGTGCTTCGCATTTTGGTTCCGTTAACCATGCTGCTTATTTTTTGGCATAAGATGGTTGGTTAAGGCGGTGGTTTGCAGGCTGCCAACAAGGCAGCCTTGTTTAATGTTGGGGGCAGAATGAGCAACACGCTTGAGCTAGAAGTAGCCTATGGTACGGATGAGAAGCAATGGCTGTTGTCCGTGCAAATGCCTGTGGGCAGCACTGTCTTAGAGGCAGTGGAGGCTTCTGGGTTGTTTGAAGAGGTGCCCGCGCTGCGCGAGCAAGAGCTAGTGGTGGGTGTGTTTGGCCAGCGTTTGCGAGACCACGAGGCCTATGAGTTAAGGCAGGGCGATCGCATTGAAGTGTATCGCCCTTTATTGATAGATCCTATGCAGGCTCGTCGTGATCGAGCCAAACAGCGTCGCCGTTCCTCTTAACGAGGAGGCATGCCACCGGTGTGGGTGCCGCTATCGATACTGATAGGTGAGCTGCTTTTATCTGCAGCTTGGCGGCTACGCTTCTGTTCTTGTAAGCGTCGTTCGAGCTCTTTGTCTTGCTCGGCAATAACAGTATCGCTTAAATCTTCCGCCGCTACGCCTTCGTAATGGCTGTACAAGCTATTTTGGAAGTACACCACGATGCGTTGTTCAGTGGTTTCACCTCGGCCAGGTTGGTAAATCAATGGGTAATACCAAGCGTTGGCAGTGAATAAGTCCACCAAAATGGGTTCGCCGAGCAGGTATTTAACTTGATCTGGTGTCATTCCTGGCTTTAATTGCTGTAGCATGTCCTGTGTTATGTAGTTTCCTTGAGGTATGTCAATTCGATACACTCCAGGAAAGCGTAGTGAGCTACAGCTCGCTAGGAATAGTGAAGTTAATAAAATTATTGCTATAGAAGTATTTTTTCGCATCGCTTTTTATTTCCGTTGTGTAGAGGCGATAATACAGACTTGAAACTGGGGCACAAGGTTTCACCGTCCAAGCAAGGAGTTTTTTACGTTGGAAAATCATGAGTTGCGTAAAGCAGGTTTAAAAGTCACGCTACCACGAGTTCGTATTCTACAACTTCTTAGCACCGCGGAGGAAGACGAGCGGCACATGAGTGCCGAGGATATCTATAAAGCCTTAATGGAAGCTGGTGAAGATGTAGGTTTGGCGACGGTTTACCGCGTGTTAGCCCAATTTGAACAAGCGGGTATTGTGGTGCGTCATAATTTCGAACCGGGCTCAGCTGTGTTTGAAGTGGCAGACGAAGGGCATCATGACCACATGGTATGCCTAGACACAGGTGCCGTGATCGAGTTTTTAGACCCTAAAATTGAACAGCGCCAAAAAATAGTAGCCGAAGAGCATGGCTACGAGCTTGTAGAGCACTCTTTGGTGCTCTACGTTCGCCCTAAGAAAGATAAATAACCACTTAAGCGGGTTTTGGTAATTTGGGGTTTTGGCTAAGTGCCAACATTTCTTGTGCATGCGCCATGGTGGAGGCGGTTAATTCGAGGCCACCAAGCATGCGCGCAATTTCGATAGTTCGTTCCTTGCCCTCAAGCGGTTCCACATAGCTTAAGGTAGAAGATTTTTCTTGTTTTTTACGCACGTGCCAGTGCTGCTCGCCTTGGGAGGCCACTTGCGGTTGGTGCGTAATGCAAAGCACCTGCGCGTGTTGGCTTAATTGCTGTAATAAACGGCCCACAATTTCCGCAACGCCGCCACCGATACCCACATCCACTTCATCAAAAATAAGGCAAGGTACGGTTTGTGCCTGTGCACACATTACTTGAATGGCTAAGCTAGTGCGTGATAATTCGCCACCAGAGGCTACTTTAGCTAACGGCCTGAGTGCTTGGCCTGGGTTGGCAGAAAAAACAAACTCGATGTTTTCCAAGCCCGTTGCACTAGGTGCTTGTGAGGCTAGTTCAATATCAAATTGAGCGTTTTCAAGGCCTAGGTTTTGTAATATATCTGTGGTGCCTTGGGCCAACGCAGCTACATGTTTGCGCCGCAATGTGGAAAGTTTTTTGGCTTCTTTGAAATAAACAGTTTCTGTTTCTTTTTCTGTGGCGGCCAGTGCATCGAGGTGTTCGTCGTAATTAGCGAGCACACTAGCTTGGGCTAATAGCTCTTGATGTAATGTATGCAGCTCTTCAGGGCGCACGCGATGGCGACGGGCAAGCTGGTAAATGTTGCTCAGCTTGTTGTCGATGCGTTGTAATTCTTCAGGGTCTTCTTCGAGGGCGTCCAAGTAGTGGCGCAAATCTTCGTAAGCGGCTTCCACCTGAAACTGTGCGGACTCCAAGAGCTGTACAGTGCTAGTGAGGCTTTCATCTTGTTCGCTAGCGTGTTGTAACCAAGTTTGTACTTTGCCGAGTAAATCAGTGACAGAACCGTTTTCGCTGCCTTCATACAAAGTGGCAATGCTTTGTTGGCAGTGCTGCATCAGCGAATCGTTGTTGCTAAGGCGTTTATGCTGTTGCTCTAAGATTTCTAATTCGCCCTCTGCTAAGGCTAAGGCATCTAGCTCTTCGAGCTGAAAAGTGAGTAATGCTTGGCGCTCTATTTGTTCAGTGGCATCAGCGCGGGCTTTATCTAATTCACGGCGCGCTTTTTGCCACGCGTGCCAAGCAGCCTGCACTTTGTTAGCCAAGGGAATAGCTTGGGCGTAGTTATCGAACAGGCGTTGTTGGTTTTGTTGTTGCAATAAAGCTTGTTGCTCATGTTGGCTGTGAATATTGACGAGCAGGGCGCCTAGCTCACGGCAGCCTTGCAGGGGAACGGCGCGGCCATTAATGTAGGCGCGTGAAGGGCCTTCCGCACGAATAGTACGGCGTAAGGTGCATTCAGTGCCTTCATCTAATTCGTGTTTGAGCAACCATTGCTGTGCTGCTGCATTGTGTTTGATGCAAAAGCTTGCTTCTACTTCAGCGCGGTCGCAATGTGTGCGCACCAAGGTGCTGTCAGCACGGGCGCCTAGCGCCAAGCTGAGAGCATCGATAATGATGGATTTCCCCGCGCCCGTTTCACCGGTAAGAACGGTGAGGCCAGCGCGTGGCTCTAACACCAACTGTTCGATAGTGGCAAAGTGTCGTAGTTTTAATGAGGTCAGCACGATACGCCTCCGTGTGATTAAGCCAGTAATCGTAGTGTACTGTTCATAAAGACAGTATGGCAACACCTTTTATTGTTTAATTTATTTTCGTATCTTGTTAAAGAGTAGCGCAGTAATGAGGCTTAGATGTCCATACCAGATTTAAATGAACGCAAGCAAACGCTGTTAATGGAGTTGGTAAATCGCCACATCCGTGATGGCCAGCCTGTGGGCTCCAAGGCTATTGCGGAATCCGGCGCGTTGCAGGTAAGCCCAGCCACCATTCGTAACTTAATGGCTGAGCTAGAAAGTATGGGAGTGCTTGCTAGCCCCCACACCTCAGCTGGGCGGGTGCCCACTGAATTAGGTTATCGTCTTTATGTGGATACCTTGCTGAAAACCACAGCGTGGGAAGCAGGGAGCGAACCGCTGAAAAAAGATCTGCACAAACTCATTCAGCCTAACCAATCGCCGCAAGAGTTGTTTAGCCGTGCCTCACATGCTTTAGCGGAATTAACGCACATGGCAGGTGTAGTAGCTATTCCCAAAAGAGAAGTGACTACCCTACGCCAAGTGGAGTTTTTGCCCCTATCTGAAGGGCGTGTACTAGTGGTGTTGGTGGTTAACCGCGCGGAAGTGCAAAACCGTATTATCCATTTAGAGCGCGATTATAGTGAGCAAGCATTGCGTGAAGCGGCCAATTACATTAACCAACATTATGCCGGTTGCCAGCTCAGTGAAATTAGGACGCATATGTTGCAAGCGTTGCGCACCGAGCGTGCTCATATGTCGCAGCTGCTACAAACCAGTATAGATGTGGCAGAGAAGGCCCTGGTGCAAGATGATGAACAAGCAGGCGACTACGTGCTTGCTGGTGAAACCAACCTGCTAGATATGGCGCAAGGCGATAATATGGCGCAAATGCGCGAGTTGTTTGATGCCTTTGCTCGCAAGTACGATATTTTGCACCTGCTAGAACGCAGCATCAAAGCGGATGGCGTGCAGATTTTTATTGGCCGTGAAGCTGGTATCCAAGTGTTTGAAGATTATTCTCTCGTATCCTCTCCCTATACCACCGATGATGGCGCCGTAGGTGTGCTAGCTGTGGTGGGCCCTACCCGCATGAATTATGAGCGTGTGATTCCCACGGTGGATCTTACGGCGCGCTTATTATCAGCGGTTTTAGGCAAATTATAAAAATAATTCGCTTTTACCCTTGAAACCTAGTTGATAGCTCCCATATCTTTGCCATCTTTTCTCGTTCCATCAGGCAGTCTGCCTGCTATGTCGTGGAGTTATGCAATGAGTGAACATGAAAAAACCACTGCCGAAGAAGAGGTAGTGGAAGAGCAAGACGCCGAAGCGGTGGAGGGCGAAGTAGTAGAAGCGCCTACGCTCGAAGAGTTCGAGGCGTTACAAAGCCGTTTGGCAGAAACTGAAAAAGCGCTTGCTGAAGCCGATTTACGAGCTCAAGCAGAAGTGCAAAATATGCGTCGTCGCGTTGAAAGAGATGTGGCAAATGCACGCAAGTTTGCCCTTGAAAAATTTTCTGGCGACATCATTTCTGTGGCGGACACCCTCGAGCGCGGTTTAGCTGCCCTAGCAGAAGATGATGTAGCGCGAGAAGGCATGGAGCTCACTTTAAAAATGCTATTGGATGTTTTTGCGCGCCATAACATTGAGCGCATTGATCCAGTGGGCGAAACCTTTAACCCAGAGTTTCATGAGGCCATGGCCATGGTGCCGATGCCTGACAAAGAGCCGAACTCCATTATTGAAGTGATGGAAAAAGGCTATGTGCTAAACGAACGCTTGCTGCGCCCAGCACGTGTGGTAGTAGCCAAGAGCGAGTAAAAAATTTAAGCGGAGCCCTTGAAATATTAGCAAGCGGCGCCATATAGGAATACAGATTGATTCAGCTGCATGAGCTGCCTTATGGGGTTCATGCCTCGTGTGAGGAGAGACATAAATGTCCAAGATTATTGGTATTGATTTAGGTACAACAAACTCTTGTGTGGCCGTATTAGAAGGCAACCAAGCAAAGGTTATTGAGAACAGCGAAGGTACTCGTACCACACCTTCCATTGTTGCGTACACCGACGACGAGATTCTTGTTGGTCAAGCGGCGAAGCGCCAAGCAGTCACCAACCCAGAAAACACGCTATTTGCTATTAAGCGTTTAATTGGCCGCCGTTTTGAAGAAGAAGTGGTGCAAAAAGATATTAAAATGGCGCCCTACAAAATTATTGCTGCCGACAACGGTGATGCATGGGTTGAGGTAAAAGGCGAGAAAATGGCGCCCCCTCAGGTATCTGCGCAAGTACTGCTGAAAATGAAGCAAACCGCAGAAGATTACCTTGGTGAGAAAGTAACCGAGGCAGTGGTTACTGTACCGGCTTACTTTAACGACGCACAGCGTCAAGCCACCATGGATGCAGGCCGCATCGCTGGTTTAAACGTAAGACGTATTATTAACGAGCCTACTGCGGCAGCGTTAGCGTACGGCATGGATAAAAAAGGCGGCGACAGCACCATCGTTGTTTATGACTTAGGTGGTGGTACTTTCGACGTTTCTGTTATTGAGATTGCAGAAGTAGACGGCGAGAAAGCCTTTGAAGTATTAGCCACTAACGGTGACACTTTCCTAGGTGGTGAAGACTTCGATATGGCCTTGATTAACTACTTGGCCGACGAGTTTAAGAAAGACAGCGGTTTAGATTTATCTGGTGATCCGCTAGCTATGCAGCGCTTAAAAGAAGCTGCGGAAAAAGCGAAGATCGAACTATCTTCCGCTGAGCAAACAGAAGTAAACCTACCGTATATTACGGCAGACCAAACTGGGCCTAAGCACTTAGTGGTTCGTGTAACCCGTGCGCGCTTAGAGTCCTTGGTTGAAGATTTGATTACGCGCTCCCTAGAGCCTTGTAAAGTAGCGTTGCAAGACGCTGGCTTAAGCACTAGCGATGTATCTGATGTTATTTTAGTGGGTGGCCAAACCCGTATGCCGCTAGTACAGAAAAAAGTGGCAGAGTTCTTCGGTAAAGAGGCTCGCCGCGATGTAAACCCAGATGAAGCAGTAGCAATGGGTGCGGCTATCCAGGGTGCGGTACTTGGTGGTGATGTTACAGACGTTCTATTGCTAGACGTAACACCATTAACACTGGGTATTGAAACCATGGGTGGCGTGATGACGCCAATTATTGAGAAGAACACCACTATTCCAACGAAGGCTTCACAAGTGTTCTCCACGGCTGATGATAACCAGTCCGCGGTAACCGTACATGTGTTGCAAGGTGAGCGTAAGCAAGCGGCACAAAACAAATCGTTGGGTCAGTTCAACTTGGAAGGCATCCCTGCTGCACCGCGTGGTGTGCCACAAATTGAAGTAACCTTTGATATTGATGCCAACGGTGTGCTGAATGTAAGCGCGAAAGATAAAGCCACCGGCAAAGAGCAAACCATTCAAATTAAAGCTTCTTCTGGTTTAAGTGATGAAGAAGTAGAGCAAATGGTGCGCGATGCTGAAGCGAACGCAGAAGAGGACCGCAAGTTTGAAGAGCTTGTACAAGCTCGCAACCAGGGCGACCACTTAGTGCACGCTACCCGCAAAACGCTAGAAGAAGCGGGTGATAAAGCAACAGAAGAGGAAAAAACTGCGATCACGGCAGCCATTGAAGAGCTAGAAGAAGCTCTGAAGGGTAATGACAAGGACGAGATTGAGGCAAAAACAAAAGCCTTAACCGATGCATCAGGTGAGTTGGCGCAGCGTCTATACGCTGAAGCTGCTCAGCAAGAAGCTGGCGCTGCAGGTGATGCAGAAGCGGCCCCTGGTGAAGAGGACGTGGTGGACGCAGAGTTTGAAGAAGTGGATGAAGACGAGAAAAAGTAATCATTCTTTCTTCAGTGTATGCCACGGTGCCTAGCATCGTTACCATCACGCCGGGCCTTGCCCGGCGTGATGCTTTACAGATTAAAAATGTGAACAGGCTAAGTTATGTCTAAACGTGATTATTATGAAGTGCTAGGGCTAGAAAAAGACGCGAGCGAGCAAGATATTAGGCGCGCTTACCGTCGTATGGCCATGCGCTATCACCCAGATAGAAACCCTGATGACGCTGATGCAGAAGAAAAGTTTAAAGAGGCGAAAGAAGCCTATGAAATACTTTCAGATGCAGATAAACGTGCGGCTTACGACCGCTTCGGGCACGCCGGTGTAGATGGTAGCCAAGGAGGCTTTGGCGGTGCTGGCCCAGGTGGAGCAGGTTTTGGCGATATTTTCGGTGATATTTTCGGCGATATCTTTGGCGGCGGTGGCGCAGGTGGCGGCCGCCGCGGTGGGCCCTCCCGTGGGGCAGATTTACGCTACGGCTTAGAAATTACGCTAGAAGAAGCAGTGCGCGGCACCACCGAAAAAATTCGTGTGCCCAGCTGGGATGATTGTGATGCGTGCCAAGGCTCTGGCTCCAAAGATGGCTCTAAGCCCGTTACTTGCTCAACTTGTAATGGTTTTGGGCAAGTGCGCATGCAGCAAGGTTTCTTTAGTGTGCAGCAAACCTGTCCCACGTGTCATGGTAGCGGGCAAGAGGTGAAAAACCCTTGTACGAACTGTCATGGCGAAGGCCGCACCCAAACCACGCGCGAGGAAACCATTAAAATTCCAGCGGGTGTGGACGATGGCGACAGAGTTCGTATTGCAGGCCGCGGTGAGCCCGGCACACATGGTGGCCCACCAGGCGATCTTTATATCCAAGTGCAGGTGAAAGAGCATGATATTTTCACTCGCGATGGCAACGATTTATATTGTGAAGTACCGTTGGATTTCGTGGATGCCGTTTTAGGTGGTGAATTAGAAGTGCCGACATTAGGCGGCAAAGTTAACTTGAAAATACCCGCTGAAACGCAAACCGGCCGTTTGTTCCGTTTGCGTGGCAAAGGGGTAACAGGAGTGCGTGGCGGCACCGGTGATTTACTCTGCCGTGTCATTATCGAAACCCCTGTATCGTTAACCAAAGACCAAAAAGCATTGTTGCGCGAGTTCCAAGAATCTGTGCAAAAGGGTGGCAAACGCCACAGCCCTAAAAAATCCAGTTTCTTTGAAGGCGTAAAGCGTTTTTTCGACGGAAACTAATGGTTTGGCTTCAACTAAGGCAGCAAAAATAATTTTTGCTTTGAGCAAAAAGTGAATTTGCGCTAGAGTTAGCAGCTAACTGATGAAAGATAGCCCCTTTTCGGGGCTGTCTTTCGTTATGTTATTACATCATTTGTTAATGTTTCAGCATTATGCCCAAACGCCCTTTCTGCAAATGCTGACAGAAGCCTGAGCATTGATCCCTCAATGAGGCGGTAGTGTTTGCTGCCGGCGATTAGGAAACCTTAACCAGCCGAGCCTTTGTATGTCGTTAGCGCTAATTATATTATTGCCGTTCTTAGGTAGTGTTCTCGCTGCTTTTTTACCAACTAATAAAAATAACGCAGAAGCATGGTTGGCAGGCGGTGTAGCGGCTATTTGTACAGTGCTGACACTGTTGCAGTATCCTGCCATTGCAGCAGGTGGCGTGATAGCAATGAAGATACCCTGGCTGCCTAGCTATGGGTTAAATTTCTCATTACGCATGGATGGCTTTTCTTGGCTGTTCAGCTTGTTGGTGAGCAGTGTTGGCGTATTAGTGGTGATGTACGCACGCTACTACCTCTCCAAAGACGACCCCACACAGCGTTTCTTTTCTTTCTTGCTCGCCTTTATGGGCGCTATGCTTGGCATTGTGCTGTCGGGCAACATCATCCAACTTGCCCTGTTTTGGGAGCTCACTAGCCTCGTTTCTTTCATGCTAATTGGCTATTGGTACCACCGGGCCGACGCCCGTCGTGGTGCGCGTATGTCATTGATTGTAACGGGAGCAGGGGGCTTGTGTTTGCTCGCTGGGTTGCTGCTTATGGGCCAGGCGGTGGGCAGTTACGAGCTTGAAGACATCCTGCAATCTGGCGATACCTTGCGCGAGCATGCTTGGTATCTGGGTATCCTCACATTAGTGGCGCTCGGTGCCTTAACCAAAAGTGCGCAATTCCCGTTCCATTTCTGGCTGCCGCGCGCAATGGCCGCTCCCACACCGGTTTCTGCCTTTTTGCATTCAGCCACCATGGTGAAAGCCGGTGTGTTTTTGCTTATGCGCTTTTGGCCGGTACTGGCTGGCACGCCTGAGTGGTCATACATCATTGGTTTTGCAGGCCTCATTACGCTTGTGATGGGTGCTTTTGTTGCCATCTTCCAACAAGATTTAAAAGGCTTGCTCGCTTATTCCACCATCAGCCATTTGGGCCTTATTACCTTATTGCTAGGCATGGGCACGCCGTTAGCGGCCGTGGCGGCGTTGTTCCACACGCTTAACCACGCCACTTTTAAGGCCTCTTTGTTTATGGCCGCGGGCATCATCGATCACGAGACAGGCACACGAGACCTGCGCCAACTAACAGGGTTGCGAACGCTTATGCCGGTAACCGCCACCTTGGCGATGGTGGCAGCCGCGGCCATGGCGGGGGTGCCACTGCTGAATGGTTTCCTATCGAAAGAAATGTTTTTTGCCGAAGCGGCTGGGTTTGGTTCTGAAAACACGTGGTTGCCAGTGGCTGCCATTATTGCCGGCGCGCTAGGCGTGGTGTATTCCTTGCGTTTTATTACCGAAGTGTTTTTTGGCCCGCCACCGCCCGCAGGGCACTTACCCAAAACACCTCATGAGCCACCTCGTTGGATGCGTTTCCCCATCGAGCTGTTAGTGGTGGCTTGTATCGTAGTGGGCACACTGCCGGGCTTTACGGTGGCGCCTATGTTGCACCATGCTGTAGCCGGTATGTTGGGCAGCTACACGCCTGAATACAGCGTGCAGGTGTGGCACGGTTTTAACTTACCATTGCTAATGAGTGTTGTGGCGTTTGTTGGCGGTTTGCTGTTGTACTTCCTCTTGCAACGCCGTTACGGCATTAGCCGCCTCGATAAAGTACCGCTTTTACACCGTTTAGACGGCCAACGTGAATTTGAACGTATCCTGTTGGGCATCACCTCTTTTGCTGTGCGTGTGGAGCAGCGTCTCACCTCGGAACGATTGCAGCCGCAACTGTTCTGGTTGTTTGTGGTGGTGTTTGTGGTAGGTGGTATGGCTATGCATAGTGTGGTGGGAGGTGAGTTGCGAGAAACGCTCGCTTTCCAGCCTTTGTTTGCGGTGATGTGGGTGATAGGAGGCATTTGTGCCATTGCTGCCGCGTATCAAGCTAAACACCACCGTTTAGCAGCGCTTATTTTGATGAGTGCTACGGGCATTATCATGAGCCTCACCTTTGCCTTGTTCTCCGCGCCAGATTTAGCGCTCACCCAGTTAGCGGTGGAAGTGGTTACTACAGTGCTAATTTTATTAGGCTTGCGCTGGTTGCCGCGCCGATTAATCCCCGATGTAACGGGCGTGAAATCTACGTTGCGTGATTATCGACGCCGTATTCGTGATGGGGTGCTAGCGGTAGCCATAGGTATAGGCATGGCTAGCATTACTTACCTTGTATTAACACACAGTGGTTCAGCCCATATTTCTAATTTCTTCTTGAACGCAGCCTTGCCAGAGGGTGGCGGCACCAACGTGGTAAATGTCATCTTGGTGGATTTCCGTGGTTTTGATACGTTTGGTGAGATCACAGTATTAGGCGTGGTGGCGCTCACCATTTATGCCTTGTTGCGCCGCTTTAGGCCCGACCCTGCCAGTATTGAATTGCGAGCACAGCGTTTAACCACAGTGGAAAAAGTGGCGCCTTGGCAATTAACGCGTCGTGGTTACTTAGTTATTCCTGCGATTTACTTCCGCGCCCTTATGCCTGTGCTAACGTTATTGGCGTTGTACTTCCTTTATCGTGGGCACAACTTGCCGGGCGGCGGATTTGTGGCGGGTTTAATTATGACGGTGGCACTCATCTTGCAGTACATGGTGAGCGGTACCTTGTGGGTGGAAGCTAAATTACGTATTCGCCCCCATCTTTGGTTAAGTGTTGGCCTGTTACTTGCATTAGCAACAGGCATGGGCGCTTGGTTGTTTGGTTATCCATTCTTAACCAGCTATACGGGGGTAGTGCACGTGCCCGTATTAGGCGATATTCATTTACCTAGCGCCTTTATTTTTGATTTAGGGGTGTTTTCACTCGTGGTGGGCGCCAGTTCTTTATTGCTCATCGCACTGGCGCATCAGTCTTTGCGTAGCCAGCGCTTTGGTACGAGCAAAAAGAAAAATAGGTTAGTGCGCAGTAAGGGAGCAATGCGATGGAGTTAATTATTGCGCTAGTGGTGGGCGTGCTCTGTGCAGCGGGCGTATGGTTGTTGCTGAGGCCGCGTACTTTTCAGGTGGTGATGGGGCTTTCCATTCTTTCGTATGGGGTAAACCTGTTTTTATTCGCCATGGGGCGGTTAGCCATTGATAAAGCCCCTGTGCTAATGAAAAACGAAACGAGTGAAGCAGTGTTGTATGCAGATCCTGTGCCGCAAGCACTAGTACTAACGGCGATTGTGATTGGTTTTGCTATGCTCGCGCTTTTTTTAGTGGTCATGATTGCCAGCCGCGGTTTAACGGGTACCGACCACGTGGATGGTGTTGAGAGTAGCGAACAATGAGTGTTAGCCAGCATTTGCCCATCCTGCCTATTTTAGTCCCGTTGCTCACGGCGGCGATCCTCGCCTCAGTGAGTGAGTTTAGGCGTGCTTTTAAAATAAATTTAAGCATTGCTAGTGTGTTGCTGCAGCTCGTGTTCGCGGTGGCTTTGCTGTTAAAGGTAGATGCCACCACAGAGGCCAGCACTACTCTTGTGTATTTGTTAGGTAATTGGGCGCCGCCGTTTGGTATTGCCCTAATGGTGGATCGTTTAGCCGCCATGATGCTAGTGCTCGCTTCAGTGTTAGCGCTGGCCACTTTGCTCTTTGCTACAGCTAGGTGGGATAGGGTAGGTGTGCATTTTTATGGCTTGTTCCAGCTCTTGCTTATGGGGGTGAACGGCGCCTTTTTAACCCATGATTTGTTTAACTTATTTGTGTTTTTTGAAATTATGCTGGCAGCTTCATATGGTTTGTTGTTGCACGGCTCTGGCACCATGCGTGTGCGCGCAGGGTTGCGATACATTGCAGTAAACCTCGTTTCTTCTTTTATTTTTTTAGTGGGCGTGGGGCTTATTTATGCCGCCACAGGCTCTTTGAGCATGGCAGAAATTACGCTGCTAACCGTGGATATGCCTGCTGCAGATTATGCCTTGCTGCGCGCTGGCGCAGCCATTCTAGCGGTGGCTTTTTTAGTGAAAAGTGCTGTGTGGCCTCTCAATTTTTGGTTGCCCACGAGCTATGGCGTGGCAGTGGCGCCTGTAGCAGCTATGTTTGCCATCATGACAAAAGTGGGCTTTTACTCGTTGCTAAGGCTGTGGAATATTATCGTGCCTGAAGGTGCTTTGGCAGGCGCCCAAATAGAAGCTTATTGGGTGCTAGGGTTCGCCATGATGACACTGTTTTTTGCCTCCTTAGGCATGCTAGCAGCGCAGGATTTACGCCGCTTAGCGGGGGTGAGCATTTTTGCTTCCACGGGAATTTTGCTCGCAGGATTGAGCTTAGGAACGACGCGGGCTTGGGCTGCTACGCTGTTTTATTTGTTGGTTTCCACTTTGGTGGTGGGCGCCTTATTTTTGTTAATTGATTTGCTTGAGAGAGTGCGCCAATTTGGTGCAGATGTATTGGCGGTGACCATCGAAGCGTTTGAAGCACAGGGCATGGTGTTGCCAGAGCAAGAAGAGGTAGGCGTGGCGATTCCTGCAGCGCTAGCCTTTCTAGGTTTAAGTTTTGTGGTAACAGCAGTGCTAGTAACAGGCTTGCCCCCATTAGCTGGTTTTTTAGCAAAATTCACCGTGTTAGTGGCCGTTTTAAACCCCGCGGAAGGGGGAGTGCAATGGTGGCATTGGTTGTTGATGTTGCTCATTATCGGCTCTGGTTTAACAGGCCTTATTGCCTTTCTGCGCTTCGGCATCCGTTTATTCTGGGTGCCTGAATCTCATGCGCAACCTAGATTACGTGTTATCGAAGCGGGGCCGGTGGCGTTGTTACTTGCTTTGTGTGTGATGCTTACGTTGAGCGCGGGGCCGGTGATGGGTTATTTAACACGCACTGCAGAGAGCCTTGAAGACGCACACGCCAACGCTCGAGCGGTGCTCGCCACTAAGCCTGTGCAGCGGGAGGTGTTGCCGTGAAGCGATGGTTGCCTTTCCCGATTATGTCGGCTTTTTTGTTTTGTATGTGGTTGTTATTAAACCAAACGCTAGAGCCTGCACATGTGTTGTTTGCCCTATTAGCGGCTTGGGCGTTACCGTGGTGGTTTCGTGGTTTGCAGCCTATTCGGGCAGATCAAGTGCGTAAGCCTTGGTTAATTATCACGCTGTTCGTTAAAGTGTTTCACGATATCTGTGTGTCTGCGTGGGATGTGAGTGTAGTGATATTGGGCGCGCATTGGCGTCGCCAACACTCAGGGTTTATGACCATCCCCATGGATATGAAATCGCCACACGGGCTGGCTGTGCTAGCGTGCATCATTAACTCTACCCCTGGCACGGTGTGGGCAGAGCTCACCGATGATCGCTGCTATCTCATGATTCATGTGTTGGACCTGCGTGATGAAGAGGCCTGGTGCAAGCTCATTAAAGAACGCTACGAGCAACCGCTGATGGAGATTTTTGGATCATGATGATGCTATTAGCTGCGCAATATTTTGCTTTGGCGTGTTTCGCTATCACTATGCTGTGCGCTATGTTGCGCATGCTGCGTGGGCCCACAGCGCAAGATAGAGTGTTGGCTCTGGATGTGTTGTACCTCACCGTAGTACTTACCTTGTTAGTGCTAGGCATAATGTTTGGGCATGATTTATATTTTGAAGTGGCGCTATTGATTACCTTTATAGGTTTTGTGAGTACTATAGCCACAGCAAAATTCTTGATGCGCGGTGAGGTGATTGAATAATGGCTGAAACACTCCCGTTATGGCTTGTTGTGCCGGTTTCTTTGTTGCTAGTGCTAGGTGGCTTATTAACCCTTACTGGTGGCATAGGCTTGCTGCGGTTATCTAATTTTTACCAACGCACCCATGGGCCTTCTTTGCCAGGCACCTTAGGCATCGGCTCTGTGCTGGTGGCATCCATGCTGTTTTTCTCAGTAACAGGCGGGCGTTTTATCTTGCATGAGGTGCTCATAGCCATGGCGATTTTGTTGAGCGCACCTATTACCGCCATGATGTTGAACCGAGCGGCCATCGAACGAGATCGTAGGCATTTACACGAAGGCGCACCTGAAACACCAGGTGAGCCCATTAAACAAACACCAACCGGAAGCCGCGTAGAATAGCGGCACAATGATAAGGGCTGAAACATGTTGAAAGTTGGAATCTTAGGGGCAGCAGGCCGCATGGGTAAAACACTCATCGAAGCCGTGCAAAGCACTGAAGGAATGGCCTTGGCGGCCGCCGTAGATGTACCTGGCAGTAGCCTTGTGGGCGTTGATGCCGGCGAAATGGCAGGCGTGGGCAAGCTTGGCGTGGCTGTGGTGGATGATTTAGCAGCAGTGATCAACCATGCCGATGTGTTTATTGATTTCACGCTTCCTGAAGGAACCGTGGCCAACCTAAGCTTATGTGAACAGCACGGCAAACCTATTGTAATTGGTACCACCGGCTTAACTGATGAGCAAAAACAGCACTTAGAGCAAGTGGCTACGAAAGTACCGGTGTGTTTTGCTGCTAACTACTCCGTAGGCGTAAACCTCACGCTCACATTGCTAGCGCAAACGGCCAAGGTGCTGGGCGATGATGTGGATATTGAAATTATTGAAGCGCACCACCGGCACAAAATTGACGCACCCTCCGGTACGGCGCTCGCCATGGGTGAAGTGATTGCCGATGAGTTAGGCCGCGACCTTAAAGAATGTGCAATTTATGGCCGTGAAGGGCGCACTGGAGAAAGAGACCGTAAAACCATTGGTTTCGAAACTATTCGCGCGGGCGATATTGTGGGTGAACACACCGTCATGTTTGCCGGTGAGGGTGAGCGCATTGAAATCACGCATAAGGCGAGCAGCCGCATGAATTTTGCACGTGGAGCGGTGCGTGCCGCGAATTGGTTAGTGAAACAAGAAGCTGGCCTGTTCGATATGCAGGATGTTTTAGGATTAAAGTGATTAATTCCCGCTAGGCGGGTGACATAGAGCTCAATAAACCCTAAAATACGCTGTTGCCTGCTAGGGACGGCAAAATACTGTAGAAATTACTGTGTGGCACGCTGAATCTGGGCGAGGTGGGATACCATCTCGCTCTTTTTGCATGTGCCGCGATGTTTTTGTGAGGTGTTCTGCAAGAGCAGCAGGTTGCTTGAGAGTTTCTCTCTTTTTCTGGTGAAATTTATTCTGGAGGTTGCGTGACAGATCCGGCCTTATTGGCGCTCGAAGATGGTAGTGTTTTCCGTGGCGTCTCAATTGGTGCACCTGGACAAGTGTCCGCTGATGTGGTGTTTAGTACCGCCGCAAGTGGCTACCAGGAGCTATTAACCGACCCAGCGCTAGCAGGGCGAATCTTAACTCTTACCTATCCCATCGCAGGCAGCACAGGTGTTAATGCAGAAGATGCAGAAGCCGATGGCGTTGCCGCAGCAGGTTTAATTGTGCGCGAGTTATCACAGGTGGTGAGCAACTGGCGTGCAGAGCAGAGCCTATCAGAATATTTACAGCAGCACGGCGTGGTGGGTATTGCTGAAATTGATACGCGCCGACTTACCCGTTTGCTGAGAGAACACGGCACTTTGCGCGGTTGCATCCAGTGCGGCGATAACATTGACGAAGCCGCAGCCATTGCTGCAGCTAAAAACGCAGCGCCTGCGCACACTTGGCCGAGCACCACTACCAGCTACGGCTGGCAAGAAGGTATTTGGCAGTGGGGTGAAGGCTTCAGCAAAGGCACTGGAAAAGGCCCTAAAGTAGCAGTGCTAGATTTAGGCGTTACCCGTACTTTGTTACGTGTGTTGGTGGAGGCTGGCGCCCAAGTTACGGTGCTGCCCGCGGATACAAAAGCAGAGGCCATTGATGCCGATGCGGTGGTGCTTTCTAATGGGCCCGGCGCAGCAGACGCTAACGAAAATGTAGTGGCCACTGCTAAAGCACTTCTAGCCGCTAAAAAGCCTGTTTTTGGTGTGGGTTTAGGTATGCGTGTTATGGCTGTGGCCGAAGGCGCGAAAGAAGTTGCCTTGGTACCAGGCCACTTTGGTGGCTCGCATCCTGTGCGTTGCCTGGCCACGGGCAAAGTAGAACACGCTGATCAGCGCAGCGCGAACGGTATCGATGCAGACAGCTTACCGGCTCACATTACAGTTACGCATCAATCTTTATTTGATAGCTCAGTGCAAGGCTTGCAGTGGCAAGGCACTACCGCACTAGGCTTCCAAGGCGCACCGAAAGGCAGCGTTGGCTCCGTTAGCGCCGATGCCTTGATGGCTGATTTTGTCGCGTCTTTAACAGCGTAAGAAGCAATATAGAGCCGGCTTAAATGTTAGCCGGCAATCCCTCTTAGATTCATCCGAAAATGGTGGTTTGGACACTATGCCCAAGAGAACAGACATACAAAGCATCTTAATTATTGGCGCAGGCCCAATTGTTATTGGTCAAGCCTGTGAGTTTGACTATTCAGGCGCACAAGCCTGTAAAGCGCTAAAAGAAGAGGGCTACCGTGTTATTTTAGTGAATTCAAACCCTGCCACTATCATGACGGACCCTGCCATGGCCGATGCTACTTACATCGAGCCAATTACGTGGGAAACCGTTGCCAAGATTATTGAAAAAGAACGCCCAGATGCTTTGCTGCCCACTATGGGCGGGCAAACAGCGTTAAACTGTGCGCTCGACCTTGAACGCCACGGTGTGTTGGCCAAATATGGCGTAGAAATGCTTGGCGCCAATGCCGATGCCATTGATAAAGCTGAAGACAGAAGCCGCTTTGATAAAGCGATGAAAGACATCGGTTTGTCGTGCCCACGTTCAGATATTGCCCACTCTATGGATGAAGCCTACGCCGTACTCGAAGAAATTGGCTTCCCTTGCATTATTCGCCCGAGTTTTACCCTTGGTGGAACGGGTGGCGGTATTGCTTATAACCGTGATGAATTTAAAGAAATTTGTGAGCGTGGTTTAGAGTTGTCGCCCACACGAGAGCTACTCATTGATGAGTCGTTGCTGGGTTGGAAAGAGTACGAAATGGAAGTGGTGCGCGATAATAATGATAACTGCATTATCGTTTGTGCCATTGAAAACTTTGACCCAATGGGCGTGCACACAGGTGATGCGATTACTGTAGCTCCAGCGCAAACCATCACGGATCGAGAATATCAGATTATGCGTGATGCCTCTTTCGCTATTCTGCGCGAAATTGGCGTGAGTGCTAGTGGTGCCAACGTACAGTTTGGAATGTGCCCCAATACAGGCCGCTTAGTGGTGATTGAAATGAACCCACGGGTGTCCCGTTCTTCGGCACTCGCCTCTAAAGCCACGGGCTTCCCCATTGCTTACGTATCGGCCAAGTTGGCAGTAGGTTACACCTTAGATGAACTGCCTAACGACATGGTGGGCGGGCAATTCCCCGCAGCTTTTGAAGCCGCCATCGACTACGTTGTAACGAAGATTCCACGCTTCAACTTTGAAAAATTCCCTGCTGCAGACCCTACGCTTACCACGCAAATGAAGGCTGTAGGTGAAGTAATGGCCATGGGCCGAAACTTCCAAGAGTCTCTGCAAAAAGCAGTGCGCGCGCTTGAAATCGATAAATACGGCTTAGACCCTATGTTCGATGCAAGTGAAGGCGATTTACGCAAGCAGGTAGAGGAAGCGTTGGCCACTCCTACCCCTGAGCGTTTATGGATATTGGCAGACGGTTTCCGCGCTGGTATGGCCGTGGACGAACTTTTCCAACACACTAATATCGACCCATGGTACTTGGTGCAGATTGAAGACCTTGTGAAAGAAGAGCAGCAGCTCGTTGAGCGAGGCTTTAAGGCACTTGATAAAGACAGCTTGTTTGCGTTAAAGCGTAAAGGGTTCTCCGATGTGCGTATGGCGCAGCTGCTCGGCGTACAAGAGTCCGCAGTGCGTGAAAAACGCTACGAACTAGGTGTTCGCCCCGTATTTAAACGTGTGGATACCATTGGTGGTGCCTTTGAAAGCCCCATGGCCTACATGTACTCCACCTATGATGAAGAGTGTGAAGCAAGGCCAAGCGACAACAAGAAAATTATGGTGTTGGGTGGCGGGCCAAACCGCATTGGGCAGGGTATCGAGTTTGATTACTGCTGTGTGCACGCCGTATTAGCCATGCGCGAAGATGGTTATGAAACCATCATGATTAACTGTAACCCTGAAACCGTTTCCACAGACTACGACGTTTCAGATCGCTTGTATTTTGAGCCTGTTACCCTTGAGGATGTGCTTGAAGTAGTAGAGCTTGAGAAGCCTACAGGCGTGATTGTGCAGTACGGTGGCCAAACGCCGCTGAAGTTAGCACGTGCTTTACAAGCTGCAGGTGTGCCTATTATTGGTACAAGCCCAGATGCTATTGACGAAGCTGAAGATAGAGAGCGCTTCCAGCAAATGGTGAACAAGCTTGGTTTAAAGCAACCGCCTAACCGCACAGCTCGTAGCACCGAAGAAGGTGTGCGCTTAGCAGAAGAAATTGGTTACCCATTAGTAGTGCGCCCCTCATACGTATTGGGCGGCCGCGCGATGGAAATCGTGTTTAACGAAAGTGAACTGCGCAGCTACATGAAAAACGCAGTATCGGTGTCTAATGAATCCCCCGTATTGCTCGACCGTTTCTTAGATGATGCCATTGAATTTGATGTGGATGCCATTTGTGATGGCACTGATGTGGTTATTGGCGGCATGATGGAACACATTGAGCAAGCAGGTGTGCACTCTGGAGACTCAGCTTGTTCGCTACCGCCTTACTCGGTGACGGGCAAAGTGCTCGATATTATGCGCGAGCAAACCCGCGATATGGCGCTCGAACTCGATGTGGTGGGCTTGATGAACGTGCAGTTCGCGGTGAAAGGCGAAGATGTGTACGTGCTTGAAGTGAACCCAAGAGCCTCTCGTACAGTGCCGTTTATTTCCAAGTGCATTGGCCATTCCTTAGCGAAAATTGCCGCCCGTTGCATGGCAGGCACGAGCCTCGTTGAGCAGGGCTTCACGAAAGAGATTGTGCCGGCTCACTTTAGCGTGAAAGAAGCGGTGTTCCCGTTTGCTAAGTTCTCCAATGTAGACCCTATCCTAGGGCCGGAAATGAAATCCACCGGTGAGGTAATGGGCATTGGCAGCACGTTTGCAGAAGCCTTTGGCAAAGCCTCTTTAGGTGCCGGCGAACGCTTGCCAGAACCAGGCGGAACAGTCTTTATTTCTGTACGCGATGTGGATAAAAAGCTAGCGGTAGATGTGGCGGCTGAATTGCACGAATTAGGCTTTAAGCTAGTGGCCACAAGCGGTACAGCGAAAGCGATTGAAGCGGGCGGCGTGCCAGTGCACAAAGTAAATAAAGTGCTTGAAGGGCGCCCGCATATCGTAGATAAAATTAAAAATGGCGACATCGCCATGATCATTAACACTACGGAAGGAAAGCAAGCCGTACGTGATTCATTTACCATTCGTCGTTCAGCGCTGCAGGCGAAAGTGTTTTACAACACCACTATTGCAGCCGCTTGGGCCACGTGCCAAGCCTTGAAAATTGGGGACGAAACAGAAGTTCGCAGCTTGCAAGAACTCCATAAAACATTAACGCCATAACCATGGCGGAGAGGAATACATAGATGCAAAGAGTTCCTATGACAGTAGCAGGTGCAGAAGCCCTGCGAGAAGAATTGCAGCGCTTAAAAACAGAAGTGCGCCCACGCATTGTGAAAGCAATTGCAGAAGCGCGCGAGCATGGTGACCTAAAAGAAAACGCGGAATACCATGCTGCTCGCGAAGAGCAAAGTTTTTGCGAAGGCCGCATTAACGAAATTGAAAGCCGCTTAGGCGCAGCACAAATTATTGATGTCAAAGCCATCGCTAACACGGGCAAGGTGATTTTTGGCACCACCGTAACGATTGCTGATATCGAAACCGACAAAGAATCCACCTACATGATCGTAGGTGAAGATGAAGCGAATATTCGCGAAGGTAAAATTTCAGTCACCTCCCCCATTGCACGCGGTTTGGTGGGCAAAGAGGTCGGTGATGAAGTAAGAATCAACACCCCTGGGGGTGAAGTGGAGTATGAAATCCTCAAGGTTGAGCACTAAGCTCAACCTTGTTGGTCGCGTAACACGTTCGACAGTTTTGGATTAGGACGTTTTGCCGCCCGGTATAACAGCAACATGCTGCCAATGCGTTGCACGATGTGGGCATTGGCGGCTTCAGCCATCGCTGCACCTAGTAAGTTGCGATCTTCTCTGTCCTCGGCACTGATGCGAACCTTGATCAGTTCATGATCTTCTAAGCGTTGTTCAAGCTCTTCAAGAAAACCGTCGCTTAGGCCTGCATCACCCATGATTAGGACGGGCTTAAGATGATGGCCGATAGCACGAAAACGGCGGATGTCTTGTTTGCTCAATGGACTATTATTGGCCATGATTGGTCTCCCTTAATGAAAGGAGTGCATTCTACAGCATGGCACGCTCAAAAAGCAGCCGTCGTTGGCTAGATGAACATTTTAGCGACGTTTGGGTCGCAAAAGCGCAAGCTGAGGGCTATCGCTCTCGGGCTAGCTACAAATTATTAGAAATCGACGAGAAAGACGGCTTATTCAAAAAAAACATGCGCGTTATTGATCTTGGCGCTGCACCAGGAAGTTGGACGCAGGTGGCCGCGCAGAAACTACAAGGCCGTGGGCACATAGTGGCAAGTGATATTTTGCCCATGGACCCTATTGCTGATGTAACCTTCATTCAAGGTGATTTTCGCGAAGAAAGTGTATTTAATGAAATCATGGCAGCGGTGGGCGATGAGCCCGTAGACCTTGTAATGTCAGATATGGCCCCCAATATGAGTGGTAACCGTGCGGTTGATATGCCGCGGTCTATGTATTTGGCTGAATTAGCGCTTGATTTAGCTGTGCAGGTGTTAAAACCAGAGGGCCGTTTTTTAGTAAAAGTGTTCCAAGGTGAAGGTATAGAAGAATACCGGCGCAGTGTACGCGATAATTTCCAGCGCATGGTAACCCGCAAGCCTGCGGCAAGCCGCGCACGTTCACCGGAAATGTATTTGTTAGGGTCCGGTTTAAAGCGTTAATAAGGTATACTGTCCTGCTGACAGTAAACGCATTACTAAGAAGGGCCTAACGCTCTTCTTTAAATTGGTTAATGGGGAGAGGTGTCCCTTGAACGATATGTCGAAAAATATAGTACTTTGGCTCGTGGTAGCGGGCGTTTTGTACATGGTGGCCCAAGGTTTGGGCGAGCACGCTGCGCCAAGTACTATCAGTTATTCTAGCTTTATTGAGCGGGTAGAAAACGGTGAAGTTTCCCAAGTGGAAATCCGTGATCACCGCATTGTGGGTGAAGCGCGTGACGGGCAAACGTTTGAAACGATTAAGCCGATGATCGCAGATTTAGATCTCATGCCCACCCTTATTCAAAACAACGTTCGCGTAGAAGGCCGAGAACCCGAACGACAAGGGTTTTTAACACAGCTGTTTCTGTCTATCCTGCCGATCCTCTTGATTGTGGCCATTTTTATGTTTTTTATGCGCCAAATGCAGGGTGGTGGCCGCGGTGGCGGTGGCCCCATGACGTTTGGTAAGAGCAAAGCAAAGCTACTATCTGAAGACCAAATTAAAACCACCTTTGCCGATGTGGCAGGTGTGGATGAAGCCAAAGAAGAGGTATCGGAGCTAGTGGAGTTTTTACGCGATCCCACTAAGTTCCAACGTCTAGGGGGTAAAATTCCTCGTGGCGTTCTCATGGTGGGCTCGCCAGGTACGGGTAAAACATTGCTAGCAAAAGCTATCGCTGGTGAAGCAAACGTGCCCTTCTTCTCTATTTCGGGCTCAGATTTCGTGGAAATGTTCGTGGGTGTGGGTGCTTCTCGTGTGCGCGACATGTTCGAGCAAGCGAAAAAACACGCACCGTGCATTATTTTTATCGACGAAATTGACGCCGTAGGCCGTAGCCGTGGCGCTGGTTTAGGCGGTGGGCATGATGAACGCGAACAAACCCTAAACCAATTGCTGGTTGAAATGGATGGCTTTGGTGAGAATGACGGCGTGATTGTTATTGCCGCTACCAACCGCCCAGATGTACTGGATGCAGCTTTACTGCGCCCAGGCCGTTTTGACCGCCAAGTGGTGGTGCCACTACCCGACGTACGTGGCCGTGAGCAAATTCTTAAAGTGCACATGAAAAAAGTACCGCTCACAGATGATGTGCAGCCCGCTTTGCTAGCGCGTGGAACCCCCGGTTTCTCCGGTGCCGACCTCGCCAATTTAGTGAATGAAGCAGCTTTATTTGCCGCACGCACTAATAAGCGTTTGGTAAGCATGCAAGAATTCGAGCAAGCAAAAGATAAAATTCTCATGGGCGCTGAGCGTCGCTCCATGGTGATGAATGAAAAAGAGAAGCTCAATACGGCGTACCACGAAGCAGGGCACGCCATTGTAGGCCGTTTAGTGCCAGAGCATGACCCAGTGTACAAAGTGTCAATTATTCCCCGAGGCCGTGCGCTAGGGGTCACCATGTATTTGCCTGAAGAGGATAAATACAGTCAGTCTAAGCGTGCTTTAGAGGGCATGATTAGTTCGCTGTATGGTGGCCGTATTGCGGAAGAGATGATCAACGGGTTTGATGGCGTTACCACGGGTGCTTCTAACGATATTGAGCGTGCCACACAGTTAGCACGCAACATGGTAACGAAGTGGGGTTTATCGGAAAAACTAGGGCCGCTTACCTACGAAGAGGAAGAGGGCGAAGTGTTTTTAGGTAAATCCATGTCTAAAGGCAGCCATGTTTCCCATGAAACAGCCGTAACCATTGATGAGGAAGTGCGCGCTATTATTGATCGTTGTTACGACACTGCAGAGCGAATTTTGCATGAAAACCGTGACAAGCTAGAAGCGATGGCGCAGGCGTTAATGCTGTATGAAACCATTGATGCTGACCAAATTGATGACATTATGAATGGCCGCACACCAAGGCCACCCAAAGATTGGGATGAGCCGGGTGACGATGGTGGTGTAAAAGCTAGCGCAGAGCCAGCAGCAACGGCTGAGGCTGACACCGCAGAACAAGCAGACGGCGCTGATGACGATGCTATCGGCGGCCCAGCGAATACACATTAAAAATGAAGACGTATAAAGACGGCACACTACAGTGCGGGGCGCGGGCAGTATCACTGTCCGCGCCTCTTGTTATGGGTATCCTCAATGTAACGCCAGATTCATTTTCTGATGGTGGGCGCTTCAATAGTGTGCAAGCAGCTTATGATCAGGCCGCCAAAATGGTGGCAGAAGGTGCTGCCTTCATTGATATTGGTGGCGAATCCACGCGCCCTGGTGCCGCAGCAGTTAGCTCGCAAGAAGAGCTCGATAGGGTGCTGCCGGTGGTGGAAAAAATTCACCAAAACCTAGATGTGGTGATTTCGCTCGATACCAGCAACCCCCAATTAATGCGCGAAGGCGCAGCGCTTGGTGCAGGTATGGTGAACGACGTACGCGCTCTAGACAGAGAAGGGGCTTTGCAAGCGGTAGTGGATACCGATGTGGCGGTGTGCTTAATGCATCGCCAAGGTGAGCCGCAAACCATGCAACAAGCGCCGCATTACGATGATGTAGTGGCTGAAGTGCGCACTTATTTGGCAGATAAAATTCACACATGCCAACAAGCGGGCGTTAAACCAGGCCGTATAGTTGTTGATCCTGGCTTTGGTTTTGGTAAAAATTTAACCCACAACCTCACCTTAATGGCTCATTTGGAAGAGCTGCTAACCTTGCCTGCCCCTATGCTAATAGGTGTGTCTCGCAAAAGTATGGTGGGGGCAGTGTTAGATAAACCTGTGGAAGAACGTTTACAAGGAAGCGTAGCCTTGGCTGTATTGTCTGCGGCGCAAGGTGCACATATTTTTCGTGTGCATGATGTAGCCCCCACAGTAGAGGCGTTACGTATGACAGCAGCGGTGCTGAAACACAAAGGAGACGTGCGATGACACGCAAATATTTTGGTACAGACGGTGTTCGTGGTGCCGTGGGTGCTTTCCCCATTACCCCTGATTTCGTATTGCGTTTAGGCTGGGCTGCGGGCTCAGTGTTTGCCGAACGCGGGCACAGTAAAATTACTATCGGTAAAGATACCCGTATTTCGGGCTATATGTTTGAATCAGCACTGCAAGCAGGTATTTCCGCTGCAGGGGTAGATGTTCTGTTGCTAGGGCCCATGCCAACACCAGCCGTGGCTTATATGACGAGTACGTTTAACGCCCAAGCGGGTATTGTTATCTCGGCTTCGCATAACCCTTATACCGATAATGGTATTAAGTTTTTTGGCCACAATGGCCGTAAAATTCCTGATGAAGTTGAGTTAGAAATTGAGGCCAGAATCGATTCTGAGCTTTCTATGGCTGCCGCCAACAAGCTTGGCAAAGTGCGTCGTATTGTAGATGCGCGCGGCCGCTATATTGAATACTGCAAAAGCACAGTATTAGGGCGCTTAAATTTAGAGGGCATGAAGATAGTGGTGGATTGCGCCAATGGTGCGGCTTATCACATTGCTCCCGACGTGTTTGAAGAACTAGGCGCCACGGTTATTCCCATTGGCGTATCCCCTGATGGCTTAAACATTAATGAAGGCTGTGGCAGCACCAACCCAGAGCTTTTGCAGCAAACCGTATTAGAAACCGGCGCCGATTTAGGGGTTGCCCTCGACGGTGATGCCGACCGCCTCATCATGGTAGACCATAACGGCGTGCTCGTGGATGGCGACGAATTGTTGTACTTGCTTGCCATGGACCGCAAAGAAAGAGTGGGCTTAGAAGGCGTTGTAGGCACGCTCATGAGTAATTTAGGGCTCGAACAAGCTTTGGCACGCGAAGGTATTAGCTTCCTGCGCGCTAGAGTTGGCGACCGCTATGTGGTGGAAAAACTGGAAGAGAAAAACTGGATCATTGGCGGAGAAGGTTCTGGGCACCTCTTGTGCTTAGATAGCGCAAGCACGGGTGATGGCATTGTGGCAGCGTTACAGGTGTTGGCAGCGTTGGCGCATCGTCAGCAAACCTTGCGTGAAGCGTTAGCGGGCATGCAAAAACTACCACAGGAAATGATTAACGTGCGTGGCGACAACCGCAATAACGTATCTAGCCATCCGAAAGTGGTGGAGGCCATTCAAGCTGCAGAGCAGCAACTAGCCAATAAAGGCCGCGTTTTGCTTCGCCCTTCGGGTACAGAGCCGTTAGTGCGTGTAATGGTTGAAGGTGAAGATGCAACGCAAGTAGCCGCTGTGTGTAAAGAATTGGCTGACGTTGTGGCAGAAGCAATTAAATAACAGAAGGGTGAGTGTAGTGCGTAACAAATGGGTTATTGGAAATTGGAAAATGCATGGCAGCAGCAGTTTTGCTGAGCAATGGATCACCGAGTTCAACGATAACGTGCCCGAAGGAATTAATGCCGCGGTGTGCCCGCCATTTCCTTACGTGCCACAACTTGCACAACAAACACAAGGGCAAACCCTGCAAGTGGGCGCACAGGATGTTGCCGCTACGGAAGAAGGCGCGTTTACGGGTGAAGTAGCCGCGAGCATGCTCGCTGATGTAAACGCTACATTAGCGTTAGTGGGCCATTCTGAGCGCCGTGCTTTGTTTCACGAAACCGATGCTAGCGTGGTGGAAAAATGCCGCCAACTCGTGGCGCACAACATTACCCCAGTGGTGTGCTTGGGCGAAACACAAGCTCAGCGCGAAGCAGGTGAAACTGAAAAAGTAGTGGCAGCGCAGTTGGCGCCATTGTTGGCCGCTATGAAAGAAACACCTATGCAGGTGGTGTTGGCTTATGAGCCCGTGTGGGCCATTGGCACAGGCTTGACGGCAACCCCAGAGCAGGCGCAGGCTGTACACGCATTTATCCGCACAGAACTGGCAAAAACCAACGCTGAGTTAGCGCAAAGCACTCCTATCCTTTACGGGGGCAGTGTAAATAGGGATAATGCTGCTTCTTTATTCGCTGAAGAAGATATCGATGGCGGTTTAATTGGTGGCGCCTCTCTTCAAGCAGAACATTTTTCCGCTATTTGTGAAGCCTTAAAAGGCCGGAAAGCATAATTTATGGATATTGTATTACACGTAGTTCACATCTTAGCAGCGCTTGCGCTCATCGGGTTGATCATGATCCAGCAAGGCCGTGGGGCTGATGCCGGTGCTTCTTTTGGAGGCGGCGCGTCCCAAAGTGTGTTTGGTGGAACAGGTTCAGGTAACTTCTTATCACGAGCCACTGCTATTTTGGCCACCATATTTATGCTTACCAGCTTAGGGTTAGCATGGCAGGCACGCCAAATAGTACAAGGGCCAAGCACACCAGAGTTTTTGCAACAACTAGAAGCGCAATCTGATGTGCCGGTAATTGAAATAGAAGAAGATGCCGCTGAAATTCCTGTATTAGAGGATGAAAAAGCAGCATCTGATGTACCAGAGCTCGATTAAAGCTTATAAAGTACTTCCGATTTTATTTAGATTGTTGTAGAATTCGGGTCCTCGTCAAAAGCTGACAGTTGTTTGGCGAGCACCTAATACTGCCGACGTGGTGGAATTGGTAGACACGCTACCTTGAGGTGGTAGTGAGCGAAAGCTCGTGCCGGTTCAACTCCGGCCGACGGCACCAAATTTAGCCTTTAAGCACAAAAGTGCTTAAGGGCTTTTTTGTGCCTAGATAACGCTCTTTTAACCCTTAAGCCCAAATAGCTGGGTGCTAAAGTTTTGACGTTCGTGCCAATTCGTAAGAGCCTTGCAGGGAATACCAACCTGATTATTACATCCTTCGATGAGCCCTGATAAAGGAGGCTAACCATGAGCACTGCTACTACAGCTAGTAATGTCACCCAGCTTCATGCCATGGGTAAAGGCATGATTCCTAAAGTACGTAGGCCAGAATTTGAATTCGCTGAAAGCGATGATATTCCCCGCTACTGGTGGGCGGGCGACCCAGCAAAAACACTCTTGCTTGCCGCTTTGTCGGCTAGTTTTCCTGCTGGTGAGCGCTTCTTTATTGATTCAGTGCGCCACTACCAAAGCCAAATTGAAGACCCAGAATTAAAGAAAGCAATTCGTGGATTTATTGGCCAAGAAGCACACCACTCGCGTGAACATGAAGAGCTCAACGAGTTCTTTCAAAAGCAAGGCATTGACGTGGCACGTTTAGAGCGTGAAGTGCAATGGTTTATGGATTTGCTGCGCAAACACTTTACGCCAGAACGCCAGCTAGCACACACGGTGGCGGTGGAGCACTTTACTGCGTTAATGGCTGAAGAATTCTTGCTGAAATACGATGCTTTAGATGAAATGGATCCGCGCATGGCGCCCGTGTGGGCGTGGCATGCCATTGAGGAATCAGAGCATAAAGCCGTGGCATTCGATGTATACAAAGCCATTGGCGGCAGCGAATTTGTGCGCCTTTCAGAAATGGCGGTGGTGAGCGTTATGTTCCCGCTGTTCTCAGGCATTCATCTTGTGCAGTTAATGAAAGAAGATGGGCAACTCTTGAACCTTAAATCGTGGGCAGGCGCAGTGAATTACATGTGGGGCTACCCTGGTGTATTACGCAAGTTGCTGCCTTCCTACTTCCGTTATTACCGCCGTGATTTCCATCCTTGGCAGCAAGATGCAAGGCAGCTTGTTCAAAAAGCTAAGAAAAGATGGTTAGGAAAATGGGCGTAAGCCCTGAGAGCTAAACATAAGCTTAAAAGGAACAGAGCCATGTCGACACCCATAACCCCTTACACACCTCCCTCTAAACGGTTAATAGATGCGGCCACTTGGGCACAACGGGTTTATTTTGCCCCGTTGTTTCTGGGCCTTAACGATCTGGATTTAACACGCCCAGCTTTGTGGGTGGGTAACCATACTATGTATGGATTGCTCGATGTGCCCATGTTGGTGCGTGAGTTAAACCAACGTGAGGTGGTATTGCGGTTATTGGGTGATCGTGTGCACTTTAAGGTGCCGGGATGGCGCGACCTCGCTGCTTTTAGTGGTGGGGTGGAAGGTTCTCCAGAAAATTGTGCTGCGTTGATGGCGGCCAATGAGCATATTTTAGTGTTTCCTGGTGGCGCGCGTGAAGTATGCCGCCGCAAAGGTGAAGGCGAACTTATTTGGAAACAACGTACGGGTTTTGCTCGCATGGCCATTGAACATGGCTACGATATTATTCCGTTTGCATCGGTGGGCCCTAATGATGCTTATGATATTGTGGCGGATGCCAATGATGTCATGGATAATGCGTTATGGCGCCAGTTAAATAAAATCGTGCCTATTAACAGGGTTGTTCGGCACGGCGAAGCACTGCCGCCACTTGCTAAAGGCCTAGGGCCTACGCTTATCCCGCGCCCTCAGCGGCAATACTTTGGGTTTGGGCCACGCATTAGCAGTAAGGCGTTCCAAGGCCAAAGCAACGATGCCGAAGCATTATGGGCGCTGCGCGAACAAGTTGAAGCAGCCATTAATGCTCAGTTAGATTACGTGCGTGATTATCGCGAAAGAGATAAGCACTACAATTGGAGCAAGTGGCGCAAAAAGCTAGCCTAGTTTGCCAAACAGAGACACAAATACTGTCGGAGTTCTGTAATGAGAAGGCCTGAACCGCTAAGAAAGTTGCCTCGTGAACAAATTATCACGCAAAAATTTTTAGAAACCTTCAAGCGATTCACCCGTATAGAAGCCAACAGCGGTGTGGTGTTGCTGATTACGGCTATTGTTGCCTTATTATGGGCTAACTCACCTTGGGCTAGTAGTTATCATCATTTGTGGGAAATTCCGTTAGGTATTTCTTTTGCAGGTTTTGAATTTACCCAAAGCCTCCATTTCTGGATTAACGATGCCTTGATGACCATCTTCTTCTTGGTGGTGGGCATGGAAATTCGTTATGAAATGCACGGCGGTTTGCTGAGCGATATACGCCAAGCTGGTTTACCTATTAGCGCTGCCGTTGGGGGCGTGTTGGTGCCCTCGCTCATTTATTTGGTGTTCAACTTAGAAGGGGGCAGGCACGTTGGGTGGGCAGTGCCCGCTGCTACCGATATTGCCTTTGCGGTAGGGCTACTAGCGCTGTTAGGCCGTGGTATTCCACATAGCCTTCGCATTTTCTTGTTAGCGCTAGCTATTATTGACGACATTATCGCGGTATTGATCATCGCAGTGTTTTATACCACCGGTTTAGATTATTCAGGTTTTTGGATTGCTGGCGGTGGATTGTTAATGGTGTTGGCCATGCAGCGCATGGGCATTGGGTTTGCTTGGGCGTATGTAGTGCCTGGCTTCATTGTATGGTTTGGCGTACTCACCACGGGTATTCACCCTACCTTAACAGGCGTGTTGTTGGGCCTGATGACACCCGTGGTACAGCGACGTAGCCGCGTAAAGCCCATTAATATGGTGACACGTTTCAACCGGCAGTTACTGAGTAAATATGGCGCGGCCCCGGGAGATATCCTTGAACCCTTAGAAAAACTGCGTTTAGCACAACGCGATTTATTACCCCCTGTTATTCGTGTGCAAGCTTCGTTAGAAGCTTGGGTAGCGTTTTTAATCATGCCACTGTTTGCGTTAGCGAACGCAGGAATTAGCTTAGGCGGCATTGATTTCAGCCAGGCGGGCGCTTCATGGGCCACCATTGGTGTGGCGTTGGCATTGGTGGTGGGTAAACCCGCAGGTGTAATGGCAGCCAGTTGGTTGGCCATACGTACTGGCATAGGCAAACTGCCCAAAGGTGTTACGCCAAGCGGGCTATTGCTGATCGGCTTGTTTGCGGGGGTAGGCTTCACCATGTCTATCTTTATATCCATGCTAGCCTTTACTGATACCAATTTACTCAATGCAGCGAAACTGGGCGTATTGCTCGGCTCTTTTGCTGCGGGGGCATTGGGCCTCGCCTGGGGTTGGGTGTGGTTGCGTATGAATAAAAAGAACGCCGAAGAAGCGGCGTGAAGAAAGCGCTACGGCCTATGCAAGGTAGGCCGTAGCGTTGGTTGATTTACAGAAACATATCGTCGTCATCATCCTCCATGAATTCGGCGCATTCTTTCGCTAGTTCACTGTTGTCTATATTCTCTTCAGTAAAAAGCTCCCCATCAACTAGGATGCCTGCGTTATCAAATTGCACGTTGTATGATTTGTCGCCCACAAGAGCAATGGTTAACTCGCCAGCAGTGGGCAGGGCGTCTTCGTCGTTAAGATTTTGCACCAATGGCTGGATGGTGGTGTAGTTAACGGCAAAGCTACAGTTGCCAGCTTCATCGAAGGCAGCGGCTAAGTGTCCATCTACTTTTATTTCCTCTTCATCATTATTGATAGCTGTGGCGATCATGGCTAACGGCTCGCTAGCACTGTTGCCCATGTTCATGCGCATTTTGGTGCCAAACATGTCCATATCCAACACGGCGTAAGCGTAGATCTCGCTTTCTGTTTCGGTCTCTCTTGTTTCGATCAGCGCACGCATGGTTTGCTTTAAAGGCCCCATGAAATTGCTTTCAGAAGAGTAAAAGCCTTCTGTTAGGCTGTTGCTTAGGCCTGTGGCTCTTACGTAGCTAAGGCCAAGGCTAGGCTCCTCTCCCACTTCCATGCGGCCGCTCATGGTGCTAACCAAATTATCTCCTCCTATGGATGAATGATGTTCGCAGTTTTCCGCGATAATGATCTCAGTGCTTATTTCATTGTTATCGAAGCGAGAGGTTGCAAAGCCAGATTTGGTTCGAATGCGCCCAACGTCGCAAGCTTCATCTGTGTCAAAATCACCTGATATTGCGGCGGGTATGTCGCTAGCGGGTGTTGTTTCCTCTTCCGAGCCGAAGCCGTCTCCTGTTGCAAGCTCTTGGGCCATGCCAATCATGCCGCTTGCTGCGGAGGCCGCTACAGCCGCTCCTTCGGCTGACTTAAAGGCATTGCTTGTGGTGATAGCACCAGAACTCGAACCGGAGCCAGGTCCTCCAGAACTATTGTTTGCTGCTTTGTTGTCGCTAGAGGATGAGCTGCCACCGCAAGCAATTAACGCTGCGCTGCAGGCAATAATTAAACTGGAAGTCAGTAATGTTTTCATGATCCACCTATTTTATTGTTATGAATGATGGCTCTCATGGTACAGGTGCCACCTTACATTCCCCTTACAAATTGGGGCTAAAACGCATAAAAATGAGGTTTTTTGTACAAACTGTGGTTTTGCATAAAAAATAAAGCCAAGTTATATTCTAGGGGTCGTGATTTAGCTCTACTTGCTGCGACATAAAAGAAAAGCTAAACGGAGCGTCTATAACAAGGTGCGATATGCTACAGTTAGACGTTAAACCTGTATTACCCCTGCCGGCTTGTCGTGCTTTGAACCTTCAACACACTTGCCTCAGGAGGCTTCCATGGGAATGTATCCTTTTCTTTATCACCAGCATCAATATCTCGTTACCACCGTGCCGGGCAGTGCGCGTGCTGGGCTGTTTTGCCCAGAGCAAGAGCGCTACCTAGGTTATTTTGAACCCTTTCAAGGGCCCCAAAAGCAAGGCTATTGGTTGCATGTGGAAAACGAAGCAGATTGGGAACTGCTCGAACAGCTCAGTACTTATGTCAGTAAAATTTGCGAGTATCGGCGCGTCACCGTGTTCGGTGGTGGGCACATGCCGTACCCCTGGGAGAAAGGCGGGGAGGTAAAAAATAAGCCGTAAGTTAAGGCTGTAACAAGCATAAAAAAGCCTCTAGCTCGTGAAGAGCTAGAGGCTTGTAAGGGCCGGTTACTTATCGGCTTTGTGGAATAACACGCCTTGCACGATCTGCCAGGTCACGGCGAAGGCCCCCACGATGAAGACCACATCACCAATGGTGCGGATCCAGCGCAGAGTATGGAGCACATCGCTTTGCATAAATGCTTCGCTGCGCGCGTACCATAACCCTTCTGAAGCGCTCGCCACGAACTGGATAATGCCCACCGGTAACAAGCTAGTGAATAGCATCAGCACGAGGCCAATGTTGAGCCACCAGAAGGCGGTTTTCATCAGCTTTTCGTTGAACACCATGTTGGGGCGAATGTAACGCAAGATGAACAGCGCAAACCCAAGGGCTAAGAACCCATACACCCCAAATAATGCCGCGTGAGCGTGCGTGGCCGTGGTGTTAAGGCCTTGGATGAAGTACAGCGCAATGGGAGGGTTAATCATAAACCCAAACACACCTGCACCTAGCATGTTCCAAAACGCTACTGCTACAAAGAACATAACAGGCCATTTTAGGTTTTCCATCCAAGGCGCTTTATGCTGCATGCGCCAGTTGTCCCAACCCTCGTAACCTAAGAGGATCAGTGGCACCACCTCTAAAGCACTAAACGTGGCCCCCACAGCCATTACGGGTGTAGTTGTGCCTGAAAAGTATAAGTGATGGAAAGTACCAGGGATGCCGCCCACTAAGAACAGCGAGGAAGCAAGCAAACTAGCGGTGGTTGCTGTTTTACGGCTTACTAGGCCAAGCTTGAAGAAAATGAGCGACATAGACACCGTGGCGAATACTTCAAAGAAGCCCTCCACCCACAAGTGCACAATCCACCAGCGCCAGTATTCCATGATGGAAAGGTGAGTCCGCTCGCCGTACATCAGGCCCGCACCGTAGAATAACCCTACCGCTAAGATAGAGGCAGAGAAGATAGCCAACAGGTTTTTATCTTCTGCGTTTTTAATGGCTGGCAACATGCAGCGGCACATTAAGAACAGCCAAAACAAAATGCCCACAAACTTAAGTAGTTGCCAGAAGCGGCCTAAATCAAGGTATTCGTACCCTTGGTGGCCAAACCAGAAGCTGAACTCGGCAGGAATTACTTGCAGAATTGCTAGCCAGTTACCAATAAAGGCACCTGCAGTAACTACCACTAAAGCAATAAAGAGAACATCCACACCTAATTTTTGGAATTTAGGGTCTTTACCGCCATTAATAATAGGTGCCAAGAATAAGCCCGCAGCAAGGAAGGCCACCGCTATCCAGAACATAGCGGCTTGTAAGTGCCACGAACGCACTAAGGAATAAGGGAAGATTTCTGTGGTGTCGATACCGTAGAAACCGTGCCCTTCAACGGTGTAATGCGCTGTGAAGCCACCTAACAACACCTGTAGCGTGAACAAGCCCACCACCACAAGTAAGTACTTACCCAGTGCTTTTTGCGAAGGGGTTAAAGCAAAGTTTTTAACAGGGTCCTCTGCTGGTGGAGTGGGTTCATCCGCATCTTCTTTCTTGATGAAAGCCCATCCCCAAACGAGGAAACCAATACCTGCCATGAGCAAAATAATACTGATAATAGACCACACCACGTTTTCAGCGGTGGGCACGTTATTGATTAACGGCTCATGAGGCCAGTTGTTGGTGTACGTTACTTCTTTATCGGGGCGGTTGGTGGCCGCTGCCCACGCTGTCCAGAAGAAGAACTCTGTCATTTCTGCGCGACGCTCCGCATCGGGCAGCGTGTTGTTCTTCATGGCAAAGTTAGCACGGGTTTCTGTGTAAGCTGGGTCATCACCAAACAAACGCATGTAGTAATCTTTGGTGAGCGTCATGGCCTTCAAGCGCTTATCGCTCACCACTAGGGTGCCCTGCTCGGCATCGTAACGGTTGTTGCGGTACTCTTCCGTTAACAAATACTGCAAGTGTCGCTGCTTTGCGCCCTCAAGCTCAGCATAATCATTGCCAAACATTTCTTGCGCGGTAAGGTTCAACCAATGCATAAGCTCGCGGTGTAACCAATCTGCTGTCCAGTCGGGAGCTTGGTAAGCGCCATGGCCCCAAATAGAGCCCACTTGCATCCCACCGATGGATTGCCAGGCGGTTTGCCCGTTGAGAATGGTTTCTTCCGTCATTAACACTTCACCCGAAGTGCTAAGCACTTTATCGGGAATGGGAGGTGCTTGCCGGTACACCTCGGTGCCGTAGTACCCCAAAATACCTAGGGTTACCGCACACACCGTGGCTAAAATAAGCCAAAGTTTTTTGTAGTTCGCCATGAAATACTCCTCGTTAGTCATCGCGATTACACTCTAGTGTTAAGCGGCGAAGCCTTGCTATTGGCAAAAAATAAAAGATAGATTTTGGTCAAGCTGCTTGGCTAAACAGGCCAAAAAATGGGCGCTAAGGCGGTAAGTCAAGTTTTTCAATCATTGTTTTGGCGAAGAAGTTTATCCATCTCTGCTCGATGAAACCCTTGCCAAGCGGTGTTTAGAGAGCGAATACTTAATAAGCAAATGTTTCAGTAGTACCTATGTGCGTTTTGTTTAGTTATGCTCGTTAGCATGGTTTTTCCTCTGTGAAGGTGTCAATAATAAAAATGAAAAATGAGATAACCTTGGCTGAAAGCCGCCCTGCATTGTGGATCATGGTGGCTTGTGGGTTAATGACGAGCCTAGTTGTTATAGCTTTTGGCCGCATGGCGTATGGTTTTATTCTACCCTCTATGCGTGTTGACCTAGGGCTTAGCTACCAACAGGCGGGTGTGTTGGGCACGGTCACTGCTTTAGGTTATGTGCTCTTTGTGTTGGCTGGCGGTATTGCTGCAGCACGTTTTGGAGCAAGGTTAACTATTGCTTTTGGATTAATTACAGTAGCAATGGGGTTTGCAGGGCTAGCATTTGCTTCGCATTATTGGTTGCTGTTGATCCTGATGGCGTTACTGGGTTTTGGCACGGCCTTTAGCTTCGCGCCAATGGTATCTTTGTTAGCGGTTTGGTACCCAGAAAAACGAGGTTTTGTTATTGGGGCCATGTCTAGCGGTGTAGGGCTAGGAATGCTTGTGGTGGGGGGCTTAGTGCCGTTGATGGCGCATTGGTTTGGCGATTTTGGTTGGCGTGTTACGTGGGGAGTTTTTTTTGCTGTAGCGCTATTGGTTGCGGCCTTAGTTATTATCTATGCCAAAGATCCACCGCTCTCTAATCACGGGGTTTCAGACACACCGCCATCGGCAGATAAGTGGCTAATTTATACTAATAAAAGAGTTGTTACTGTGGCGTCGGTGTACGGCATCATAGGCTTAACATATATTGTCCAAGCTATTTTCATGATTAGTTTTATGATTGAAGAAGGCCATCATGAAACTACCGCTGGTACTTTTATGGCGATGACGGGCTTGTTATCTATTGCTGCGGGGCCGTTATGGGGTTGGTTGTCGGATCAGTGGGGGAGAAGCAATGCATTGACCACTGCATTAGCGATGGTGACTCTTGCGATGGGGCTACCGCTTATTGATCAAACCCTGCTTGTGTTTTTCTTTCATTTTCTTTTAATGGGGCTGTCGGTGAATGGCATGTTTGCCTTGATACAAGCTAGCGCTACGGATCAGGTGGCGCCTCGCTATATTCCAATAGCCTTTAGTTTTGTTACTCTGTTTTTTGCCTTAGGACAATTAATTGGCCCCGCGGTAGCGGGTTGGATTATTGAAATAAGTGGTGATTTCAGAGCCGCCTACGCCTTTACCTTTCTAGTGCTTTTAGGGGGTGTTTATTTAACCTGGCAGATCCGTGGTTTTCCAGAGGGGTACGCCGTTGATGGCTCGGAAAAGATAAAAATTCCAGACGGTGTTGAAAGGTGCGAATGAATTATAAAAATGCTTGAGTGGCGAAAACGCCCTGCGTACATAAGCAATAGCTGTTTGGGCTGCTATATAAAACTAAAACGATAATTAAAAAAGGGGAGTGTATTAATGAGCAGCATTTGGACGATTACACCTACTGTTGAAAGCTTGCAAGAGCGATGCCGAAACACAGCCGTAGAAAATATGGGTATTGAGTTTGTAGAAGTAGGTGATGACTTTATTAAAGCGCGGATGCCTGTTGATGAGCGCACAATTCAACCATTTGGCCTCTTACATGGCGGTGCTTCTGTCGTGTTGGCGGAAACATTGGGCAGTATTGCTACCAACCACTGCCTTAAAAAAGAAGAAACGGCGGGTGTAGGTTTGGAAATTAATGCAAACCACATTCGTTCGGTTACTTCTGGTTGGGTATATGGCACTACACGGCCGCTTCACCGAGGCGGTGCTACGCAAGTATGGGAAATACACATCGAATCAGAAGAGGGGAAGCTGGTGTGTGTATCTAGGATCACCATGGCGGTGATTAAATTACAACAATAAAGGAAATAGCTATGAACTTAGGCCTTGCAGGAAAAAATGCAGTAGTAACAGGCGGTAGTAGAGGGATCGGCCGTTCTATTGCTTTAGCACTTGCAGCGGAAGGTGTGAATGTAGCCATTTGTGCTCGCAGTGAAGGGCCTCTAGATGAAACGCTTAAGGAAATCGAAGCTTTAGGCGTTAAAGCTTATCGTGAGGCTTGTGATGTGGGGGATAAGGAAAGTTTAGATAACTTTTTAGATAACGCTAAGCTGGCGCTGGGCAGCATAGATATTTTGGTGAGTAACGTTTCAGCACTAGGTGCCGGTAATGATTTAGCTGCATGGGATGCTAATGTCACCCTTGATCTGATGTCTACCGTGCGTGCTGTGGATAAAGTGCTTCCTTGGATGAAAGAGGCCGGCAGTGGGAACATTATTATTATGTCATCTATTTCCGGTATTGAAGTAGGAACTACCCAACCCTATGCTGCCACCAAAGCTGCTTTAATAAGCTATGCAAAATCATTGGCGGTGGATCTCGGGCCAGAAGGTATTCGTGTTAATAGTATCGCACCCGGTTCAATCGAGTTCCCTGGTGGTGTGTGGGATAAAGCTAGAAAGGCTAATTCGCCTCGCTACTACAGTACGCTTGAGCGTATTCCTTGGGGACGCTTTGGCAAGCCAGAAGAAGTGGCAAATGTAGCTGTTTTTTTAGCATCGGATGCCGCGAGTTGGGTAACGGGAGCTTGTATTCCTGTAGATGGTGCACAGCATCGATCTAACATGTAATTGTAGCTAAGGGCGTTTAGTACGTTTTGGATGCCCCTTCCGTAAATGCTAGCGTGAGGGGTTGCCTTTAATGCCTATCTAACAGCTAATCAACCGAACAGAAGCATAAATTTTTCAGACTAACTCATCAAAAAAGCTTGTTTGGTTTTACACGCCAATCATCAACAACGTTTCTTTTGTCAATCAGAGCGCACATGGTAAATAGGCATGTGGCTTTGGTTTTTACGGTGAGCGCTTAATAGATTTTGATAATAGTATTGCCTCTTGTATTTCATCCAGAGAATACATTCTCTAATAGAGCACTAGCCTAGGCGTAGCAATTGCGCTAAGGATAATTAAAGGATGCAGCAAGCAAGAGATGGGTTTATGAAGTTGTTAACACTCACGAATATATTATCAAAACTGCAGCGGCCAGATCGCCCGCCTTCTAACCAAGAATCCCAGGGCCTCACCATTGCTATTATTTATGGGCTCGCGGCACGCCAGCACATGCAGCGGCACTTGCTCCATTTTCTGCGCGAAGCAGGCTACCCCAACACCACTCTGTATGGGCACTTGCAAGCCAACACCATTGCTAACGATTTACAAGCTGCTGCCAATAAGGGCGATAACATTGTAGTGATGGGTTTTAGCCAAGGTGGTTTTGAAGCCGTGCGGGTGGCGCATGCGCTTAACCAACGAGGCATAAAACTTTCGTTATTAGTAACCATTGCAGCAGGTGGCTATGGCAGTGTGTTTATGCCGCATCGGTGGAAGGATAATCCGCGCTCTATTCCCCCTAATGTAGAGCGCTGCTTAAATTACTTCTCGGTAACAGATGCATTGGGCACAGATAGGCAGTTCAAGAAAAATTTTGCCCACGCTACTGCTGACCAACAACAGGTTGAAAACATCTTTTTTACCAAAGAAGAAAATATCCCCCATATTGCCTTAACAAAATGCTACCCAGCTTCTAGTGTGCATCCGCGCGTTAAGGCAGATTTTTTGCAGAGGATTAAGGCGGAGTTGGCGGTGTTTAGGAAGCATAGCTAACAATAAATCAAAGCCTTTCTAGTTGTAAATATAACTTTAAATACTTTAAAAACAATGGCTTAGATTGCTTTTTTAGTAGTCTTAATAATAAAAACAAGAGGTTTAATAATTTTCTGTACTCTTGTACTAATGAATGGACTTGCTGCTTTTCTCCCGTTAATGTTTGGGTATGGTCGTACGAACCTATAACAATAAAAAACCAGGATTCACTGGGAGAATAATAATGACTAGAACGGTTTGCATGGTGTTGTTCGCCATGTTGATAACAATGCTGACTGCATGTGGTGGCAGTAGCTCCTCAGCGACCCCCGCGCCAGTTACATCTCCAACCGATGATGCTCTTCCATCTGACACATCCGATAGCGGTGGAGCAGACGATACGACGCCCCCCATTTCCTCAGTGGTCGGTGAGGGAGAAATACAGGTGCTCTCTAACCGCGCAGATTTAATAAGCGGAGGTGATGCGCTGATTCGCGTAGTGGCTGCTGATGCAGAAAAACTACGTGGCGATAACACTAAATTAATTATTAATGATGAGGTGGACGCCACGGATGCACTCATTGAGCAAGAGGATGGTAGCCTGCTAGGTTTAGTCAGTGGGCTAACATTAGGCGAAAACAAATTAGTGGTAAAAATGGACGATGACAGCGTATTAGAGAGAACGCTCATCAATCACCCTAAGGGTGGGCCAATATTTTCAGGTCCTCAGGTGAAACCTTGGAAATGTACTAATGGTGATGCTCAATTAGATGAACAGTGCAACCAAAAGCCTGAATATAGTTTTAAATATTTGCCGGCCGCAGCTTACACAGCATTTTCCGAAAAAATGATGGCTATGCCAGAAAAAATAAAAGGTCCTGAAGACTTTGCTGATGTGCCCCTTGATCTCTTAGAAGTCGTTATTGCAGGGCAAGATTTAGAAAACTACGATCTGGAAAACCCGCCAGCAAAGGAAAAAATCGCTCAAACTACCACTGAAACCGGTGTTACTATGCCTTTTATTGTGCGTGTGGAAAAAGGTGTTATAAACCGTGACCGCTACCAAATTATGACTCTGTTTGATCCTACAGAGCCTTGGACAGCGCTAAACCAACAGCCGCAATGGAATAAAAAGCTGCTAATTCATCATGGCAGTAATGTTGGTGTGGAATATGGCATGGCCAATGCGCCAGATAGCGAATTGTTTGGTAATAGCTTAGTAGTAGCGTTGTCTCGTGGGTTTATGACTTTGTCCACTGCTCAATCAAACCTTGGCCATAACGCTAATCTTGTCACTGGGGCTGAATCTCTAGTAATGGCTAAAGAACATATTATTGAGCAATACGGGCCCTTGCGCTATAGCATTGGCACAGGTTGTTCTGGTGGTGCCATTATGCAACTGCACGTAGCTAATGCTTTTCCTGGCATTTACCAAGGGTTAATTGTTCAGTGTGCCTACCCCGATGTTTGGACCACAGCAGTACAGTTTGCTGATTATCATTTGTTGAATAAAAAATTCAACTGGACCCTGCCCTCGGGCCCTGAAGGTGTAGCTTCGATGCTTGGTGCCTTATTGGCAGACCCAGGTCCAATTCCTATGATTTCTTTCTACGGCCATTTACCTTTAAATCCTATTGTGTCTGATATGGCTTTCTTCCCCGCCGCTTTCCCTGCTCAAGAAAAGTGCCGTGGTATTGATGACACTTCCATTCTTTATCATCCGGAAAAGAACCCTAAGGGGTTGCGTTGCGGGTTAGTAGACTGGATGCACAGCCAGTTTGGAGTACGCACCAGTGATGCTTGGATTCCAGTAGAAGAATCTTTAAGCCGTGGGTTTACGGGTGTTCCTTTTGATAATATAGGTGTGCAGTATGGATTAGTCGCATTACAACAAGGGCTTATTAGCGGCGAAACTTTTCTGGAGATTAATAAAAAAATAGGCGGATTAACTATAGATTTTCAGCATCAGGAAGAGCGCACCAAAGCAGACGAAACAGCGCTAGAGTATGCTTACCGCACTGGCGCTATTAATACCGCAGAACATCTAAATGACATACCAATTATTGATCTGCGAGGCTTGGATCCTGGCCTCGCTCATGATGCGTACCATTCGTGGCAGCTTCGTGCGCGGTTAGCAGCGACTCAAGAGGATCATCACAACCATGTGATTTGGTTTGGTCCTGTACCTGTGGCGGGTGACACCATATATACCACCCAAGCATTATTGGTGATGGATGAATGGTTGAGTAATGTGGAGAAAGACGAAGAAGAATTGCCTCTTAGTAAGAAAATTCGTCAGCTTAAACCGGTACAGGCCCGTGATCGTTGTCTATCAATAACGTCAGCTTTTGATGATGAGCATATACCTCCTTTGATTGGTCCTAGTATGTACCCAAATCCGATCATTCCTAATCTGGATTTATCAAAAATCCCACCTGCTCCGGCACAACTAGGGAAAATAACTGATGCAATCACCAACCAAATATGTGGTTTAAGCTTGGAAAGCATTACTGATATATCAGAGTTGCTGGACTTACCGGACGACGGAGCACTTAGCAGTGTACTGGGGCAGTTAAGCCAACCTATCGATCAAATTTTGAAGCCCATAACTGACTTGCAAAACAAGCTAGTGGTAACTAATTTTGGCACACCACGTACTATGGCGGGTGAAGATATTCGCACCTTGACCAATAAGTGCCAACTCAAACCTGTGGATCCTGCAGACTACGCCACAGCGCCATTTTTATCCCTTACTGACCCAGCGGGTTTGGCGAGAGAACTTGCTAGTGTGTTCACAGAAGGGGCGGCAGACCCTGAATCCATCCCAGGTGTTATAGGAGGATTACTGCCATCGTTTATCACTAATCCCACCTCGGTGATAGATCGCCTAACGGGCTTGTTCGAAGCTGGAGTGAGCGATCCTGCCTCGCTGCCGGAATCTATTTTGAACACCTTGGCCGCTACCATCACGCCTGATCCAACAAGCTTTGTGAAAAAAGTGGAAGAAATATTCCCCCATGGTGTGTGCGATTACAGTAAGCCGCCTGTTAATGCTGTGCCCACTGAAACGTGGCTGCATTACGGCAGCGCTAATGAAGTAGTGTATGGCGGTGAAAAGTTAAATGATGAGAATGCAAAGCACTCACGACATGGTTGGGCTTCACCTAGCTTTAACTTGGTAATAGAAGGCGCTCAATAAAAAAGGACTTAGCTAAAACCACCCATATCTATGCATGTGGGTGGTTTTTACTAGGGGGGATTTCTTATTAACGTTAGTAGTAGGTCCAAACATGAGCAACGAACAGCCCAATAATCCCCTGCACGGCATTACACTAGAGCAGATAGTAACGCGGCTGCAGCAGCATTATGGGTGGGAAGGCTTAGCCGACATCATCAATATCAATTGCTTTAAAAGTAACCCTTCTATTAAATCGTCGTTGAAGTTTTTGCGCCGCACCCAGTGGGCGCGAGATAAGGTAGAGCAGTTGTATTTGTCTACGTTTTAGTTTGGTTTATAAGACAACGAGAGCATTTGTTACCAGAGCTAAAATCACCCCATAGCTAACTTCGCCGAGGCTTGCCTGTTTTCTTATGTTCAATATAACTAAGCCCTCTCCCTCGATCTGGGCGGCTGCTGTTCTATGATGACTAAATTGAACGATAACCAAGCTTGTTCTAAAGAAGTGTTTATGAGCAGAAACATAACAACACTCTGCTATACCCTCTTAGCACCATAATTCCGCGCCGTGCCATGCCGCCATAGAGCCTGCTATTCATCCAAAGATACGAGTTTCATCTGGTTGTATCAGCACTTTCAGGGTAGTGTGGTGGGTGGCGTCTTGTTTTACTGATGGTCTTTTAGGTCGTAATAATAAATAGAATGCGCCACCTATGTTTCCCTTCGGCACCATAAACGACCATCGTTAGCTAGGAGGCTTTACATGTCGCATCCAAATAGTTTTAACGCTAGAGAGCAATTGAAGGTCGGTGATAAATCTTACGAGATATTCAAGCTGTCATCGCTTAACCAGCTGGGGGTGGATGTTAATCGCCTGCCTTATGGGTTAAAAGTATTGCTCGAAAGCTTATTGCGAAATGAAGATGGAAAAGACGTTACCGCAGACCATATCCGCTATTTAGCCCATTGGGACCCAAAAGAAATACCTTCTTATGAAATTGCTTTTAGCCCAGCGCGGGTAGTGCTGCAAGATTTTACAGGGGTGCCCGCATTGGTGGATTTAGCCGCCATGCGTGAGGCCATGGTGGCTTTAGGGGGCGACCCTAAAAAAATTAATCCACAAGTGCCGGTAGAGCTAGTTATCGACCACTCGGTGATTGTGGACGATTTCGGTAGCGCGGGTTCTTTTGCGCGCAACGTAGATATTGAGTACGAGCGCAATGGCGAGCGTTATCAGTTTTTACGTTGGGGCCAAGATGCCTTTGATGATTTTAAAGTGGTGCCACCGGGCACCGGTATTGTGCACCAAGTAAACCTCGAGCATTTATCACGCGTGGTGTTTACCAGAGAAACCAACGGCACCATACAAGCGTATCCTGATACTTGTGTAGGCACAGACTCACACACGCCCATGGTGAATGGTTTGGGCGTAGTAGCGTGGGGGGTAGGGGGCATTGAGGCCGAAGCAGCCATGTTAGGGCAGCCTATTTCTATGCTCGTACCACGGGTAGTGGGGTTTAAGCTTACAGGCAAGCTGCCTGAAGGTGTTACCGCCACAGATTTAGTGTTAACCATTACAGAAATGCTCCGCAAACACGGCGTGGTGGGCAAGTTTGTGGAGTTTTATGGCCCTGGTGTGGGCGCTGTGCCTTTGGCCAACCGTGCCACTATTGGCAACATGAGCCCAGAATATGGCTCCACCGTTTCCATGTTCCCCATCGATGAAGAAAGTATTAAATACATGCGCTTAACCGGCCGCTCGGAAGAACAAATTGCCTTGGTTGAAGCCTATGCCAAAGAGCAGGGCCTGTGGCACGACCCAGATCATGAGCCCGCTTATTCAGAATATTTAGAGTTAGATTTATCCACCGTGGTGGCTTCGATTGCGGGCCCAAGGCGCCCACAAGATCGCGTACCGTTGTCTGTTGCGCAACGCGCCTTCCGTAAAGAGCTCGCGCAGCTCAACGAAAGCTTGCAAGTGGATGACGCTTCAAAAGAATCTTTCCCAGCTTCAGATGCTCCCGCCACAGGCGAACCGAAGAAACGTGTTACCACTGTGGAAGTGGAAGCAGAAAACGGCGACACATACCAGTTGTCTGAAGGGGCGGTGGCGATTGCCGCGATTACTTCCTGTACTAACACTTCCAACCCGAGTGTCATGATTGCCGCCGGCTTGGTGGCTAAAAAAGCTTACGAAAAAGGGCTGCAGCGTAAACCTTGGGTGAAAACCAGTTTGGCGCCCGGTTCACGCGTGGTAACCGATTATTACGAGCGCGCAGGGCTAACCCGTTATTTAGATGCCATGGGCTTTAACCTCGTGGGCTACGGGTGTACCACCTGTATTGGTAACTCAGGGCCGCTTGTGCCAGAAGTAGGCCAAGCCGTGGATGAGCACGATTTAACGGTGGTGTCTGTATTGTCGGGCAACCGTAACTTCGAAGGCCGCATTCATGCGCAGGTGAAGATGAATTACCTCATGTCGCCTCCTCTTGTGGTGGCTTACGCTATTGCTGGCACCATGGATATTGATTTGCAGTCTGGTGTGATAGCCACCAACGATAAGGGCGAAGAAATTTACCTTAAAGATATTTGGCCTAGCACAGAAGAAATTCAGGCAGTGATTGATCAATCTGTGGCGAAGGAAATGTATACCGAGGGGTATAAAGATGTGTTCGCCGGTGATGAACGCTGGCAGCAGTTACTAACACCAGATAGTAAGCAATTCCAGTGGGATCCTGTTTCTACGTATGTGCGTAACCCGCCTTATTTTGAGGGCATGCCTGCCGAGCCTGCACCCGTAACCGATATTACAGGCGCAAGGGTGTTGGCGAAGTTGGGTGATTCGGTGACTACCGACCACATTAGCCCTGCAGGCGCCATTAGTGGGCTTTCGCCGGCAGCGTTGTACCTTGCTGAGCATGGCGTGAAGCAACGAGACTTCAACTCCTACGGTTCGCGCCGTGGTAACCATGAAGTGATGATTCGCGGTACTTTCGCTAACGTACGCTTGCGTAACGAGCTGGCGCCGGGCACAGAAGGGAATTACACCCGCGATTTCACCCAAGCGAATTATCCTGTGGTCACTATTTATGATGCTTCGCGCAATTACCTGAAAGAAAACACGCCTTTAGTGATTTTGGCAGGTAAAGAATACGGTTCCGGTTCGTCCCGAGACTGGGCTGCAAAAGGGGTGTTGTTACTGGGCGTGCGCGCTGTAATTGCTGAGTCTTATGAGCGTATTCACCGCTCTAACTTAATTGGTATGGGCGTGTTGCCCCTGCAATACCTAGAAGGTGAAAATGCCAAAACTTTAGGCATTGGTGGGCATGAGACATTCAGCATCACTGGGGTAACGGCGTTAAACGAAGGCGGTGTGCCCAAAACCGTTAAAGTGAAAGCCGATGATATTGAGTTTGAGGCAGAGCTGCGTATTGATACACCGTCGGAAGCGGATTACTACCGCCATGGCGGCATTATGCAATACGTATTACGCGACTTAAAAAGCTAAACGGTACTTGAGCGCCTGTAGGGTAGTTGGGCAGTAGGCGCTGCCCAACTACCCTGGCAGAGCGCCTGGTATTGGCTGAATCGCTGCTGCTCCACTTATTTTAGGCAGGCCGCTTATGACCCTCGATATTACCCTTGTACTATTGATTTCACTGGGCGCCATGGTGCTTTTTGTTACTGAAAAGCTGCGCATCGATGCCATTGCCATATTGGTGCTAGTGAGTTTAACCCTGCTAAAACTGATAAGCCTTGACCAAGCGCTAAGCGGTTTTAGCAACCCCGCCACCATTACTGTTGCTGCCATGTTTATGCTTGCAGCTGGCTTACAAAACAGTGGTGCCCTCGCAGGTATTCAGCGGCTATTAGGTGCCGCACGCTCGCCGCTGCAATTTATGTTGATGCTGTTCCTCTTGCTGGCGCTCATAGCCCCTTTTGTTAACAACACTGCGGTGGTGGCTATTTTCATTCCTATTGTGATTGCGGCGAGCCTAAAAGTTGGGCTAGCTCCTTCAAAAACATTGATTCCTCTTTCCTACGTGGCCCAAATGATGGGGGTAATGACGCTCATCGGTTCGTCCACCAACCTGCTTGTAAACTCCATTGCTAAGGATTTTGGCCACGCTGGCTTTAGTATGTTTGAGTTCTTTCCACTGGCGGCTATTTGCGCGGTGGCAGGCTGCATATATTTGTTAACGGTTGGGCGTTGGTTGTTGCCAGAAGTGCGCAGTGCAGATTTAGAAAACCTTTATGAGTTCGGCCACTACATTAGTGAATTAAAAATCACCGAGAGCTCGAAATTATTAGGTAGCAGCGTTGAGGATGCGAAGCTAAGCAAACACTACAACGTGTACATTCTCGAGTTGCTGCGCGATGGTGAAAAGTATTGGTCGCCACGCTCAGAAGAGCTGCACGAAGGCGATATTTTGTTGGCACGTGGCGTGTGGTCTGACCTTGAAACCTTGAAAGATGAACAAAAACTAGAGTTTAACACGCAGACTGATTTTCACCTTAAGGGCGGTAGAAAAGGTAAATCGGTGCTGGTGGAAGTGATGGTGGCGCCGCAATCGCGATTGGCTGGGCGGCTGCTTTCTGACCTTAACCGCAGTTGGGGCTACAACGCCGCAGTAATGGGGGTGCAGCGCCGCGGGCAAGTGTTGCGTAACCAACTTAACCGTTTGCGTTTAAACATTGGCGATATTTTATTGTTGGCTTTGCCTGAAAACGATTTAGCCGGTTTGCGCAAAGATAAAAGCATTATCGTTATCTCTCAGCGCGAAGCGAGCCAAGAGTATGGGTGGCGTGCGCCTTTTGCGGTGGCCACCATGGCTGCTGTGGTGTTGGTAGCTGCACTAGGGTGGTTACCCATTGCTATTTCCGCGCTAACAGGCGTAGTGGTGATGACGCTAGCCGGTTGTATCCACATGGACGATGTTTACGAAAGCACGGATTGGTCCATTGTTATTTTGATTGCTGGTTTGTTGCCACTAGGAGTGGCTATGAGCAGCAGCGGTGCCGCACAGTTTTTGGTGGATAACAGCGTGGGCTTGGTAAGCCATTTGGGCCCGCATGTGGTGCTTGCTGTGCTTTACCTCATGGCGTTGCTGTTTGGTGAGCTGATGAGCAACTCCGCTGCAGCGGTGCTACTTACCCCTATTGGCTACTCTACTGCGCAGTTAATGGGTGCGGACCCCACGCCGTTTTTAATTGCCATAACTTTTGCCGCTTCCACAAGTTTTATGACGCCCGTGGGCTATCAAACCAACATGATGGTGTATAACGCCGGTGGCTATAAATTTAGTGATTTTATGAAAGTAGGCCTGCCTCTGAATAGTATTTTTTGGGTGCTAGGCGTTATTTTTATACCTGTTTTTTGGCCGTTTTAAGCTAGTAAATAGCCAACGCGCGTAGAGAGTTTTATTGGATAGGCTGATAGTTTAAGTTTTAGCGTTCAATATATTATCCCTGTGAGTACTCCGTTTGCTTTGGCGTATTAATGGCGGCTGGCGAGGAAAACAGCAGCTGTAAGAAGGCAAGCAATGAAGCCTCATTGGGAGGCGCATTGTTATGGGGGGGTCGCTGATGTGGCATAGGGCGAAGAGAGTGAGTAGAAAATGGAATTCTTAACAGAAGAAGTGGTTCAATGTCCGTACTGTGGTGAAGCTCTTGATGTGCTCATCGACCCTCAAGATATTGGGCAGCAATATATTGAGGATTGCCAAGTGTGCTGCCAGCCTATTACCTTCAATGTAACTGCAGATGCGGCAGGTAGCGTTGTGGTTTCTGTGCGTGATGAAAATGAAACTTATTAGTGGCGCTCGGCGCTTTCGCTAACCTTTATATCTGGAGCTTCGTATGAGGCATCTTGAAAGGCACAAAACAGAACGGATCGGTTGGCTGCGCGCCGCGGTGCTTGGTGCAAACGACGGGATTGTATCTACGGCTAGCTTGATTTTAGGTGTGGCAGCCGCTGGGGCCGACGCTAGGGCCTTGTTGGTGGCTGGCGTCGCGGGCCTTGTGGCGGGCGCCATGTCGATGGCAGCAGGTGAATATGTGTCAGTGAGCTCTCAAGCCGATACAGAAGGTGCAGACCTTGCTAGGGAGAAAGCCGAGTTGGCTGATGCGCCCGAACAAGAACTGGCAGAGCTCACCGAAATATACACTGGGCGAGGGCTAGATCAAGAACTAGCACAAGCAGTAGCAAAACAACTCATGGAGCACGATGCACTTGGTGCGCACGCGCGCGACGAGCTTGGTATTTCGGAAATTTCTACGGCCCGCCCGGTTCAGGCTGCGTTTGCATCAGCGGGTACGTTCTCCATAGGTGCGGCTCTTCCTCTCTGCGTTGTTCTGTTTTTCCCAGCCGCGATGCTTAAGTGGGCTATCCCCGTTAGCGCTTTGCTTTTCCTTGCCTTGTTAGGCGCGTTAGCAGCTAAAGCGGGAGGGGCACCTGTTCTTAAGGCGGCCTCTCGGGTTACGTTTTGGGGAGCTTTGGCGATGGCTTTAACCGCAGGAATCGGTGCGCTCTTCGGGGTGGCTGCATAAGATATCTTCAAAGAAATATCTTTTCCTAAGCACCATCACTTAAGCCCGTTAGCACCGTAAAAACGAAGCTCGTTTTTTGGCTGTTTGCAGTTGGTCTACATCTGGTTTTGTTAGACAAGCTACTGCGCAGTAGGTAGTCTCTTTTGATCATATCCGAACAAAAAAACAAAAATAGCCAGGAGTGTCTACATGTTTCTTAGTGAGCCTAAAGTCTTATCTACGCCTCGCGGCACCTTTACTTGGCGCGAAGGAGGTGACCCCAAAGGAGTTCCCGTAGTCATGATCCACGGGTGGCCAGAAAGTTCATATTGTTGGGAGCACACTGGCCGGCACATAAAAGCGGGTTTGCGAGTTATTGCCCCCGATTTGAGGGGGTTGGGAGATAGTGAGCGCACCGAAGGCCTGCATCATTATAGGAAGCAGGCGCTAGCCAAAGATGTGATCAGCATGCTAGATGAGTTAGGTATCACTAAGTTTCAGTTGGTGGGGCACGACTGGGGCGGCATCGTGGCGCAGGAAGTAGCACTCGCGATCCCCGAACGTGTGCAAAAGATGGTGCTAATGAATATTGCCGTTATTAATAACTTGAAAGGCAATATGGAAGTAATTGCGAAAGTGCGTTCAGGTAGCAGTAAAGCTTATTGGTACCAACATTTTCAGCAGGCACCGGGGCTAGCAGAAGCGATGATTCCTGGTAACGAAGCTGTGTGGATAGGCTACTTTGTTAACGGTGTGATGGGGGAGATTCCGAAAGATGCCGTGGCTGAATACGTGCGCATGTACAGCATTGCCGGCACTCCAAGCACGGGCGCTAACTATTACCGAGCTTTTGGTGAAGATGCTAAACGTTGGGCTACGCTCTCAGGGCATCGTTGGGCGATGCCTAGTTTGTATATCTATGGCAACAAAGATGAAGTGATTATTCCAGAATACTTGAACCACATCGAAGATTGCTTTGACGATATTAGGGTGGAGCAGGTGGATGCTGGGCATTTTTTGCATGAAGAGAAGCCTGAAGAGGTGGCCGGCCACTTGAATCAATTCCTGGATAATTAACACAGGGGTAAGTGGCAATGTGGTGAACTGAATTTAGGGCTACTAGCAAGAAACAACCAGAGAAAACTTTGCTATGAGTAAAGCTTTCTCTGGTGCAAATTTTCTAGCTGCGTAATCTAACCCTAAGGCTTATATTTTTGCTAGTTTTTATTCAGTAGTTGCCTTAGTTTTTTTAAGTCAAAGCTTTTAGCTGTTTGGCTTATTTTGTCGGCCAAAGGTGCGAGCTCAGGTTTTTGTTCCGTAAGGTTTTCGCACCAGTGAATAATGTCGCTTATAGCATTCAGGCTGAGCAGCTCTTTTAGCTCTTTCATTTCTTCTTCACTTAGTAGAGACAAATCATTAGTAGGCTCTTCTTTGGTTGCAGTTAGGTGCTGTGTAGGCGATGCCTCAGTGCTACAAAAGGCAGGTAAATACCTACGTAACTTGGCAGGGCTACGTTTGTTTTTAGCTAAACAGGTAAATATGGCGCCAAAAGTTGATGGGTGTCAAGGCGTTATTACTGCAAGTCGCTATCTTGCTCCTGAGCATTCACTAACTTGCTGAGGTAATAAGTATGTATATGGACATAGCGGTAATAGCTAGCCTTGTAGGCGTTGCGCTGTGCATTACTTTCTTTGTGGGTTTAGGCGTTTTTATTTACAGCGATGCTAAAAAAGAATCCGCTGATGCATCAGATAAATAATTGCCAACGGTTTTAACAGTCAAGGGGTGCTTCGGCACCCCTTTTTTGTTGGTGATTTACTGCGCATCCCCTCCGCCCGTGCTCGCCACACCGAATAATTCGTGGAGCTTCTGTTGGGCACTAATTAGTAAACATATGAAGATAGTTTCTTCTGAAGGCTGTTTCTTGAGTGTAAGAAAAAGACAGATAAAAAGGTTATGCGCATACACAATAGTTTAAGGTTTGTGTGTTTGCGACGCTCAAAAAAATAGGGCAGTATCGGCGGCTTATGTAAACAAAATGGTAGGATGTGATGGGTAAAATAAGCCCGTCTGCTAATAAACTGTTAGCTGCCAAAAGAAGCTTTGCCTTATGATTGAAACTACAAAAATGAAGTCGCCATCTGGCAGCCCCGTAGAGGTATTCTTCGCGTTCTTAAAGCTCGGCCTAACGTCCTTCGGTGGGCCAATCGCGCATTTGGCTTACTTCAGAACAGAACTTGTTGAGCGGCGTCGTTGGTTAAGTGATGAGCAGTTCGGGCAATTGCTTGCACTGTGCCAGTTCTTGCCCGGCCCAGCGAGTAGCCAATTGGGTTTTACTCTCGGGCTGCTTCGTGCGGGTTGGCTCGGTGCGCTTGCTGCCTTTGTTGCTTTTACCCTGCCGTCGGTGCTTTTGCTTGTAGCCTTCGCTGCCGCTATGCCATTACTTAATGGCGCCATCGGCGACGCTGCAGTGCATGGTTTGAAGCTTGTCGCTTGCGCGGTGGTTGCTGATGCCGTTTTAGGCATGTCTAAGAAGCTGTGCCCTGATGCATTAAGAAAAACTATTGCTGTGTTGTCAGCGGCGGCGTTATTGCTCGTGTCTTCGGCTATTGCCCAACTTGCTGTCGTTATAGTGGCTGCGGTTATTGGTGCGTATTTTATACGGGAGATAACGGCACCAAAAAACGATAAGGGCTTTCAAATTTTCTACGGCCCACGCGTCGGCGCGATACTGCTTGTGCTTTTTGTAGGCTTGCTGTTTGGCTTGCCGCTCATTGCAACGGGGAAGCCGGATTTTGCCTCTGTTGCAGAGGCGTTTTATCGGGCGGGTGCATTAGTATTCGGCGGTGGGCATGTAGTCCTTCCCTTGCTCCAAGATTCTGTCGTTTCAACGGGCTGGGTCGCTCCAGAGCAGTTTTTGTCTGGCTACGGTGCATCTCAGGCAATTCCCGGGCCCATGTTTGCTTTCTCAGCCTACCTCGGGGCGATATTGTCGCCTATGGAAAATACGTACCTTATGGCAGCTACGGCCTTGGTTTTTATTTTTCTGCCGGGCTTCCTTTTGGTCGCTGGCATTCTTCCGTTCTGGGGTGCTGTTGCACGCCATCCGACGGCTGGCCGAGCCATTGCAGGGGCTAATGCGGCAGTTGTTGGCCTATTAGTAGCCGCTCTTTATAACCCTATTTTTACCTCTGGTATAACCCGCTCGGCAGATCTGGCTATTGTGGTGGTCGCGTTCGGTATGCTTGCTGTGTGGCGAGTATCTCCGCTTATTGTGGTGCTATGGTGTGTCATCGCCAGCGTCTCGCAGTTATGGCTTTTTGCTTAAATTCGTGCCGGACGGCTAACAAGTTGTTGCAGCGAGACGCAGCCCCGCTGCCCTACACAGAGTTTATGCTGATTTAGATGAAGAAAGCCCGACGGTCAAAAATGATCTTTTCTTGCATGCCGAAATCTGTGTTGGGCTACAAATGGGCTACAAAGTTCGAAAACTCCTACGAAAACTTACAATAGGGCTTGACACTTCACCCAGTGGCTACTATAGTACGCATCCAGTCGACGGGACATACCAGAGCCCAAGACTAGAGAACATCAAGCGTTGCGCGTTATTAGTGATGCTTAAACAGCCCACTGCCAGGGCTTAAAACTGGGGGCAGAAAGTTTTATTGCGGGGTGGAGCAGTCTGGTAGCTCGTCGGGCTCATAAC
>DATGUF010000040.1:0-42429 GCA_035301485.1 Alcanivoracaceae bacterium
AACACCATTGGTGCAAGAGATTGAACAGGCGCAATTGCGAACCGATTTGCCCGAATTTGCACCTGGCGACACCGTCACTGTGCAAGTGAAAGTTCGCGAAGGTAGCAGAGAAAGGCTGCAGGCCTACCAAGGCGTGGTGATTGCACTGCGTAACCGTGGTTTAAACTCCGCGTTTACCGTGCGTAAAATTTCCCACGGTGTAGGTGTTGAGCGTGTTTTTCAAACGCACAGCCCTCTCATCGATAGCATCAAAGTAGACCGTCGCGGTGACGTACGTCGTGCGAAGCTTTACTTCTTGCGTGAGCGTTCTGGTAGATCTGCACGTATTAAAGAGAAAATCCGCACAGGCGAAAGCGCTAAGTAGTTTTAGCGTTTCCTGTAGCGATGAAAAAGCAGCAGTTCTAGTAACTGCTGCTTTTTTGTGTTTGTTAAAATTATCTTTGTGTCAGTTGATAAAGAATCAGCAGAATTGCTGCGCCGATAGCTGCGGTAATAATATTAACGATACTGACAGTTTCAATGGGGCCTCCTATTCCTGTGGTGGAAGCTAGCCAACCACCCACTAATGCCCCTGCCATACCCAGTAATGTGGTAATCAAACATCCTTGTGGTTTATTCCCCGGCATCACTGCCTTAGCGATTAAGCCTGCTAATAAACCTAAAATTGCCCAACTTAGTAAACCCATGGTTGTTGTCCTTATCTGTGCTGAGTTATATGGTAATGCCACGTAAACGTGCCTAATTCAGTGTACAAAACCCTATGACCAATGCGAGTAAAATAACTCTAAATGAAGCAGATGCTGCGCTCTTGGAACAGTGGCTTGATAGTTTATGGCTCGAAAAGGGCTTAAGTGAACATAGCTTAAGTAATTATCAGCGCGATATTCGTCAGTTTATGCAATGGTTGGCACTGCAAAACATAGGCCCCGTACAGGTGCAGCGCGGTGATTTATATGCCTACCTCGCTCACCAACATCAGAAAGGCTTGAGCTCCACCACAGTGGCGCGCCAACTCTCCGCGTTGCGTGGTTTTTATCGCTGGCTTGTAGATCAGCAGCGTATAGAAGAAAACCCAGCAGCGTTGATAGAACGCCCGAAAACACCGCAGCAATTGCCAGGCACGCTAACAGAGCAAGAAGTGGAACAGCTACTGAATGCGCCCGCTTTGGAAGAGCCTTTAGGGCTGCGCGATAAAGCCATGTTAGAGGTATTGTATGCATCTGGTTTACGGGTGACAGAGCTAGTGAGCTTAACGATGGGGCAACTGGATTTGCGCCGTGGTGTAGTGCGTATTATTGGTAAAGGTAATAAAGAACGTTTAGTGCCATTGGGTGAAGAAGCCTTAGAAGCGCTCCAACAATATCTCAATACCGGCCGCGCACAACTGCCTGGTGCACAGGCTAATGGGGTGGTGTTCCCAGGGCCTAGCGGCAACCCTATGAGCCGTCAAGCGTTCTGGTACCGCATTAAACACCTTGCTCAAGTGGCAGGCATTCATAAACCTTTATCACCGCATACCTTACGCCACGCCTTTGCCACGCATTTACTTAATCATGGCGCTGATTTACGCGTGGTACAGTTGCTACTTGGGCATGCGAGCGTAAGCACCACGCAAATTTACACGCATGTGGCCACTGAGCGTCTTAAGAAGCTGCATAGCGAACATCATCCGCGGGGATAAAGGTGGTAATAAACAGAGTTATACGTGAAATTTTGCGGTAATTGGGTTACCTTACACTTTGCTCTTTTGTGCCACCTCTTAGGCGCAAAGATATTTTGACGAAGCGCTTATAACGCTTATCAATTCATACAAGATTCGTGAAGCTAGGTGGTATCGCCCGCCTTAGCCAATGGCACGCTCAAATCCATCAACTTATTGCGCAATAATATAGCGAAGGCTTTTTGCAGCAATGGCAGAAGTGAGGACATTAGATTGAAACCGGTGAGAGTGGGTATAGCAGGTTTAGGTACTGTGGGTAGCGGTACAGTGAATGTATTGCAGCGAAATGCTGCTGAAATTACGCGTCGTGTGGGCTGCCCCATTGAAATTACGCATATTGGTGCGCGTCGCCCTAATCCAGCTTGTGATGTGAGCGGTATTAAAATATCCGAAGATATCTTTGCCTTGGTGGATGACCCAGATGTGGATATTTTAGTTGAACTCATCGGTGGTACCACGGTGGCACGAGATCTTGTGCTAGCAGCTATTAGCAAGGGCAAGCACATTGTTACAGCCAATAAAGCCCTTATTGCTGAATACGGCAATGAAATTTTTCAAGCAGCAGAAGCACAAGGTGTTGATGTAGGTTTTGAGGCCTCTGTGGCTGGCGGTGTCCCCATTTTGAAAGCTTTGGGTGAAGGCTTGGCGGCTAACCGCATTAATTGGGTGGCCGGTATCATTAATGGCACGGGCAACTTCATTCTTACTGAAATGCGTGATGAAGGCCGCGATTTTGCTGAAGTACTGGCTGAAGCACAAGCTTTAGGTTACGCCGAAGCGGACCCTACCTTTGATGTGGAAGGCATTGATGCCGCCCATAAACTCACCATTTTAGCGTCTATCGCATTTGGTATTCCGCTGCAGTTTAGCAAGGTGTACACCGAAGGTATTACAAAAATCTCTTCGGAAGATATTAGTGCCGCTGAATATTTCGGTTACCGCATTAAGCATCTTGGTATTGCTAAAGATACGGGTAATGGCATTGAGCTACGCGTGCACCCTACGTTAATCCCTAGCGACGTATTGTTAGCGAATGTAAATGGCGTTATGAACGCTGTGCTTGTGGATGGTGACGCAGTAGGGCCTACCTTGTATTACGGTGCGGGTGCAGGCTCTGAACCCACCGCTTCAGCCGTAGTGGCAGACATTATTGAAATGAGCCGTGCGCTACGTTTGGATCAAGTGGAAAACGCCCCTTATCTAGGTTTCCAGTCCTCTGAGCTTTCCACAGTGAATGTATTGCCCATTGAAGAAGTGGTATGCCCTTACTACATTCGCTTGCATGCAGAAGACAAAACCGGCGTGATGGCTGATATTACTCGTTTATTGAGTAATCACGGCGTGAGCATCGAAGCCATGTATCAACGCGATACTGATGATGACGATGATTACGTTTCTATTGTATTAATGACTCACGCCATCCAGGAAAGCGCACTTCAAGCTGCCCTCGATGAGATTGCCCAGTTAGAGTCTGTGGGTTCTGAAATTATGCGCATCCGTGTGGAAGCGTTAGATGGCGAATTGTCGTAAATAGTTAGCCAATGGGCAGCTAGTGCGCTGCCCATTGGTTGATTTTCATTTGTAAGGCAAACAAAAACGGTAGGCTAGCACCTAGCATGCCTTTACCTGTAGTGAGAATGGCGCCTGCCAGTTCTCGTTGTGGATCTGCCCAACCATAAATACTGAGAAAACCTAAGTGCCCAAACGCATCTTCCGTGCCAGGCCCGTACAGGCTCAGTACTTCTTTGCCTAGCATAAAACCAGAACTAAACTCCAAAGGTAGATACAAGGAGCGGTCTAAGCGTGTGCCTTTGCCCGTAGGACGGGTGGCACGGTGCACAGTTTCTGGTGCTAAAATTTGCTTGTCGCCATCGCGGCCATTCGCCAATAGCATGTTGAAGAAGCGGCTGGTTTCTTCTGCCGTGGCATATAAGTTACCCGCGGGTACCACAATGCGCTTGTAGTCATCACTGTTGGAAATATCCACCACGGTTTCCAAGCCCGTGCCCACCGCGTGGTACAGAAAACGATTAAAGAGCATAGAAGGTAGGCCGGTGGCGACGTTTTCCGCAGCGGTGCGTTCGGTGCCCGCAGGCATACCGTAGTGGAAATAAGTCATGCCCATGGGGGCGCGAATCACTTCTGTCAGGTAATCATTGAGGCTTTTGCCAGTAACAGTGGTAATGATTTCACCTAAAATAAATCCTGCAGTAACCGCGTGATAGGCTTGTTCGCGGCCCGGTTTGGAGGGTTCTGCTTCATAGAGGCGGCGTAAAATTTCTTCGTGCTGAAACAATGTTTCAATAGGTGCATCTTTAGGCGGGCGTGCTACCCCCGCTCTATGAGTTAAAAGGTGCTCAATGGTGGTTCTGTGTTTTCCGTTTTGGCCGTAATCCGGTAAGTAGTGGGCCACAGGTTTGTTAACGTCCAAAGCGCCTTCTGTCATCAAGTGATGAATTAAAATTGAGGTGACAGCCTTGGAAGCTGAAAACAAGCAAATAGGGGTGTTTAAGTTAATGGGCTGTTGTTTTTTTGCATCCTTAAAGCCTAGGGCGCGGTGGTAAACAGGTTGGCCTCTATGATGCAAATGCACACTGATGGCAGGGTGCATACCAGTGGCATAAAGCCGGCGTTGTGCTTTCCAAATTTGTTCTTTTCCATTCGTGCTAAGGGCGGAAGAATGCATCTCAATGCCAATGTCTTCTGGCGGCTTGCTGAAGGTGGGTAAAGCATAGCGTAAGCGTTGTAGGGAATACGGCATGGTTTATCTACTGTTGTTAAAATGAGTTAGTGTCTGCGTTATGGCGGTTTACGCCAAGGCTGTGTTGCGCTATCACCACGGCCAAAGGGCAAAGCCTGTTACTCGTTTCCGCCAATGATGCCGTCTTGCACGAGTTGCTGATAACGCGCTTCATCATCCCCTAAGAGCGGCAGCAACACCTCTTCATTGTGCGCATGTAGCTCAGGGCCGGGCCAACAGGTGCGGCCTGGCGTGCTAGCGAGTTTGGGGATTAACGCGGGTATCTGCAGTGGCTTGCCATTGATTTCCACAGTTTCGAATAACTCACGTGCGTGGAAGTGCTCATCGTTGAACATGTCGGCCACAGAGTAAATTGGGCCTGCGGGCACTTCAGCTTCTTCTAAAATAGCTAAAATTTCATCGCGGGTATGTTGCGCGCACCAACCAGCTAGAGCTGCGTCAATTGTCGCTTCATGCTTAACACGGCCAGGGTTATGAGCCATTTCTGGGTGATTAGCTAGTTCAGGGTGCCCAGCTGCTAGCATTAGGCGTTGGTAAATGGAATCACCGTTGCCGCCAATCACCACATAGTGGCCATCGCTGCATGCATAGGTATTGGTGGGCACAATGCCGGTTATAGTGCTGCCAGAAGGCTCGCGCACTAGGCCGGCGCCCGAAAATTCAGGGATAACTCCTTCTAGCAAATTAAAAATGGCTTCGAACAGGGCTACATCTACCACCTGCCCTTGGCCGCCTTTCTCAACTTGTAGCAAAGCCATAACAATACCTAGGGCTGTGTGCAAGCCTGCGAGGGTGTCGCCTAAAGATAAGTTGGGACGCACGGGTGCTTGGCCTGGATGGCCGTTAACAAAACGTAAGCCACCGATGCCTTCCGTTACTGAGGCATAGCCTGGTTTGTGGGCATAAGGGCCTGTTTGGCCATAGCCAGAAATGCGCGCGTAAACCAGTTCTGGATGCTTTTGCTTAAATGCTTCAGGGCCCATACCCCAAGCTTCCATGGTGCCAGGGCGAAAGTTTTCCACGAGTACTTGGCTGCTTTCAATGAGCGATTTGGCTAAACGTTGGCCTTCTGCTTCACGTAAATTTAGCGTAATGCATTTTTTATTACGGCCAAGGCTACGCCACCAATAGGAGGTGCCTGATTCGTCTAAAGCACGCCATTGGCGAATAGGGTCTCCTTTCGGAGGTTCTATTTTAATGACTTCGGCGCCAAAGTAAGCTAACAAAGTGCCCGTAAAGGGGCCGGCTAAGAGTTGGCCCATTTCAATTACACGCACACCAGATAAGGGCAGTGCACTCATAAAAATACCTTGTTGTAGTGGTGGAAAGACGTAGGTTTAGTAGCACAGCCCGCTAGGCTAGCTGTGCTACATAAGGCTTATTGCCACGCTTTCCATTGTACTGAAATACCTTCTTTTTGCTTTGCGAAAAAGGTGTCTGGCGCGCCATCTAGTTTATGTGGGAACCACAAATTCATAGGAATAGTGGCGAAGCGGAGACGCTCAAGGTCTTCACCTTGGCGCTGAGCTTCTTCTAGCATGGCAGTGAGTATGTGGCCATGATCCAACGGGCGCTGTGGAATGGCGATGCTGTTATTTAGGCTCGCTGCCAAAATGTTGTGCAGTGCCTCTTTGTCCATACCGGTGTAATCCATACGGCCCATATCTCTTAAAAAAGAGTTAATAAGCGTTTGTTTGTCTTGAGTGAAAGTGTCCACCACACGGTTTACCACATCATCGTATTTTTCCAGAGCACCTTTTTTTCCTGCTTCTTCATAAAACACTAATGCAGCCCCGAGTTCTGTGGTTTTTCTTGGTAGTTTGGGCGCTGTTTTCAGCAGTTCAAAAATAATATCGGGTAGGTTTTTACCTTCGAAACCAAGCTTTAAGGTGTTGCTATTAGGTTCTTCGTACACCATTTTTATTTTGGTGCCGGCTAGATAATGATCGAATAGGCCCCCTTCATGGATGGGTACCCCATTCGTGAAGAGCGCGCTCCAGCCCTGGTTAGAATCCACAGAGAGCCAATCGCCAGGCATGCGTTGTTGGTTAAGTGCTGTTTTCAACGAGGTGGGTTTGCCATTCACCGTGGCGCTTTGGCCTTGCTGCGAATAAAGATTTTCAAACGCTACAGTGGCGCCTTCCAAGTGGTTTACCTTTACATGTAGCTCGAGCTTGGGTTCCTTCAATAGGCCTATGAAATGGCGCAAGGAAGCGATGCTACTGATATTAAAAGGAATGGGAATAGCTGTGCCTTGTTCGTAAATATGTACTTGCATGTGCTGTGTGAGCAAAGTGGGAATACCTAGGTACCACACTCGGATACGCAAGAAAATGGTGTTGCGTACGGGGCCTTCTTTTACCGCTAAGGGCAGGGCACGGATGTTGTTGGGCAGCTGCAAATTAAAGCGAAGGTTGCGGCTTAGTAACCCTGTGCTGAGGTGAATTTGTATGTCTTCGAGCAAGTTAAGATCTGTTTGTGGGCCCATTTTTGGCAGCATAGTGTGCATATCGAGCAGGTTTTTCGGGTTAAATCCCACTTCGTATACGGTGCTTCTTAGCACGCCTTTGTCTAAGTCGGTGTATACGTACTGGAAATCAGATTCGGGTGCGGGTTGGCGCACTAAATACACATAGCGGCGTTGCTGATTGGGAGCGGTAAGCGTTATTTCTGTAATAATTTTATTATTGGTGCCGGTAAAGGTGTCCTCTCCTGCGTCACGAAACATAACGACTAGCTCATCAAAGCCATCAAAATAGCCGGGCTTGCCTTCTGCTTTCTCTTTGTTTATTCCATCAATCCAAATAAAACCATCGGTATCGAATTCATCAATTTGGAAGGGGATATCCACGAGTTTGCCATTGCGTACGGCCATAAGGGACAGTTCATTGATGGGTAGCTGATGCGCAATAGGTAGCTCCCGCGCTGTTATTACTGCAGGAGCAAGGTAAGTGTAGTTGTCGAGATTAAGAGAGCTGATCACACGGTCGATTTGCGGTGTGGTAGCTCGCGCTAGCTGGGGTTGATAGCGCTGCAGTGCGCTTGGGCTGTTCTTATAAATATCGATGAAAGTGTCTAAGAAACCGTCGCTCACCGTTGCTGTAGCAGGGTTGAACAGCATGCAAAGCAATAAAATGAGTGTTGAATAGAAAGCTAAAATGTTACGCATGGTTTGTACTCGTTGAGGCCGTTACGGCGTTTCTTATTTGTTATACTTATGCAGTTTAAGCTAAAGCAGAATAAGAAGAGGAGTGTATGAGTGCAAGACAGTAAAGACCTACAGGTGCTGCATGGGATGCTACGGGAGCTATTGCCCAAGGCAAATTTAATTCCCACCGTTCTGCCTTTAGTGCCGAGCATACAGTTATATTTACTTGAAGAGCTGTGGCCTCGCGAGCAAATTGATGGCCCCACCTTGAACGCTCTGATGGAGGCGCCACCATACTGGACATTTTGCTGGGCTTCCGGCCAAGCACTGGCGTTGTGGTTGTTGGAAAACCCAGAGTATGTGCGCGGCAAAACGGTGGTAGACGTGGGCAGTGGTTCAGGTGTGGTGGCTATTGCCGCTGCTAAAGCAGGCGCCCGCCGTGTTATTGCTTGCGATACTGATGAGTTTGCACGCACAGCGGTACGTTTAAATGCTGCTGTGAATGAAGTGCAACTAGAGCTAGTAGACGATTTGCAGGATTGCTTGGAGGAGGCAGAGGTAATAACCGCCGCCGATATTCTTTACGACCCCGACAACATGCCTTTGTTAGATGTTTTTAGGCAGGCAAGCACCGTGCTATTGGCGGATTCGCGTGTGCCTAATTTAAACCCCGACGGTTATGAGCAAATCGCAACAATTAGAGCTACCACTTGGCCCGATTTGTCAGAACTAACTCATCTGAACAGGGTCAGATTATTCCTAATGCAACACTAAAACCCTTTAGTTATACAGCAACTTGCTGAATCATAAGATGAGAGAGGAGAAAGCCGTGAGGTTTTTACGCGTAGCTAGCTTGTTGTTATCACTTCTAATAATCATGCCAACGGCGTTTGCCGCCTTGCCACAAGAGGTGGACGGCCAGCCTTTGCCGAGTTTGGCGCCCATGTTGGAAAAAACCTCTCAGGCGGTGGTCAGTGTGGCCACTTATGCCACTGTTCGCAGGCATTACAACCCGCTAATGGAAGACCCATTCTTCCGCCGCTTCTTTAATTTCCCCGATGGTATGGGGCAAGAGGAACGGCAAACTCGTAACGCTGGTTCTGGCGTTATTGTGGATGCCAAAAATGGTTATGTGCTCACCAATGCACATGTGGTTCAGCGCGCTGAAAAAGTGGAAGTGCAGTTGGCGGATGGGCGCGTTTTGCAAGCTGAGTTGGTGGGCACGGATGAGCAAGTGGACTTGGCCGTGTTAAAAGTGCCTGCGGAAAATTTGCATGAAATTGCTCTTGGTGATTCCACGGCACTGCGAGTGGGTGATTTCGTGGTGGCCATAGGTAACCCCTTTGGTTTAGGGCAAACCGTTACTTCAGGTATTGTGTCGGCTTTAGGTAGAACGGGGTTGCGCCTTAATGGTTATGAAAACTATATCCAAACGGATGCTTCCATTAACCCTGGTAATTCTGGTGGCGCCTTAGTGGATTTACGTGGCCAGTTAGTGGGCATTAATACCGCCATCATTGCTCCTGCTGGTGGCAATGTGGGCATTGGTTTTGCAATTCCTACTGAAATGGTGTCTTTGGTCATGAAGCAGCTCATTGAATACGGTGAGGTACGCCGTGGCATTTTGGGTGTGCGTGTTCAGGATTTAACCGCCGAGTTAGCGCAGGCGTTTGGTATCGAGCGCGATAAAGGCGTTGTTATTAGCCATGTGGTGCGCGGTAGTGCTGCGGATGATGCAGGTGTAAAGCCTGGCGATGTAGTGCTAGAAGTGGATGGTAAACCGGTATTACGTGCTGCAGATTTGCATAACCGTGTGGGCTTATCGCCCGTGGGTGAAAAGATTGTGTTGAAGGTGGTGCGCAAGGGCAAAACAAAATTGTTAGAAGCGCAGATTACGGCACAAAATAGCGCCACCATAGAGGGGGCAGAGTTATCACGTCATTTGGCCGGCGCTGTATTAAGCAAAGCGGAACACGCCGAGCAAGGCGTGCTGTTGCAGGAGGTGAAGCAAGGCAGCATGGCGTGGCGCGCTAATTTACGCAGTGGTGATATTATCGTTGCGGCTAATCGGCAAAAGGTGGACGGTTTAGAGGCTTTGCGCCGTGCTGTTCCTGAACAAAATAGCCGCCTATTGCTACATGTTTTGCGCAATGGCGGCACGTTTTTCTTAGTGTTGGGTTAGGCGATTCCCCCTAGTACCTAGTTGGGCACTAGGGGGTTATTAACCCGCTAAAATAGCGTCAGCAGCTTTTTCAGCAATCATCACTGTGGGGGCGTTGGTGTTACCACCAATTAGTGTGGGCATAATGGAAGCGTCCACCACGCGCAAACCTTGTAAACCATGCACCGCAAGGCCTTCCGGTTCTACCACCGCCATGTCATCGATACCCATCTTACAAGTGCCCACTGGGTGATAAATGTTGTCGGCTTTTTCACGCAAGAAAGCGAGCAGCTCTTCATCGGTTTGTGCTTTGGGGCCTGGGAATACTTCTTCTCCCAACCAAGGGGCTAAGGTGCGTGACTCAAGAATAGTCTTACGCATAAGCTTCACGCCTTTAAGCATAGTGTCCACATCTTCAGGGTGGGTCAGTAGGCGTGGGTTAATAGCGGCATTGGCCTTAGGATCTGCACTGTTGAGAGTAACGCTGCCTACGCTCTTAGGCCGCAATACACAAACGTGGGTGGAGAAACCATGGCCCATGGAGAACGGTAAGTTTAAGCCATGGTTGTCGAGCAAGGCGGCTGTTAGGTGGATTTGGATGTCAGGCTTATCTAGAGCGGGGTCGGTTTTAATGAAACCTCCTGCTTCAGCGGCATTAGAGGTAAGTGGGCCTGTGTAGTGCCTGAAATATTCGTACAAGGATTTTAAGTTAGCACCAAGGCTGGCTGGCGAGAAACTCAGTGATCCTTTCTTTAAGGAGCGGTGCACCAGTAAAACATCTGGGTGTTCTTGCAGATTTTGGCCCACCCCAGGCAGTTCGTGCTGTAATGGAATGCCGTGCTGGTTCAGCTCATCTTTGGGGCCGATACCAGAAAGCATTAAAATTTGCGGCGAGTTAATGGCGCCACCGGATAAAATGGTCTCGCCCGCATGCACTGTGTGTAATTGGCCTTTGTGCTCATACTCCGCGCCAATGACCGTTTTGCCATCTAGCAGTACGCGCTGCACATGGGCTTCAGTAATAACGGTAAGGTTAGGGCGCTCAAGCGCTGTATCTAAGTAACCACGTGCTACACCCCATCGTTTACCGTCCTTCTGCGTCACTTGGTAAAGGCCTATGCCTTCTTGTTCTGCGCCATTAAAGTCGTCGGAGTAAGGGAAACCAGCTTCTAGGCAAGCATCAATAAAAGCACCGGAAACAGGGTGGTGGTAGCGCAAGTCGGCAACATTGAGTGGCCCGCCCACACCATGGTATTCGCTGGCGCCTCTTTCTTGGTTTTGGCTGCGCAGGAAGTAAGGAAGTACTTCATCCCAACTCCATCCTTTGTTGCCTAAGCTCTCCCAATGGTCGTAATCCCAACGGTGGCCACGGGTGTAAATCATAGCGTTAACAGCGCTAGAGCCCCCAAGGGTTTTGCCTCGTGGAATATAAGCTTGGCGTTGGTTTAATGCTTCTTGAGGCGTGGTTTCGTAGCGCCAGTTGCGTTTGTTGGACCGCATCATGGCAACAATACCAGCAGGAATGGAAATAAACATTGAGTTGTCGCGCGGGCCTGCCTCTAGCAAGCATACTTTGTTATTCGGGTTCTCGGATAATTTGTTGGCGAGAACACAGCCTGCAGAGCCGGCGCCAATGATGAGATAGTCAAACGACATAGAGTTCGTCCTAGGATGGTAAAAGAGCAATAGGGTGATGTTACTGCTTAACAGAGAGCACTGTAACATTAGCAATGTTAAGGGCTCGTTTGTAACAAAAAAAGGCCATTAGCGCCCGCATAAAGGCGCTATTGTTAGACACAGTTTCTATTTGGCAAGTGAATAAGCGTTGAGGTGGTCGAGAAACATTTCTGTAAACCCCCATGCATCGCCATCGCAAAACTGTTGCTTATGGTAGCGCAAGCATAGGTGCAGGCGATCATCATAAGATACGCTTCCTAAGGATAAGCCAGTGGGAAAACGGCACGGTGGCGAAAACCACCATTGAGTGATTTTTATGCCCTCTAGCTGTGGTGCCGCAATGGGGTTTAAAGCACCGGTAACGGCCGTGCTTAATAAACGGTTACCAGTAATAGGTAATAGGCCGGGGATAATTTGGCGCAACCAAGCAGGCAAGGCTCGCACTTCCTGGGCTATTTCTACTAATAAGTTAATGACGCCCGTATCACGAAAGCCATCTACTTGTTGTTGGACAACATGAAGTAGTTCGTGCGGGTTTTGCCGGTCTTTAACTTGGCTGTTGATGTTCACCCACAAAGATAAATTGCTAGCAATGTTTTCTTGCCAGGCCTCCTCACGAGTATTAAAAGTGCGCATTAAACTAATGCGTCCCGTGCTTTGGTTGTGGGCTGTGTTCCAACTTTCAACGGCTAGGTTTAACGCCGCAATAATGCGATGGGGCATTTGTATGCCATCGGCAGAGGATTTAGATAAACCCTGCGTTTGCTCACGGGAAAACGCAATGGGCATAAGGCCCACCCCTGTGGCTTGCTCACTGCCTGTGGTGGCAATTTTGGCGGGTGGCTTTAGTGCGGTATCTAAGGCTTCAAGCAAGGTGCCAATGGCTTTTAAACGTTCACTGCTTCTTTCGGTTTCTGCCGCATGGGATAAATCCCTAGCTGCTAGGAATAGTTGGTGGTCGTAGTGTTCTTGTTCGCCTGCATAAGCGCGTAGCACCGAGTGCATAAAGTGCTGAACACCATGGCTGTCGCTTAATACATTGCTGAATTTAAGCATTAAATGGCTTTCTTCGCCTAGGTGTACTAGTAAAGAACGAAACGCAGGTGCTTCAAGCAAGGGAATGGCGGCGCTGTAAAACGTATTACGAAGTAAAGAGAGCTCATCAGAATCCTGGCACTCTTTTACTTCTAAAGGCATCGCGCTGAGTTGCGGGTGATACTGCCAAAAAAACTGGTTGTCATTATCGTTATAGGGCGCCAGTGAAACTTGTGCCATGGGGTGAATAAGAGCAGCTTGCGCGATGGCATGGCGTAGTTTTTCTTCGTCCATGCGAGGCTGAACACATACTTCCATGTGCAAGTTTAGCGGAGAATCCGATTTGTCTAAATGAAACAAAAGTTCATCGTAAACGTTTAGTGGAAACTTGTTGGGTATTACTGTCATGCGGCTCTCATCTTTTGCGTAAAGTTTATGCTAGTACAGCCCTGTTCAGAAAGCAGGCTAAAACGATTATTCGTTTTCTTCAAGCTCTGCCCAGCGTTCAAATTTTTGCTCTAGTTCAGCCTGAAGTGTTTTTAGTAGCTGCGTACGTTCGTTGATAACGCTGTGCTCCTGTTGATAGAAGGCAGGGTCAGCTAATTCCACTTCAAGTTCTTCAATGCTTTGCTCTAGCTTTTCCATTTCAGCGGGCAGGCGCTCGAGTTCGAGGCGTTCGCCATAGGTGAGTTTTTTGCTCGTTGTTTTTGGGGTTGCTGGCGCAGTTACTTTCTTTTCGGGCTTGTTAGGTGCAGGGGCAGCAGGGGTTGGCCTTTGTTCTAGCCAGTCTTGGTAGCCGCCGATGTAGTGGTTAAGCTCACCGTTTTCAAATACTAAGGTGCTCGTTACCACGTTATCGATGAATTCACGGTCGTGGCTTACAAGTAGTAATGTGCCCTCGTAGTGCATGAGTTGCTCTTCAAGTAAGTCGAGGGTTTCAGCGTCTAAATCGTTGGTGGGTTCGTCGAGTACTAGCAAATTGAAGGGGCGCGTAAAGAGTTTCGCGAGCAATAAACGGTTGCGCTCACCTCCAGATAAGGATTTTACTGGCTGGCGTGCACGCGCAGGCTCAAATAGAAACTCTTGCAGGTAGCCAATGGCATGCTTGGGTTTGCCGTTGATAGTTAGGATGTCACTGCCTTCAGTAACGTTGTCGATAACGGTTTTTTCTTCGTCTAGGGTGTCGCGCAGTTGGTCGAAATAGGCTACTTCTAGGTTGGTGCCGAGGCGCACAGAGCCTTGCGCAGGGGCTAAATCTCCTAGGAGTGTTTTTAGAAGTGTGGATTTACCACAGCCGTTGGGGCCTAAAATGCCCACTTTGTCGCCACGCCAGAGAGTAAAAGAAAAATCCTCAAACAGGGGGTTGCCATCGTATTGTTGGCTTATATTTTGGGCTTCGAGCACCAAACGGCCAGAGGAAGTGCCTTCTTGCATGGTCATGGCTACTTGGCCTTGGCGCTCGCGGCGTGCTGCATGCTCGCGGCGTAAAGCTTTTAGCGCTCGCACACGGCCTTCGTTACGGGTGCGGCGCGCTTTAATCCCTTGACGAATCCACGCCTCTTCTTGAGATAGCTTTTTGTCGAACTCGGCAAATGCTCTTTCTTCAGCTTCTAGAGCGGCAGCTTTACCACTTAAGTACTTTTCATAATTGCCCGGCCAACTCGTTAAATGGCCACGATCTAGCTCGATAATGCGTGTGGCGAGCTTACGAATAAAGGCACGGTCGTGAGTAATAAAGATTAAAGTAGCTGAATAACCTAGCAAGAAGTCTTCTAGCCACTCAATGGCTTCCACATCTAAATGGTTGGTGGGTTCATCGAGTAGCAAAATGTCTGGTGCTTGAACAAGCGCTTGCGCCAGTAATACACGGCGCTTCATACCGCCGGATAAGCCAGAAAACTCAATGCTACCGTCGAGCGATAAGCGCGATAGTGTGGCTTCTACTTGTTGGGATAAATCCCAAGCGCCTTGTGCTTCAATGGCTTGTTGTAGCCGTTCAAGTTTATCCATTAACTCAGGTTGCGTGGCCAGTAGGTTTAGCACGCGGTGGTAGTCAGCGAGCAATTGCCCTTGTTCGCCAAGGCCTTGCGCCACTACATCGTAAACACTGCCAAAGGTGTCGTGGGGCACCTCTTGCACTAAGCGTGTAATGATCAGCCCCTGGCCGTGTTCTAGTTGGCCGCTGTCAGGCACAATTTCGCCCGCAATGATCTTCATCAGGGTGGATTTTCCCGCGCCGTTACGGCCCACGAGGCAAAGGCGTTCGCCTTTTTCAACAATGAGGTTGAGATCATCAAGAATAGGATCTGCGCCGTAGCTCAGCTTAATATTACGCAAAGTAAGTAAAGACATGTGTTCTCTGAGTAGTGATAAAGAAAAGCAGTTTACCATTTAAGCAGGCAGGCTGCTGCTAGAAGATGGCGCTTATCTCCTGCTTGAGTACTGTTATAATAGCTTGTTTTGATGAGGAGTTAGACATGCTTGTTGAGCCAGAAATACGTCGGCGCACAGCGCCGCAGCCATTACAAGTGGCTGGGGTGTCGCCGTTGCTTGCACGTGTTTTGGCTAATCGTGGCATCGCTGATGAAACTGAACTCTCGTTATCGTTAGCCGCTTTGCCACGCCTAACTTTGCCGGATGAAGAGCAAGCCGTGGCGCTGTTGCTGCGTGCTCGAAAAGAGCAGCATTCCATTGTTGTGGTAGGTGATTACGATGCCGACGGAGCAACCGCCACAGCACTACTTATGCGAGCGCTAGCTGCTTTTGGATTCCAACGAGTGCGTTACTTTGTGCCAGATCGCTTTATTTATGGTTATGGTTTATCGCCGGCTATTGTGCAAGCAGTGCAAGAGGAAGACCCTGCCACTCGTTTAATTATTACCGTAGATAATGGTATCGCCAGTGTGGAAGGGGTAGAAGCTGCCAATGCGGCAGGTATGCAGGTGTTGGTGACAGACCACCATCTGCCCGGTGAGCAACTGCCGGCGGCAGCCGCCTTGGTTAACCCACGTTTAAACGAGCAAGGGGCGGGCCATCACCTAGCGGGGGTGGGGGTGGTGTTTTATTTGTTGTTAGCGTTGCGTGCGGCGCTGCGTGAGCAACAAGACCCAGCCGGGCAAGTGAATATTACGCAATGGTTAGATTTAGTGGCGCTAGGCACCGTGGCTGATGTGGTTAAGCTAGATCATGCTAACCGTATTTTGGTGGAGCAGGGCTTGCGTCGTATTCGCAGTGGCCACGCGGTGCTTGGCATTCAAGCGTTGTTAACAGTGGCTAAGCGAGACCCAGCACAAATAGTGTCCACGGATTTAGGCTTTGTAGTGGGTCCGCGGTTAAACGCAGCCGGCCGTTTGTCGGATATGGAATTGGGAATCCGCTGCTTACTCACTGATGATGCCGAGGAGGCGCAGCAATGTGCGGAGCAATTACAGCAAATTAACCAAGAGCGGCGTGCCATTGAGCAAGGAATGCAAGAGGAGGCGGTACGCCAAGTAAAGCGTTGGCAAAATAGAAGCACCCCAAATATTTTATGCTTGCATGAAACAGGTTGGCATGAAGGCATTGTGGGGCTAGTGGCTAGCCGTGTGAAAGAGGCAATTCATAAACCCGTTTTTGCTTTTGCGCCGGCGCAGCAAGAAGGTTTTTTAAAGGGCTCGGGCCGTTCTATTCAAGGGTTACACTTAAAAGATGTACTCGAGCGCGTGGCTACGTTACAGCCAAATCTTTTGCAGGCTTTTGGCGGGCACGCCATGGCGGCAGGGCTCACCATTGCCAGCGAAGATTACACCACCTTCACAAAGGTGGTGCAGCAGGCCGTGGCAGAACTCAGTACGCCTGAATTGTTCCAACAGGTATTAGAAACCGATGGCGCCTTAACAGAACAAGAAATATCCTTACCCGTGGCGGAAGAGGTGCGTTACGCTTTTCCTTGGGGGGCAGGCTTTGCGGCACCATTGTTTGATGGTGAGTTTGAGGTGCTAAACACGCGTATAGTGGGCGAGCGCCATCTTAAATTCACGCTCGGATTACCCACTCGGCAAGGCGTGGTAGATGGCATATACTTTAATGCTCCGGAGGCGTACCTCACCACCACGCCGCGGCGTATACAAGGCGTTTATCGCCTAGAGGTTAATGAATGGCAAGGAGTGCGTTCGCCACAGTTAATCTTTACCTTTATCAAGCCGCTGCCTGGAGTACAGTGAAATCTTGTAGTTATTGTAGTAGGTGAGAGCAGTGCGAGTATGACATCACCTGTCATTATGGGTAGCATTGCTTCTTTACTGTGGGCGCCCACAAGGCGCTAGTATTAATAAATAGGGAGATCCCCATGAAGACCATACATAAACATCGCTTAGAAACGAGCAGCGAAGCACAACAATTAAAATTATCTGCGGAAGGGGTGGTTAGGGAAGTGGCCTACATTCAGCAGGAGAGAGCCTTGTACTTATGGGTAGAGGTACCTGCGGGTAGTGTTATTGACGCCAACCAAGTGGAGCGTAGTTTTAAGGTGTTTTTGACGGGTGATGGTATCCCTGAGCACGCCATTTATCTTGGCACAGCGCTAGATCCTATGGCGCCAGAAGCGTTTCATGTTTACGAACTCGCTGAATAATTTATAAAGCCGCGCTGCTTGCAGTGCGGCGTTGTCCTAGCATTGGAAAACATCATGGAAATAAACCCAATACGAACCCAATTAGCAGACCTCAAGGCGCGAACCGAGGCGCTGAGGGGGTATCTTTGACTACGATCTTAAAGTAGAAAGATTAACCGAAGTAGAGCGCGAGCTTGAAGACCCCAGTATTTGGGAAGATCAAGAAAGAGCTCAATCCTTAGGCCGCGAGCGTTCGCAACTCGATGCCATTGTCACCACCATTGACGATTTAGAGCAAGGTTTTGAAGACAGCGAAGCCATGCTTACGCTAGCGCTAGAAGAGGATGAGCCAAGCCTAGTGGAAGACCTTGCAGAAGAACTTAACGGCTTGGAAGAGCGCGTAGCACAACTAGAGTTTCGTCGTATGTTCTCCGGCGAGATGGATGCAAATAATGCATACCTTGAAATTCATGCCGGCTCTGGTGGTACTGAGGCGCAAGATTGGGCTGAAATGTTGTTGCGCATGTATTTGCGTTGGGCTGAAAGCAAAGGGTTCGAAACAGAATTGGTAGAAGCCTCTGGCGGTGATGTGGCAGGTATTAAAAGCGCCACTGTGCACATTAAAGGCGACTACGTTTTTGGGTGGCTACGCACAGAAACAGGTGTGCACCGTTTGGTGCGAAAATCTCCTTTTGATTCCGGCGGCCGCCGTCATACATCGTTTACCTCTGTATTCGTGTCGCCAGAAATTGATGATAACGTAGACATCTATATTGACCCAAGCAAAGTGCGTACAGATACCTACCGTGCTTCGGGAGCGGGTGGGCAGCACGTTAACCGTACCGATTCCGCGGTGCGGTTAACTTACACCTTTACCGACGAAGATGGCCAAGAGCAGATAGTGGTGACGCAATGTCAAAACAACCGCTCACAGCACCAAAACCGCGACCAAGCTTGGAAAATGTTGCAAGCAAAAGTGTACGAGCTTGAAATGCAGCGCCGTCGCGCGCATCAACAGCAAGTGGAAGACACAAAGGCAGATATCGGTTGGGGTAGCCAAATTCGCTCATACGTATTAGATGACGCCCGCATTAAAGATCTACGCACTGGTGTAGAAAACCGCAACACACAACAAGTGTTAGATGGCGATTTAGATCCATTTATCGAAGCTTCCTTGAAAGCAGCCCTTTAATATTTGGGCCATGGTGGTTGAAACCATGGCCTTTCACTTTACTTAAGGTAGTTTTTTATGACAGACGAGCAAAACATTGCCCAAGAAGAAAACCGTTTGATTGCTGAGCGCCGTGAAAAGTTAAACACACTGCGCGAAGCAGGCAATGCTTTCCCTAACCAGTTTCGCCCCACCACCAATGCAAGAACTTTGCTAGAGCAATATGGGGATTTGGAGAAAGAAGAGCTAGAGTCGCAGAATATTCAAGTATCTGTGGCTGGCCGTTTAATGCTCGACCGTAAATCTTTTAAGGTGCTGCAAGATCAAAGCGGCCGCATTCAAATTTACGCTACCCGCGATGTGCAAAAAGACACGCGCCTGTGGGATATCGGTGACATTGTGGGCGTAACAGGGCAGCTGTGTAAGTCGGGCAAAGGCGATTTATACGTAATGATGGAAGAGTATCAGCTGCTTACTAAATCTTTACGCCCATTGCCAGAGAAGCACCACGGCCTTACAGATACAGAACAGCGTTACCGTCAGCGCTATGTGGATCTCATTATGAATGAAGAGACGCGCAATACTTTTATTACGCGCTCTAAAATTGTACATGGCATTCGTCAGTTTATGGTGGAACGGGGTTTCTTTGAAGCAGAAACACCCATGCTGCAAGTGATTCCCGGTGGTGCCACGGCGCGTCCTTTTATCACTCATCACAACGCACTAGATCTGGATATGTACTTGCGCATTGCGCCGGAATTGTACTTAAAGCGCTTAATGGTGGGTGGCTTCGAGAAGGTGTTCGAAATTAACCGTAACTTCCGCAATGAAGGGCTATCTACACGTCATAACCCAGAATTCACCATGATTGAGTTCTACCAAGCCTATGCGGATTATCACGATTTAATGGACCTCACCGAAGAGCTGTTCCGTGAATTAGCGCAGATGGTAAAGGGTGAACACTTAGTGGTATATCAAGGGCAAGAGCTAGATTTTGGCCAACCCTTTGAGCGCCTAACCGTGTTTGATTCCATTTTAAAATACAACCCAGAGATCACCGCAGAGCAACTGTCAGACCTTGAGCAGGCACGTGCTGTGGCAGAGGGCTTAGGCATCAAGTTACGCGACGCAGATGGGTTAGGCCGCGTGCAAATTGAAATCTTTGAAGAAACAGTGGAGCACCAGTTAATTCAGCCCACTTTTATTACCGCGTACCCAACGGAGGTGTCCCCGCTGGCGCGCCGTAACGATGATGATCCTTTTGTGACGGATCGTTTTGAATTGTTCATTGGTGGCCGTGAAATTGCCAATGGCTTCTCAGAATTGAACGATGCGGAAGACCAAGCAGAGCGTTTTAAGCAGCAAGTGGCTGAAAAAGAAGCGGGTGACGTTGAAGCTATGTTCTATGATGAAGATTACGTAACAGCGCTAGAGTACGGGATGCCTCCCACTGCAGGTGAGGGGATCGGTATTGATCGTTTAGTGATGCTGTTCACTGATTCGCCCTCTATTCGAGATGTGATTTTGTTCCCGCACATGCGCCCACAAAATCGTTCATAAACCACTGCCCCACGAGCAGTGGGAATGTTGCGAAGAGGGAGATATTACAAGTGAAAATGACATACCAAGGAAGACGTGCTCATAGGGAAAGCAGTAAGCAGCGCCGTCGTGAGATTCTAGAAGCAACGTTGCGTATCATCATTCGTGATGGTATCCGTGCTGTGCGCCACCGAGCGGTGGCCGCAGAAGCGGAGGTGCCTTTGTCGGCCACTACGTATTACTTTAAAGATATTTCCGATCTTATTGCTGATACGTTTACACTGTTTGCTGAACAAACACTGGCTGAAGTGGTGCAGCCTTTCCAAGCGCAGGCCTTGCACATTATTGAAGCGTTGCCGGAAACATTAACGGACGCTGATAAATCTCAACTCATCACAACGCTCGCCCAAGCACTCACTCAGTATGTCATTCAAGGTGTGGAAAGGCGCGATCACATTGTCGCTGAGCATGCTTTTTTCCAAGAAGCGATGATGGACCCTCGCTTACGCAAGGTGGCCGACACGTTTTTAGAAGGCCAGATCAAAGCCTTGGCAGACGCGTGCCACACATTGAGCATTCCAGAGCCCTTATACAGTGCTGAGCTACTGTATAACCAAATCGTTTTTTGGGAGCGCACTTTGGTCTTTAATCAAAGCGCGTTTGAAGACAATGAATTGCAGCAGCGCGTGGAGCATTTGTTGCGCATGATGATGCTGTAATGCTGGCGCTTCCAGAACAGCTTGATTCCCAGTGGTTAGCCCTGTTACAACGAGAAGCTAACAAACCTTATATGCTGCAACTGCAGGGCTTTATTGAGCAGCGTTTAGCGGCTGGAGCTACGGTGTACCCACCCCGTGAGCAATGGTTTGATGCGTTGCTGCACACGCCTTTTGAGAAGGTGAGGGTGGTATTATTAGGGCAGGATCCTTACCACGGGCCAGGGCAAGCCCATGGATTGAGCTTTTCTGTGCCTAATGAAGTGCCCATTCCGCCCAGTTTGCGTAATATTTTTCGTGAGTTGGTGGATGATGTGGGCGTGCCTTTGCCCGCCACAGGTAATTTAACGCCTTGGGCAAAGCAGGGGGTGTTGCTGTTGAATGCCGTGCTCACCGTGGAAGCCAAGCAAGCAGGCAGCCATGCAAAACAGGGCTGGGAGCGGTTAACGGACGAACTTATTGCAGCGCTTAATGAACAACGCGAAGGATTGGTGTTTTTATTATGGGGAGCCTATGCGCAGCGCAAAGCCGCTATGATAGATGCCTCGAAACACAAAATTATCTGCGCACCGCATCCATCACCACTTTCTGCTTATCGTGGTTTTTTTGGCTCAAAGCCATTCTCGCAAATCAATGCTTATTTTACCGGCCAACAAAAAGCGCCCATAGATTGGGCGCTCAATGATCATCCGCAAACCACTCTGTTTTAGCTATAGAATGATTTTCTTCTTACGCCGTCGCTTAACATGATGCCCAGCCAACGCGTTTGTGGGCTCGATTCCAATGCTAGCTTCAAAATCATGGTTAATAAGATGGATAGCAGCATGCCTACGGGGCCAAATACCCAGCCCCACACCATTAACGAAATCAATACCACGACGGGAGATAAACCAAAGGTTTGGCCCATGAAGCGCGGCTCGATAATGCTGCCAATCACGGTGTTAACTACTACGTAAAGACCGAGTGTCATTACGCCACCACCTAGGCCAAGGCCCAAAAATGCAATCAGCACAGCGGGAATGGCGGCAATAATTGAACCCACGGTGGGGATGAAGTTAAGCAAACCAGCTAGCACTGCCCACAGGATGGCGAAGTCCACATCTATGGCGGCGAGCCCGATACCGACGATTAAACCAGTGGCTAAACTGGTGGTGGTTTTAATAGCTAAATAGCGGTTCACAGAACGGAAGAAGCGACGCGCTCTAACGCGAGCTTTCTTTTGCCCTGGGAAGGCCGCCTCCATGCGATTAACCATGGATCTCTCTTCGAGCAGTAAAAACATAAACACCAACAGTACGAAGAAAGTGTAGGCCGTGAACTGGCCTAAGGCACCGGCGAGATTGCGCGCCAAGCCAGTGATAGTGCTCACGTTAGGCAGTGGGATGCTGTCAGGGATAAATTCAGCCGGCACATCGTGGGCAATAGCGAGCTCGCGCAGCATATTGAGTTGTTCAGCTAACCTATCTTGGTATTCAGGCGCTTTTACGACCAAGCTTTCTGCTGTGCCTTTAATGGCTAAAAACAGCAAGAAGAAAGTAAAACCCACGGTGGAAAAGAGAATAAGAAAAGACAGGAAACTAGGTATCCCTTTGCGTTGCATCCAAGATAATGGTGGCAAGCAGATAATAGCTAAGAAAGAAGCCAATAAAAAAGGCGTAATGATGTGGCTAATGGCTTTTAGCCCACCAATGATGATCACCACAGCAGCAAGGCCAAAGAGCCACAACCAAGAGCGTGAAATATTAACTGTTATATCCATTGAAGGTGCTCAAAAGTAGTGAGTTTTAGTGGGGAATGTTAACACAAAAGATGAAATTACAGTGATCTAATTTGTTCCCATTGCCAAAGATGCGCAGCGGCTAAGGCTTGATAAGGGGAGAATTGTTGCAACCAAGCGCGGGTTGTATCTGCGCTTGGGCGTTCACAGTTGAGAAGGTGCCCTAACGCTCGGCGTACAGCGGCATCGCCCGATAAATCGGCCCCTAAATGATTATAACTACGTAGCAAAGTGTATTGTGCTGTCCAGGGGCCAACACCCGGCACGCTTTGTAAACGTTCGTTAAGACGGTGTGGTGAAGCTGAGGTGCTAGGCAAGGGTAAAAATGATGGCGTCCGGTCAATTTTTTTTGCTACGGCCAATAGCGCTTTCGCCTTACGTTCAGGTAAGCCAAGATGACGTAGGCCTTCCACGCCGAGTGTTAATGGCAGTTGATGGTCAGGGAAGGCATGCAGCCCTAGAAACTCATGGGCGCCGGCTAAAATAAAACGGCGGCGAATAGTTAGCGCCGCTGGCACGCTGATGAGTTGGCCAATAATAGCCAAGCAAAGGGCTTCAAAGGGCATGAGCTGGGCCACAAACAAATGCGGCGAAGATTGCACTAAAGGGCCTAGTTCGGGGTGTTGTGAAAACTGTTCTGCAAAGGCCGCAGTGTTTTGCTGTAAGCCGGCTAAATGGGCCGCAAGCGGTGCAAGGCTTTGTTGCTCGGTGTCGGTTAAGGGTTGTTCGCTGAGCACTTGCACTTGTAATAAGCCTGGCTCGTGGTTAAACACTAGTTGCAGGGTTTGCCCCTGCCAGCGTAGGTTTTTATACACACGGCCCCCTTCAACGCGCTCTCCCAAGGCCTCTTGGTCGCGGCTGTGGAAGGCGCAAAGCTCGGTAAAGGGGTAGTGCTCTGCTGTGCTAAATGTGAAGCGATACGAGTGTGCTAGTGTGTTGATTTGAGTTCCTCAAGTAAATCGTCTTTTTCGTGCCAAAGCTGTGTAATCCAGTCGCGGGTTACTTTACGGAATTCCGCATCGTTATCGTAATCTCCCTGCCAAAGCGTAGGGTCTAAAGGCTGGCTTTTCACATCGACAACAATTTCGTCCACTTGGCCACTAATGAGCTCCCAGAAAGTAGGGACGCCCGCAGGGTAATAGACGGTCACGTCTAAGAGTGTATCAAATTGCTCGCCTAGGGTGCCTAAGGTGAACGCAAGGCTGCCTGTTTTGGGGCGCAAAAGGTGTTTGTAAGGTGAGTTTTGATGGGCTTTTTTCTCAGGGGTGAAACGCGTGCCCTCTACATAATTCACCACAGTAACAGGAATGCCCTTGAATTTTTCACAGGCCGCCTTGGTTACCTCTATGTCTTTGCCCTTAAGATGCGGTTTTTTGCGCAGGGTTTCCTTGGAATAACGGCTCATGAAAGGGTAATCCAAAGCCCAAAAAGCAAAACCAAGAAAGGGCACCCAAATTAATTCTTTCTTTAAGAAGAATTTAAAATAAGGGGTGCGGTTGTTAAAAGCCTGGATGAGTGCAGGGATATCCACCCAAGATTGGTGGTTGCTCAGTACAAGGTAAGAGCTTTGCTTGTTTAAATCTTGCTGGCCGCGGATATCCCACTTCACTTTAGTACAAACGTTAATGATGAGCTTAAACCCTTCAGCCCACGTTTCTGCCACTTTCGTAATGGCATTAGCCACCGTTCTTTTCAGCCCTTTATGCGGCATGATGAGCCGTAGCACGGCGAGCAGCAGGATGGGGATGAAAAAGAACACCGTATTAACGGTGAGTAGCACGAGGGTGGTTAGGCCAGTTAGTAAAGCTCTCATGGTGTTTCCTTAAAATAGGGCTTAATCAATATTGCAATAGAGTAACCGCGTATTATTGTCCGATCTCTGGTAAAGCGTAGGGTAAAGATTGTAAATGAGTATGAATCTCAGTGTCCTCAATGGCGCTTGGTAAATCCATATCACGACGTATGACGGCAAGAGCATGCGTGCTGCCGCCTTCGCGGATGGCGTTAACAAGGTGTCCCACAGCGCGTCCCTCTGCATTGCGCAGTGTTAGGCCAGGGGTGGTGTCTGTATCTTCAGGCCAGCTAAGGTGGTGCAAGCGCTGACGTAGCTGTCCTCTAAATTTCATGCGCGCCACCACTTCTTGGCCCGTGTAGCAGCCTTTGTTAAAGCTAATGCCTTGTATGAGGTCGTAGTTCATGGCTTGCGGTAAGGCTTTGTTCTCGCCGCCGGGGTAAATGTGCGCCACGCCATTGTGAATATCCCAGAATTGGGCTTGCAGCATGCCGCCTATGGAGCCTATCTCTGTGAGGGTGGGCCAAATGTTAGTGAGTTGCTCAATGGTAGTAAGAAAATAATAATGGCCGTGTTGTTGAAAGTGCTGCCAGTTATCCTGTTGGCCAAATTCGGCTTCACTGTCTAGTGCTAATGCAGCACAAAGGGCTTGAGCAGGCTCTGTGGGAGCGCTAAGCACCACTGCCTCTTCAAACACAGTAAGTTTGGAACGTGAAAACATGAGGTACTTTTGCCACAAAGTTTGTAGTGCCTCCACCATGCTACGGGGCATTAGTAAGCAATAGCCGTTTTCTTCGCTAGGATGGGGGAGTACCCAAAAACTCACCTGAACGCGCCCTTGTAAGCTAAGGTGCGCAGTTAAACGTGCAGCTCCTTTGCGAACTTCCTCTATGTCACAAGAAAGCTGGCCCTGCATAAATTTGTGCGCATCATCGCCGATTAAGTTGAGAACACATAAATGCTGACTGTAAGCAAAAGCGTTATCGAAAGGCGTGCTAAACTGCAGCAATTGGCCGCTATCGTCGTAAGTGGCGCCCTGTTGGGCTAAAAAGTCGGACCATTGGTCTAGCATCAAGAAAGTCTCCTTAATTGCTTATCGTTTGTCGCCATCATAGGTAATATGCGTGGCGATTGTTAGTTCGTAAATACTTCACTTAAATTTGTTAGGGTTGAGAACATGCATCAAGAGAAAGAAACACTCACACCAGAAGAGCATCAGCGTAGGTTGTCTTGGCAGTGCCGTCGTGGCCTAAAAGAAACCGATGTGCTGCTCAACGCTTACTTGAACGAAGTGTTTTTACATGACACCCAAGAAAACCAACAGCTCTTTGAACGCTTGCTCAGTTGTGAAGACGCCGACATGTTCGTGTGGTTCACCGGTAAGGAAGTGCCAGAAGATCCCGAACTCGCCGCCTTCGTGCGTTATTTCCTCGAACGTTTGGGGTCAGAGAATTTATATAACTAAAAGCCGCTATGCCACCAAGGCAGTGTTGGTGGCGAGTGCCTTGTTTTGCTGCGCCATTTGGATGGCAGGCATCGCTTGGTGGTGGCAGGGGTTGAGCACCTTGTTTGTGTTGCGCTATTGGTGGGTGTGGCACGAAGATCTCGAAAGCCCGCAATGGCTGTTACTTTACCCTGATAAAGTACTGTTAGGCATGGATCAAGGGCGTATTATTACGGTGCCACAGCCCTTGCCACTCACTTATTTGGGGGTGTGTTGTGTATTGCACAAGCAAGTGTTGTGGCGCGATCAAGTGCCCGAACAGTACTGGCGCGCCTTACAAGTATTAGTGCACTGGCCGCTAACGGTTAAGCGCTAGCCCTGTTGGGCACTAAAACCGTATCACTAACGGTGTCTAGCGTGTCGGGGAAGTCTAACACGTAATGCAGCCCACGGGATTCTTGGCGTGCCAACGCCGAACGTACAATCAGCTCACTGATCACCACTAAGTTGCGTAGTTCTAATAGATCCTTAGAAATTCGGTAGTTAGAGTAATATTCCTGGATCTCATCTTTGAGCAAATCAATGCGGTGCATGGCCCGCTCAAGCCGTTTCACGGTGCGTACAATACCCACATAGTTCCACATAAAGCGCCGTAATTCATCCCAGTTGTGGCTGATCACCACATCTTCATCGGAATCCGTTACTTGGCTGTCATCCCATTCGGGCACCGTGCATTTAGGTAAAGGCGGCAACTCAGAAATAATGTGTTCTGCTGTAGCTTTACCAAATACAAAACACTCCAACAGTGAATTGCTAGCCATGCGGTTGGCGCCGTGCAATCCAGTGGAAGCGGTTTCGCCAATAGCATAGAGGCCTTTGACATCTGTTTCGCCGTGCATATTGGTGAGTACACCACCACAGGTATAGTGTGCGGCAGGCACAATAGGAATCGGTTCTTTGGTGATGTCTATGCCTAACTGCAAACATTTAGCATAAATAGTGGGGAAGTGGTGGATGATGAAGTCTTCGCTTTTATGGCTGATATCAAGATAAAGATGCTCTACACCTAGGCGCTTCATTTCAAAATCAATAGCGCGAGCCACGATGTCGCGTGGTGCTAGTTCTGCGCGAGGGTGGAATTTATCCATAAAGCGTTCGCCATTGGGCAACAGCAAGTGGCCCCCTTCGCCGCGTACCGCTTCAGTGATTAAAAAACTATTGGCCTTGGGGTGAAACAGGCAGGTGGGGTGGAATTGCATAAATTCCATGTTGGCAACACGGCAACCCGCACGCCAAGCCATGGCAATACCATCCCCGGTAGCCACATCTGGGTTAGAGGAGAAAAGATAAACTTTGGCCGCCCCGCCAGTGGCGAGTACCACGCAGCGGGCAAGAAATACGTCGGTATAATCGCGTTCGCTGTCGTGGATATAAGCACCTACGCAACGTCTTTGCTCGCCTTCATCCTCGGTAATTAGATCTACGGCAACACGATGTTCAAATAAGTGAATGTTGTCTTGTTGTTGTGCCCGCTCAATTAAAGTAGTGGAAATAGCAGCACCTGTGGCATCGGCCACATGCAATACACGCCTATGGCTGTGCCCCCCTTCCTGCGTAAGGTGGTAGCCTAGGTGGCCATCTTCCTCGTAGCGTGTAAATTTCACTCCTTGGTCGGCTAGCCAGCGAATGGTGGCAGGCCCGCCCGCAATGGTTTTATGTACGGCCTCAGCATCACATAAGCCGGCCCCCGCCACATGGGTATCTTCAATGTGCGCCTGTAGGGAGTCGGATTTATCGAGTACTGCCGCTACGCCGCCCTGCGCATGATAGGTGCTGCCGTAAGTAAGTTTGCCTTTCGAGAGCACGGCCACTTGCAAATGTTTGGGTAAGTGCAGGGCGGTGGTAAGGCCGGCGGCACCACTACCAATAATAAGTACGTCGTGCTGAAACACAGCCACAGTGAATACTCCGTAAGAGGGTTTGCCATGAGGTGTTCGGGTTAACCACAGTGGCCGAGATGAATGTAAGATTTTGGTTATAATACATAACACTGTCCATCCTTTGCTACACTCAGCATAATTTTGTTGTAAATGAAGCTGTTTGCTTGAGTGGGGAACTTTTTAAATGTTTGCGCATCATAGTGAGCTAATGGCTAGTTTTAATATATTGAGCCAGGGGGATTCCGCGTGCCGGATCAAGAATTAGTAAAGCGTTGTCAGAAAGGCGATGAACGCGCTTTTGGTGTATTAGTTAATAAATATCAGCATCGAGTGTTTGCTTTAATTAGCCGCTATGTGCGGGATCCCGACGAAGTGCAGGACGTGGCGCAAGAAACGTTTTTAAAAGCGTGGCGCGCTTTGCCTAAGTTTCGTGGTGATAGTGCGTTTTACACGTGGCTCTATCGGATTGCTGTGAACACAGCCAAAAACCATTTAGTGGCTAAAGGGCGCCGCCCGCCTAATTCAGACTTGGATGCCATGGAAGCAGAACAGTTTGTGGATTCAGATGGTTTAAGAGATATGGGAACTCCAGAGTCCATGGCGATGTCTGAAGAACTGAACGCTGCCATTCAAGGTGCCATTGCTGCTTTGCCGCAGGAGCTCAAAGTAGCGATCACTCTGCGAGAGTTTGATGGCTTGAGCTATGAAGATATAGCGGCAGTTATGGAATGCCCTGTAGGCACAGTACGATCAAGAATTTTTAGAGCGCGTGAGGCAATTGATGAGGTCATTCGTCCTTTGCTTGAAAAACACTAGTGGGTACCGTCCATAAGGCGATACCTAGTATTGATTATTAGGTGTGGTGAGGTGTATCAATGTCCCAAGAAATCAACAAAGAGCGTTTATCAGCGCTGCTAGATAGCGAACTGACAGAGTTTGAGGTGCGCCAAGTGTTGCGCGACAGTTCCGATGAAGAACTACAAACCATGTCTCGCTGGCAGCTAGCGCAGGATGCTCTGAAAGGCAAGCCTGCCGCGCTAGCCCCTGATGATTTTGCTGCGCAGATACAGGCCGCGATTGGGCAAGCGCCACAAGAAAAACAGCAGCCATGGTGGAGTGGCATAGCAAAAACCATGGTGGCCGCTTCGGTGGCTGCAGCAACCGTGTTGGTGGGATGGCAATATTGGCAGGTGGATGAGGGTGCGGCTGGTTTTGCCCCCACAAGTGCAGCTGCACCTAGCAGCATGCAAAGTACGATTAATAACAGTGGTCCCCGCGCAGAATTTGTTTCGCAGCGCTTAAACCCTGAAGCAGAAGAAACAAAAGCGGCAGAAGAAGAAGCGCAAGAGCTAATATCGCCTTTGTTGAATTCGTTGGAAGGCGCGCAGCAGCCGCAAATTCATTTCATTGGCGAAGAAGTAGCACAGTAACTGAGGTACCCCTTACGCAGTTTATACCGCTCCATCCCCTACGGAGCGGTTAAGCGCTAGTACTTAACCCTAAGATTATGCTAGCGAATAGGCTCAGCCGAGCACTTTAAAATCAAAAACAATTGCTGATCATTAGGCATGTAAAGAGGTTGACGATGTTAAAAAGAAGAACCCAGTGGTACTTGCAACTATTAATGATGTTCATGGCAGGATGGTTGTTGAGCAGTTCAGTACAGGCAAGTTCGTTGCCTGATTTCACCAAGCTTGCAGCAGACAACCAAGCATCGGTGGTAAATATTAGTACGTTGCAAAAAGCCTCCAGCCGCCAAGGTGGCAACATAACAGGGCAGGTGCCGGAATTTTTTCGCCATTTTTTTGAAGGGCTAGAAGATCATTTTACCTTGCCTGAGCGCGATCGTGAGTCACAGGGTTCTGGTTTTATCATTTCCTCAGACGGCTATATTTTGACGAACTACCATGTGGTGCATGGTGCTGATGAAGTATTGGTGCGTTTGCAAGATTTACGTGAGCTCAAGGCCACTGTGGTGGGTACCGATAAACAGAGTGATATGGCGGTGCTGAAGATTGATGCCAAAGGGTTGCAGCCCGTTAAAATTGGCTCCTCTGATGAGTTAAAAGTGGGTGAATGGGTGTTGGCTATTGGGGCTCCTTTTGGTTTTGAGAGCACAGTAACGGCAGGTATTGTGAGTGCTGTGGGGCGCAGTTTGCCGAATGAAAACTATGTGCCTTTTATTCAAACCGATGTCGCGATTAATCCCGGTAACTCAGGTGGCCCTTTGTTTAATATGGCTGGCGAGGTAGTGGGCATTAACTCGCAAATTATTTCACGCTCTGGTGGCTTTATGGGGCTTTCGTTTGCTATCCCCATTGATATGGCCATGGAAGTGGTGGATCAGTTGAAAGAAACCGGCGAAGTAAAGCGCGGGTGGCTTGGCGTTATGATCCAAGGGGTAGATCGTGATTTAGCAGCCTCTTTTGGCCTCGACAAACCCATGGGTGCCCTCGTAGCGCAAGTGTCGCCAGATTCTCCTGCATTAAAGGCGGGGGTTAAAGCGGGCGACGTGATTATTAAATTTAATGGCATTGAAGTGAAACGCTCTAGCCATTTGCCGCACTTGGTAGGGCGCGTGAAGCCAGGTACTAAAGTGAATATGGAAGTGTTACGGAATGGCAAGAAGCGCACCTTAAAGGTGGTGGTAGAAGCCATGGAAAATGAAACAGCAGCAACGGTTGGCTCCAACGCAAAAGAGGAGGCTTCACGTGAAGCTGTGTTAGGCCTACAAGTGGAAGCATTAACCGCTGAAGAGCGCAAAAAACTAGATATTGAAGAAGGTGTGCGTGTGTTGGAAGTGGGCAAAGGCCCTGCCGCCAATGCGGGCGTGCGCCGTGGTGATGTGGTGCGCAGCGTTAATAACCAGCCGGTTAATTCCGCTGAAGATTTAGAGCGCGTAGCAAAGGATCTGCCGAAAGAAACTTGGGTGCCCCTGTTGGTGCAACGAGGTGAATACCCCATGTTCCTTGCTATAAAAGTGGAAAAATAAGCCGTTTTAGCACACTATGTAAGGGGCGTCGGCAACGATGCCCCTTTTTTCTTGGCTAATTCTACGTAAATCACCACTATTAGTGTTTAAACAATGCACTAAAATGAGAAAATCGAGTAGAATAGCCTCCCATTATTTTAGGAATGCGACATTTCTGTGACTGATATCAGCCATATTCGTAACTTTTCCATTATTGCTCACATTGACCATGGTAAATCTAGCCTTGCAGACCGCTTTATTCAGGTATGCGGTGGCTTAGAAGAGCGCGAGCAACAAGACCGTGTGCTCGATTCTATGGATCTCGAGCGTGAGCGTGGTATTACCATTAAGGCACAAAGTGTGACCTTGTACTACAAGGCACGTAACGGCGAAAAATACCAGCTTAACTTCATTGACACCCCCGGCCACGTAGACTTCGCCTACGAAGTTTCCCGCTCGCTAGCAGCTTGTGAAGGTGCTTTGCTTGTGGTGGATGCAGCCCAGGGCGTAGAAGCACAATCAGTAGCTACTTGTTATACCGCCATCGAACAAGATCTCGAAGTACTGCCAGTACTGAATAAGATCGATTTGCCCCAAGCAGAGCCTGAGCGCGTAAAAGGTGAAATCGAAGATGTTATCGGGATTGATGCATCGGAAGCCTGTGAAGTGAGTGCTAAATCGGGCATCGGTATCGAAGATTTGCTAGAAGAGCTGGTGGCCAAAATTCCCGCACCACAAGGCAGCCGCGATGCAGATTTGCAATGTTTAATCATCGACTCCTGGTTTGATAACTACCTCGGCGTAGTGTCACTCGTGCGCGTGGTGGAAGGTAGCATGAAAAAAGGAGACCGCATCACGATTAAATCCACAGGGCAAAGCCATGTGCTCAGTGATATCGGTATTTTTACTCCAAGAAGAGAAGAAACTGGAATCCTGCAAGCAGGCGAAGTGGGTTGGATTACCGCTAGCATTAAGGATATTCAAGGCGCCCCAGTGGGCGATACCATTACTTCTGCACGAGCAGAAGATGTACCAGCGCTACCAGGTTTCCAACAGGTAAAGCCGCAAGTATATGCTGGCATGTTCCCCACGGGTGCTGATGAGTACGAGGATTTTCGTGAGGCATTATCACGCCTCGCTTTGAACGACGCCTCTTTGTTCTATGAGCCAGAAACCTCTGATGCCTTAGGGTTTGGTTTCCGCGTAGGTTTTTTAGGCATGCTGCACATGGAGATCATTCAAGAGCGCCTAGAGCGTGAATATGATCTGGATTTAATCACTACCGCGCCCACAGTGGTGTATGAGCTGCTGTTATCAGATGGCAGCACCATATATGTGGATAACCCTTCAGATTTGCCCGAAGGCAACGTGGTGGAAGAGTTCCGTGAGCCCATAGCGCGTGTGAACATATTGGTGCCACAAGATTATGTGGGTAACGTGATTACCTTGGCCATGGAGCGCCGTGGTGTGCAAAAAAACATGGTGTATCACGGTAACCAAGTATCGCTCACGTACCATATCCCCATGGCTGAAGTGGTGATGGATTTCTTCGACCGCTTAAAATCTGTGAGCCGTGGTTACGCCTCTTTAGAATATGCGTTTGATCGTTTCGAAGCGGCGAAATTAGTGCGCGTGGATGTGTTGATTAATGGCGACAAAGTAGATGCTCTCGCCATGATTTGCCATACAGACCAAGCCCTTTACCGTGGCCGTTTGCTGGTGGAAAAAATGCAAGAGCTGGTGCCGCGCCAAATGTACGACGTGGCCATTCAGGCAGCGATAGGCAGCAAGATTATTGCGCGTACCAACGTAAAAGCCTTACGTAAGAACGTATTGGCCAAGTGTTACGGTGGTGACGTGAGCCGTAAGAAGAAGCTGCTTGAAAACCAGAAGAAAGGTAAAAAACGCATGAAGCAAGTAGGTAGTGTGGAAATCCCGCAAGAAGCGTTTTTAGCCGTGTTGAAGGTGGGCGAATAATGAATATAGATATTGGCTTCTGGTTAAGCCTAGCTGTTGTTATAGGGTTAGTGTTTTGGGGAGCCGATAAGCTTTTTCATTTGCGCGAGAAAGGCCCGAAAGCCATTAAAGATACGGTGGAATTCACCAACTCCATGTTGCCAGTGTTCTTCGTGGTGTTGGTGATTCGCTCTTTTATTGTAGAGCCTTTCACTATTCCTTCGGGTTCTATGATTCCAAGTTTAGAAGTGAATGATTTTATTCTAGTGAATAAATTCAGCTATGGTTTGCGCCTGCCTGTGACGAATACAAAAATTGTTTCCGTGGGCGAGCCGAAGCGCGGCGATATTATGGTGTTTCGCTATCCGGTGAATCCCAAGCAAAACTTTATTAAACGCGTGGTAGGGCTTCCAGGCGACATAGTGGAGCAGCGCGACGGGCGCCTTTACATCAATGGTGAAGTGGTGCCACAAAAGGAATTGTCGCAGCAGCGTCGTGGTGCCATTCGCGAACGTCAGCTAATAGAAACCATAGATGGCCACCCTCATTTAGTGCGCCAAGAGTGGGTGCCGCATTACGCGGGTGGTTGGCAACAACGCACCGCTAATGGTGTGTGGGAAGTGCCTGCAGGCCACTATTTTGGTATTGGCGACAACCGCGATAATAGTAGCGACAGCCGCTTCTGGGGCTTTATCCCAGAAGACCATATTGTTGGCCGTGCCATGGGTATTTGGATGCACTGGAAGCCTATTTTTTCTGTGCCCAAATTCCATCGTAACTGGGCCATCGACAAAGTAGCTAACGACACAAAGATAGACGAGTGACTACACCCCTGAATGCGTTAATACGACGTCTTGGTTATACCTTCCACCAAGAAGAGCTGCTTGTGCAAGCGCTCACTCATCGCAGTGCCGATAAAAAAACAAACAACGAACGCCTTGAGTTTTTGGGTGATGCCCAACTAGGGCTCATGGTGGCTCGTTGGTTGTTTGATCAATTTCCAGAAGCTGGAGAAGGGCAGCTGACCCGCATGCGTGCCAAGCTGGTGCGTGAAGCGACGCTAGCTGAAATAGCTACCGAACTGAACATTGGCGAGCATTTATTATTGGGCCCCGGCGAGTTGAAAAGTGGTGGCCGGCGCCGCGCCTCTATTTTGGCAGATGCCCTTGAAGCGATTATTGGTGCTATATTGCTCGATGGTGGAGAGCAGGTTTGTGTGCACACTGTGCACCAGTGGTATACCGAGCGATTAGCACACATTACTCCAGCGACAGCTAAGAAAGATGCGAAAACCTCTTTGCAAGAATGGTTGCAGGGGCGCCAATTTGTTACCCCACAATACAAAGTGGTGGCTTCGCGCGGCTCAGCGCCTTACCAAGAATTCGATGTGGAGTGTTTTTTGCCAGATCAACAACAATCTTTTGAAGCCACCGGCACAAGTCGTCGCCGCGCTGAACAAGAAGCAGCTAAGCTAGCAGTAGCTTGGTTGAAGGAGCAAGATTTATGACAGCTACTCGTTGCGGAGTGGTGGCCTTTATAGGGCGTCCAAACGTGGGTAAGTCCACGTTGATGAACCATTTAATTGGTCAAAAAATTAGCATTACCTCGCGTCGTCCACAAACCACGCGGCACCGTATCCATGGCATTCTTACGCGCGATGATTATCAAATTGTTATCGCCGATACGCCGGGTATCCAAGAAGAAGAACAGCGCGCGCTCAATAAAGCCATGAACCAAACCGCTTATCAAGCGTTGGCAGGGGTGGATATTATCTGCTTCACCGTGGATGCCTTGAAGTGGAACCAAGGGGACGAGTACGTATTATCTTTATTAGAAGGGCTGTCTGTACCCGTATTTTTGGTGATCAATAAAGTAGATACGTTGGAGGACAAAAACGCTCTTTTGCCTCACATTCAAATGTTGCAGAAAAAGCGTGATTTTGCCGAAGTTATCCCTGTGTCTGCTTTGGGGGGGCAGAATCTTGATGCGCTAGAAAAGGCGCTACAACAAAGGCTACCTGAAGGCCCGTTTTTGTACGACGAAGACGATATCACCGACCGTAACTTGCGTTTTTTAGCGGCAGAAATGATCCGCGAAAAAATATTTCGTCAACTCGGTGATGAATTGCCGCACCAAATGACGGTGGAAGTGGAGTTGTGGGAAGATGGCCCACGAGTGACGCATATATCAGCTTCTATTCTGGTGGAGCGCACGGGGCAGAAAAAAATCCTCATCGGCACCAATGGCGACCGTGTTAAGAAAATTGGCACCGACGCCCGCAAAGAAATTGAGCAGCTTATTGGCCGTAAAGTGATGTTGCGCTTATGGGTGCGTGTGCGCCGCGGTTGGTCTGATGATGAGAGAGCGTTGCGCTCCTTAGGGTATGTGGACAGCCAACAGTAACTTACAGCTGGCGTGGGTATTGCACCGCAGAGCATACCAAGATACCGGCCTCATTCTTGAGTTGCTAACGAGCCAGTATGGCCGGGTGGGCGTGGTGGCACGAGGCGGCAGAAAGAACCCACTCCTGCAGCCCTTTCAACCTTTATTAGTACAATTGCATGGCCGTGGCGATTTATTAAGCCTGCGGCATTACGAAGCCGCTGCTGGCGCCGTGGCCTTAACTGGCACAGCTTTATACTGCGGCATTTACTTGAACGAGTTGTTGCTGCGTTTATTGCACCGTCACGATAAGCAGCCAGCTTTGTTAACGCCTTATGCGAATGCGCTTGAAGCCTTAGCCGAGAAAGAACAGCCGCCTGATGTGATATTGCGTGAGTTCGAATTGCTGTTATTAGCCCAGTTAGGGTATGCCGTAGATTGCAGCCACGATGCACAAGGGCAGGCGCTGCAAACAGCACAGCGTTATGCTTGGTATGCAGAAATAGGGTGGCAACCCGCACAACAGGGTTGGCTAGGGGAAGATATTCTAGCCCTTGGGCAACGGCAATGGAGCGCCTCCACACGGCGTGCCGCCCGTGATATGTTGAGAGCCATTTTGGCCTCTCATATCGGCGACAAACCCTTACAAAGTAGGCAATTATTCTTAGCACAATCCAGTGGTAAAAAAGTATAGGAAAGCATTATGAAAAGAGTTTTATTAGGCGTAAACATTGATCACGTGGCCACTTTGCGCCAAGCGCGTGCAGGTGTAGAACCAGAACCTATTCAGGCGGCTTTATTAGCAGAAGAGGCCGGCGCAGATGGTATTACCGTTCACTTACGTGCAGACAGACGCCACATTGTTGATCGCGATGTGGAATTGCTTATGGAAACCATTCAAACACGTATGAATTTAGAAATGGCAGCCACTGAGGAAATGCTTACTATCGCTGAGCGCGTGCGCCCACAGCATATTTGTTTGGTGCCTGAAAAACCTGAAGAAATTACCACTGAAGGTGGCCTTGATGTGTTAGGTAATTTCGAGCAATTGAAGGCAGCTACCACCCGCCTAAAAGAGGGCGGCATGCAAGTGGCCTTCTTCATTGATGCTATTCCAGAGCAAATTGAAGCGGCAGTAGCCTGTGGTGCTGAAGCCATTGAGATTCATACAGGCCACTACGCCAAAGCGAAAAACCCCAAAGAGCAAGAAGAAGCTTTCCGTCAAGTACGCAACGGCCTAGATATCGGCTTAGAAAATGGTTTGATTGTGAACGCCGGCCACGGATTGAACTACCACAACGTACACGCCATCGCTGCTTTACCTGGCATTAATGAATTGAACATTGGCCATGCAATTGTGGCCCGTTCTGTGTTTACTGGCCTGCCAGAAGCAGTAGCACGCATGCGTAAACTCATTGATGAAGCCGTGTTAATGTCGTGATTATTGGCGTTGGCACCGATATTGTTGAAGTAAAACGAATGGAAGCCGCCTTGGCCCGCCGCGGGGAAGCCTTGGCACGTCGCTTGTTGCATCCTGAAGAATTTAGCCTATGGCAAGAAAAACAGGCCTCAGCAGCTTGGTTAGCCAAACGTTTTGCCGCTAAAGAGGCGCTTTTGAAAGCCCTTGGTACGGGCCTTGGGCGTGGTTTAAGTTGGCAGCACATGTGTGTGCTGCCCAATGCGTTTGGCAGGCCCGAAGTAACCTGGGATAGCGCCGTGCTGCAGCATTTGCCCTCAATGCATTTGGGGCAGTTGCGCACGCACCTTAGTATTTCTGATGAGCGCGATTACGTGCTCGCTTTTGCGGTGCTCGAACAGTTAGAGGTCAGCGGCTAAGAAGTCGTCAATGGCCTCTAATAGTTGTGCCAAAAGCTGTTGCAACACTTCAGCGTTATGTTGTTTCTTCAAAGCGGTTTCCAGTGCCTCTGCGGCATTTTCCACCAAAGTGGCACCTGAATAGCGGCAGCCACCGTGCAATTTATGCACCTTTTCTAGTAACCCTTCCCACTCCTGCTCGGCCCCTAACTGTGCCAAAGGCTCGCGCTCTATTTGTAAATCTTGCCGTAACAGTGTTTGCAGCTCTGCAGCAAGTTCAGCGCTGCCACCGGCCCGCTGAATGGCCAAAGCGTTATCCCAAACGGATGCTGTAGTGGTGGTTAGCCATTTGTGTACCATATGTAATAAATCTTCTTGGCTAGCGGGTTTAGCCAAATAGTCAGTAAATCCACTTTGCAGCAAGAGTTGTTTTTCTTCATCAAGAGCATGAGCGGTGAGCGCAATAATCGGCAGAGGGTCGCCAGTTTCTTGTTGGCGCCATTGCTTCACTGTGTCACGGCCATCTAAATAAGGCATTTGAATATCCATAAACACCAAATCGTAGGATTCTTTGGCTAAAGCGTCGAGGGCCTCAATACCATTGGTGGCGGTGTGCACATGGATGTTGGCTTGGCTTAAGAAAGTAGTTATTAAGCGTAAATTGGTAGGGTGATCATCCACAGCCAAAATAGTAATGGGCTCGTTTATGGTGGGTTCGGCACGGCTAGATGTGACAGTGTTGGCCAAGAGGGGTTGTTGTTGCGTTAGTGTGAGCAAGTGCTGATAAAGCCCTTCTTGTGTAGCCGGTTTATTGAGAACTAAGTAAGGCACTGTAGGTAGTGCTGCCAACGCCGTTTCCACCCGTTCGGCAGAATTGCACAAAAACAGAGTAGGTAGCTGCTCTTGGTGCAGCCACTGCACCCATTGGTTAAATGTATTGTTACGATGAGGTTCAGGCGCCAAGCCCCAAACAACCGCATCAAAGGATGTTTTCGTGTTGCTTTGTTGGAAGGTTTCTAAGTTAGCAAAAGCATGAACATCTACGCTCCAGCTTTTTAATGTTTGGGCGAGCGATAAACGAGTACTTTTATGGGGTTCGATAAGCAGTACCGATAAGTGTGGTAGTGGCTCATAGATATTGTGGGCAGGCGCTTCTGGATCGAGGCGTAGCTTCACGGTAAACCAGAAAACAGCACCCTCATCGCTGTTGGAGGCGCCTATTTCACCCTGCATTTCCTCTACGATGCGTTTGCAAATGGCAAGGCCCAACCCGGTGCCGGCTGTTTGCTTGCGGCTGCCTTGGTCTAGTTGTGTGAAGGCATCAAATAACGCGTGTTGTTGGGTTAAATCAATACCAGGCCCCGTGTCGCTCACCGAAAAGCTAATCGTAACGTGGGATTGATGTTCTGCTTCAATCATCACGCGCACCACCACAGCGCCTTTGTGTGTGAATTTCACTGCATTACTAATAAGGTTTGTGAGCACCTGGCGAAGGCGGAAGCTGTCGCCGATGAGTGCCACCGGCACATCAGAATAAATCAGAGTGGCTTGTTCAATAAACTTCTCCCTCGCTAGCGGCGCCATAAGCGCTTGGGCTTCTTCAACCAGTGTAACAAGGTTGAAACTACGGTGGGTCAGTTGTAATTTCCCTGCCTCTATGCGCGAAAAATCTAAGATATCGTTGATGATTGCAAGCAGTATTTCCGAAGAGGTAAGCACCGTTTTCACATATTCTTCTTGCCGCGTGTTGAGGCCAGAAGCTAGGAGTAATTCGGCAAAACCAATAATGCCGTTGAGCGGCGTACGAATTTCGTGGCTCATATTAGCCAGGAAGTCGGATTTCACTTGGCTAGCGTGAATGGCCTGCTTACGCGCTAAATCCAGTTCAATGTTTTGAATTTCAATGGTTTCAAGGGTTTCGCGCAAATCCATGCTGGCTTGGTCCACGCGCAGTTGCAGTTCATCCCGAGAGCCTTCCTGTGCCTTTACCATGGCGTTAATGGCATCTTGAAGATGCCGTAGCTCCCCTCTTGCATCCGTTTCTAAACGCACGGATAAATCGCCCTCGCGCACCTGGTTTATCGCAGCAGTGAAATCATTGACAGGGTCAATAAAGCGCCGGCTGAGGAGTAAAGCGGGCAGCAGAGTAAATAAAGTAATAGCACCAAGGGTTAGAATGAGAATGAGCAACGTTTCAAGAATATCGATGCGTTGTTGAGTGCGGGCAAATTCTATCTCAAGCATGGCATCGTTATGGGAGGTGGGCCGTTGCCACCGGTATGTTTTGTTGCTCACTAAACGGACGAGGTTTGCCTCAATGTTTTCTGTACGGGGCTGCTCCATGGCGATCATTCTTGGGCCCGCATGTAAAAAGGTTTCGCCATGGCGCATCAAACGAGCGGCGCGCACATCTTTTTCGTTGAACATTTGTAGAAACACAGGGCGTACATGTGCTTCATTCAACAAGGGCAGTGCGGATAACTGTGCTTCGTAGCTAGTCATAATCATGCGCTGCATGTCTAGGCCTGTTTTGTGTGCCTCGTGGATACGATTAAACATCACGAAGCTACCCAGCGCTAAAGAGGCCAAGACCACGGGAGTGGCAATGAATAAGGCAATGCGGTTGCGGAAATTCACAGGTAATTACCTAAGGTTAAGCGGGTTTAGCTGCAGTTTAATGAGAAACACTGTCAGTATCTTCATTTACTGTTAATCTTATGCCCAAGTTTAAACCATTATGAAGAGGCTAAGATGAGTTTTTCCACCATTGAAAGCGTAGTGGGTAATACGCCATTAGTGAAATTGCAACGCATGGGACAGTACCGCAATAATACAATTTTATTAAAGTTAGAGGGCAACAACCCCGCTGGCTCAGTGAAGGACAGGCCTGCTTTAAACATGATTATGAAAGCAGAGCAGCGTGGCGATATTAAGCCTGGAGATACCCTGATTGAAGCCACTAGCGGTAATACAGGTATCGCATTAGCCATGGCTGCGGCCATGCGCGGTTACAAAATGATTCTTTTGATGCCAGCTAATTCCACGCAAGAACGCCAAGATTCCATGGCAGCTTATGGAGCAGAGCTTATTTTAGTGTCAGAAGAGGAAGGTGGCATGGAAGGCGCACGCGACATTGCTGCGCAAATGCAAGCAGATGGTAAAGGCTTTTTATTAGATCAGTTTTCTAACCCTGATAACCCCTTAGCACACTATGAAACCACTGGGCCTGAAATTTGGCGCGACACGCAAGGCGCCATTACCCATTTCGTTTCATCCATGGGTACCACTGGTACTATTATGGGCGTGTCTAAATATTTAAAAGAGCAGAACGAGCAAATACAAATTGTTGGCATGCAACCCCAAGATGGCTCTAATATTCCGGGTATACGTCGTTGGCCTCAGGCTTATTTGCCCAGTATTTATGATGCAAGCCGCGTGGATAAAGTGCTCGATGTAAGCCAAGCTGAAGCAGAAGAAACCATGCGCCGTTTAGCCCGCGAAGAAGGCATAAGCTGTGGCGTATCATCTGGCGGTGCTGTGGCAGGAGCTTTGCGCTTGTCGGAAGAACTTGAAAATGCAGTGATTGTGGCCATCGTGTGCGACCGCGGTGACCGTTACCTTTCCACCGGTGTTTTCCAGCCTAAATAACAAGGTTATAACTACCTGAGTAAGCGGCTTGCACACTGCCTTAAGTTGGGGCAGTGTATGCCGCTCATTTTTACTAGAGTGATAAGTTTATGGCACGTCGTCGTTCGCGCCGCCAGCGTTTACCGCAAGACGCTGTGCGCATTGATATTGAAAGCATGAGCCATGAAGGCCGTGGTATTGCACGTAAAGAAGGCAAAACCATCTTCATCGATAATGCGCTTACGGGTGAAGAAGTAATGTTTCGCTACAGCTCCCAGCGTAAAAATTATGATGAAGGGTATGCCGAAGAAATTTTAGTGCCCAGTGCTGAGCGTGTGGAGCCTCCTTGTGCTTATGCGCAATTGTGCGGAGGCTGCAGTTTGCAGCACATGGATACGGAAGCGCAGTTGCGTTTTAAGCAAAGTGTGTTAGCTGAACAACTAGAACGGTTTGGAGGCGTGCAACCAGAAAGATGGTTAGAGCCGTTGCGTGGGCCAAGTTTGGGTTATCGCACTAAGGCACGCTTAGGTGCGCGTTATGTGGGGCCTAAAGAAACCACCTTGATCGGCTTTCGTGAAAAGCGCAGTAATTTTTTAGCCGATATGCAAAGTTGTGAAGTGTTGGTGCCAGAAGTGGGGCACCACTTAATGGCGTTGCGCGAACTACTTAATGGGCTAGAAGCTAAACACCGTATTCCGCAGATTGAAGTGGCTGCTGATGAGGATACCGTGGCCTTGATTTTCCGCCACATGGACCCACTTTCACCGGAGGATTTTACTGCTTTGGTGGAGTTTTGCCGTGCGCGTGAATGGCACTGTTATTTACAGCCAAAAAGCGAAGATAGCGTACATAGAGTGTGGCCAGAAGAAGGCGCGGAGCGGTTGCACTTTACGCACCCTGCCTACGATTTAACCATGGCTTTTCATCCGAAAGATTTCACCCAAGTGAATATGGCGATCAACCAAGCAATGGTACCGCTAGCTATTGAGTTGCTTGGGGTGGAGAAGCACCATCGTGTGCTCGATTTATTCTGTGGGCTGGGTAATTTCACCTTACCGCTTGCCACGCAAAGCGCGCATACCGTGGGCGTGGAAGTGAGTGAAGCCATGGTGCAGCGCGGCTATGAAAACGCGCGCGCTAATAATATCGACAACGTTGCTTTTCACGCTTGGGATTTGCAGCAAAGTGTGGAAGGGCAAGAATGGGCTGCGCAACCTTTTGATCGTGTGCTGCTAGATCCACCGCGCAGTGGTGCGTTAGAAATGGTGCCCATTTTGCCAAAGTTTGGCGCAGAAAAAATTGTTTATGTGTCTTGTAATCCGGCCACGTTGGCACGTGATGCAGGTGAACTTAAGGCACACGGTTATCATCTTGTTGCAGCGGGAGTGATGGATATGTTCCCACATACCTCTCATGTGGAATCCATCGCCTTGTTCGAGCGTCGCTAGTTTTCAAAGGAGAGAAGTGTGGTTACGGTGCGTCGTCTTCAGCCATTATCGGGGCAATATAGCGATTTACCGGCCTGGATAAGCAGTGTTGCACAGCGTTGTGTAGGCACAGATGAAGCCATGATGGCAAAAGCCTGTGAGATAGCTGCTGAATGTGAACGTCTTGGTGAGGAAGAGGGCACGAGTTGGCCTTACGGTATTGGCTGTTTCCGCATTGGATTGGAAATGGTTGATGTACTTGCCGACCTCAAAGTAGACGGAGAAGCCTTGCCGGCAGCGCTCTTGTATCGTTCAGTACGTGAAGATCGGCTGAGCCTTGAGCGCGTGAAAAAGGAGTTTGGGCAAGCCACCGCCACTTTGGTGGAAGGTGTGCTACGGATGGCAGCCATCAGTTCCATCATTACTCCCAGTAGAAAACCTGTGCTCGGCCAGCAAGAAGGCCAGCTCGATAACGTGCGTAAAATGCTCGTTAGTTTGATTGATGATGTGCGTGTGGCATTGCTGAAGCTCGCAGAGCGAACAGTGATTTTACATGCGCTGACGGAAGCAGAGCCAGAGCGGCAGCAAAAGGTGGCCATTGAAATTTTCGATATCTACGCCCCTTTAGCGCACCGTTTAGGGATTGGGCATTTGAAGTGGGAATTAGAAGACCTATCTTTCCGCTACTTGCAGCCCGGCCCTTACAAACGCATTGCCAAGTTACTGGATGAGCGCCGTATTGATCGTGAAAAAGATATTGAAAGTATCATCGAGAAGCT